>JANNWL010000536.1:0-7428 GCA_031414735.1 Burkholderiales bacterium | reverse complement strand
GGCGGCGACGGTGCTGGCCACGGCCGGCCCGGGAGCGCGCGGCGGGTCGTCAGCCACCAGCTCGGCCTGGCTGTGCCACAGGCCGTTCTCGCGCTGGCCCGGCGAGCCCACGCGGCGGAAGCGCTGCGTGCCGGTGCAGCGCACGCTGAGGATGCCGGCCTGTTCGGCGTCGATGTCGTCGATGCGCACCAGCACGCCCACGTCTTCAAGCTGCGTCGGCGCCTCGCTGGCGCGGCTGCGGCCGGCCTCAGCGCCCTGACGCAGGCACACCACGCCAAAGGGCGTGCCCTGGCGCAGGCACTCGGACATCAGGTCGAGGTAGCGCGTTTCGAACACCTTCAAGCCGAGCAAGGCGCCGGGGAACAGCACCGTCTTCAGCGGGAACAGCGGCAAGGGGTTGGGCAGCGTCGACAAGGGGCAGGACCGATCAAGTGGCTAGCGGGCGTCCAGCTCGCGGTGGCGCACCAGGGTGGCGTGGCGGCTCTCGAACTGGCGCGCCAGCCATTGCGCCGAGTAGACCGAGCGGTGCTGGCCGCCCGTGCAACCCAGGGCCACGGTAAGGTAACTGCGCTCATTGTCTTGGAAGGCAGGCAACCAGCGCTGCAGAAAGGTCTGGATCTGCTCCAGCATCTCGGCGACCTCGGGCTGGGCGTCCAGGTAGGCGGCCACGGGCGCATCGCGCCCAGTCAGCGGGCGCAATTCACGCACGTAGAACGGGTTGGGCAACGCGCGCATGTCGAACACGTAATCGGCATCCAGCGGCACGCCATGCTTGTAGGCGAAAGACTCGAACACCAGCGTCAGCATCGCCTCTCGGGCACCCACCAGCGAGCGCACCCAGCTGCGCAGCAGCGCCGGGCGCAGCTGGCTGGTGTCCATCACGGTCGAGACCTCGCGCAATTCGGCCAGCAGGGTGCGCTCCTGCTCGATGGCCTCGACCAGCGCGGGCGCTGCGCTGCCGCCGTCGGCATGGGTGCTCAGCGGGTGCGGGCGCCGCGTTTCTGAGTAGCGACGCATCAGTGCGTCGTTGCTGGCGTCGAGAAAGATCGACCGTATGCGCACGCCCTCGCGGCGCAGGTCGCGGATGAGCGGTACCAGGTAGGGCAGCGACGCGGCCGTGCGCACGTCCACCGCCGCCGCCACCCGGTGAGTGAAGCGTTCATGCTCCAGGCGGATGAATTCGCGCAGCAGCTCGGGCGGCAGGTTGTCGACGCAAAAGTAGCCCGCGTCCTCAAGCGCATGCAAGGCCACCGACTTGCCAGAGCCCGAAATGCCGGTCACCAGGATGACCTCGTTGCCAGTGCGTGCGTCCAGCGGCATCCACTCACTCACTTCAAGCCCTCCTTGGTGGCCTGCGGCTTGCGGCTCTTGGCGAGTGTGGGAGCGGCCGGGCCGGCATGGCCACTCAACAGCGCCTGGGCATGCGCCCGGCTGGTCGTCGACAACCGCTCGCCGCCCAACATGCGCGCGATCTCGGCCACCCGCGCCTCGCCGGCCACTGCCGTCACTGCGCTGACTGTCTGCGTGCCCTGCAAGGCCTTGCTCACGACGAAGTGCCCGTCGGCGCACGCCGCGACCTGCGCCAGGTGCGTCACGGCCAGGACCTGGGCCGACCCTCCCAGCTGCTTCATCAGCCGACCCACGCTGTCGGCCACGGTGCCGCCGACGCCGGCGTCGATCTCGTCGAAGATCAGTGTGGGCACCGCGCCCGCGCTGCCGCGGCCCTGTGCCGCGGTGACGGCTATGGCCAGCGCCAGGCGTGACAACTCGCCGCCCGAAGCCACCTTGCCCAGCGCGCGCGGCGTGCTGCCGGCATGTCCGGCGACGCGGAACTCGACACCTTCCATGCCCCAAGCCTGGGGCTCGTCCTGCGTCAGCAGGGCCACCTCGAAGCGGCCGCCGGCCATGCCCAGTTGCTGCATCGCCTGGGTGACGGCGTCGGCCAGCGGCGCGGTCGCTTTACGACGCGCCCGGCTCACGACCTGGGCCTCGCGTGCCCAGGCTGACTGCGCGTGGGCGGCCTGCTGCTCCAGCGTCTCCAGGTCGGCCGCCGCGTCCAGGCTGCGCAACTCGGCGCGCCAGCCTTCGAGCAAGCCGGGCAGTTCCGCAGGGCCGCGGCGGTAGCGCCGCGCCAGGCCGATCCAGGCGCCCAGCCGCTCGTCTGTCTGCGCCAGCCGCTCGGGGCTCGGCTCGCGCCGGCCCAGGTAGGCGCTCAAGGTGTGGGCGGCGTCCTCGATCTGCGCCTGGGCGCTGCGCAGCACCTCGGCCACGGCCTGCAACTCGGGGTCGAAGCGCGACACGTCCTGCAAGGCATCGACGGCCCGCGTGGTCAGCAGGTCGGCGTTGATGTCGTCGTCCGACAAGGCCGCCAGCGCGGCGCGGCCGCCGTCGAGCAGGGCCTGTGCGTGCGCCAGGCGTTGCTGTTCGGCGTTAAGCGCCTCCCATTCGTCCGCGCCCGGGGCCAGCTTGTCCAGCTCGGCAATCTGCCAGGCCAGGCGTTCGCGCTCACGCTCGCCCGTGTCGCGCTGTGTGCGGGCGGCGTCCAGGCGGACCAGCGCGTCGCGCCAGGCCAGCCAGGCCACGCGCAACGGCTGGGGGTCCAGACCCGCCTGCTCGTCGAGCAAGGCGCGCACGGCGGCTGGCCGGGTCAGGCTCTGCCAGGCGTGCTGGCCGTGGATATCGACCAAGCTGTCTGCGGCCTCGCGCAGCTGGCCCACGGTGGCCGGGCTGCCGTTGATCCAGGCGCGGCTCTTGCCTTGCGCATCCACCGTGCGGCGCAGCAGCAGGGTGTCGTCACAAGCGAAGCCCGCGGCTTCCAGCCAGGGCAGCAGGATGGGCGGGGTGTCAAATTCCGCGCTCACCTCGGCGCGGTTGGCGCCTTCGCGCACCAGGCTGGCATCCGCGCGCTGGCCCAGGGCCAGCTGCAGCGCGTCGACCAGGATCGACTTGCCGGCCCCCGTCTCGCCCGTGAGCACGGTGAAGCCGGCGCCGAGTTCGACCTCAAGCTTGTCGACGATGACCACGTCGCGCAGATGCAGGCGCCGCAACATCAGCTCGTGCCCTCGTACCAGCGCAGCTTGCGCCGCAGCGTGGCGTAGTAGCTCCAGCCCCGCGGGTGCAGGAAACGCACGCGGAAGCTCGACCGCCGGACATGGACCTGGTCGCCATGCAGCAGGCTGGCCAGGTTGTGCATGTCGAAGTTTGCCGACACGTCCTTGCCGGCAACGATGCCGATGCGCACCTCGACGTTGTCAGGCAGCACGATGGGCCGGTTGGACAAGGTGTGCGACGCGATCGGCACCATCACCCAGCCGCCGATGCCCGGATGCAGGATGGGCCCGCCGGCCGACAAGGCGTAGGCCGTGCTGCCCGTGGGCGTGGCCATGATGAGGCCGTCGGCGCGCATGTTGGCGACGAAGTCGTCGCCGACATCGACCCGCAACTCGACCATGCTGGCGGTGGCGCCGCGGCTGACCACCACGTCGTTCATCGACAGGCCCTGGTGGATGATCTCGCCGTCGCGCCAGACCTCGCCTTCGAGCATGGCGCGCTGCTCTTCCTCAAAGTCGCCGGCAATCATCGGCGCCAGCGCTTCCTTGTACTGGCCCAGCGGGATGTCGGTGATGAAGCCCAGCCGCCCCTGGTTGATGCCCACCAGCGGCAGGTTGTGGCGCGCCAGTTCGCGCGCAATGCCCAGCATGGTGCCGTCGCCGCCCACCACCACCGCCAGGTCGCAGCGCTGGCCCAACTCGGCCAGCGTCAGGGTCTCGAAGTCCACCACGCCGGTCGCGTTTGCGGTGTCGCGCTCGAACGAGACCTCCAGGCCCTGGCCCACCATGAAATGGGCGATCTCTTCCAGCACCGGGCGGATGCCCCGTGCCTGGTACTTGCCAACGATGGCAGCGTGCTTGAAGCCGGAAGGCATGTGTTCGATTACACCATAGGGGCCTGCGCGAAAAGGTGTCGGTTCCCCGCTGTTGGCGGGGCGCTCCGTACAATGAAACCCATGCTCGATGACCGCGCAAGAACCCTGCTCAAGGCCCTGGTGGAGCGCTACATCGCCGACGGTACGCCGGTCGGGTCGCGCACGCTGTCGCGTGCGTCGGGGCTGGAGCTGTCGCCGGCCACCATACGCAATGTCATGGCCGACCTGGAAGAGCTGGGTCTCATCGCCAGCCCGCACACCAGCGCCGGTCGCATCCCGACGGCGCGCGGCTACCGGTTGTTTGTCGACACCATGCTCACCGCGCGGCCACTGGACCTGAACAGTGTGTCCCCCGACATGGCCGCCGCGCGCGAGCAACTGCACCCTGACCAGCCGCAGCGCGTGATCGCGCAGGCAGCCTCGCTGCTGTCCAGCCTGTCCAGCTTTGTCGGCGTCGTCACCGCGCCGCGCAAGGCCAGCGTGTTCCACCACATCGAGTTCCTGCGCCTGGGCGAGCGGCGCGTGCTGGTCATCATCGTGGCGCCCGACGGCGACGTACAGAACCGCGTCATCTTCACGGCGCGAGATTTCGCACAGGGCGAACTCGTCGAGGCCACCAACTACCTCAACGCCCACTACGCCGGGTTGACGCTCGAAGAAGTGCGCGAGCGGATCAAGCACGAAGTCGAGGCCTTGCGCGGAGAGATCGCGGCCCTGATGCAGGCGGCCGTGAAGGCCGGCGAGGCGATGGCCGGCAGCGCCGAGACGGTGGTGGTCTCGGGCGAGCGCAACCTGCTGGGCATGCAGGACTTCGGCAACGACATGGGCAGCCTGCGCCGCCTGTTCGACGTGTTCGAGCAAAAGACCGAACTGATGCGCCTGCTGGATGTGAGCAGCCGCGCCGAGGGCGTGCGCATCTACATCGGCGGCGAGAGCCAGGTCGTGCCGTTCGAGGAACTGTCGGTCGTGACTGCGCCGTACGAGGTCGACGGCCGCATCGTCGGCACGCTGGGCGTCATCGGCCCGACGCGCATGGCCTACGACCGCATGATCCAGATCGTCGACATCACGGCGCGGCTGGTGGGCAACGCGTTGTCTGCGAAGTGACGGGCCAAGTAGCGGGGCCGAACCGATCCTAGAATCGTGCTTTCCTCAGGGGGCCGTTAGCTCAGTTGGTCAGAGCAGAGGACTCATAATCCTTTGGTCGTTGGTTCGAGCCCAACACGGCCTACCAAGAAGTGCGTCACCGCCGCCTACAGCAGCCTGACGGCCCTGAAATCGGGCAGATCCCTGAAGTCGGCCAGCGACATCAACTGTGGCAGCGCCAGCTGCCGCCAGCCCTGCCACAGGCGGCCGGCGACGGCCGGTAGCGAGGTCAGCAGGTTGCCGGGGGCCGTCTGCGCCATGAACACCTGGTAGACGGCTTCCTTGGCGCCTGCCAGCGCCTTGCTGGCGACCACGGTGCGGCCCGCGACCAGGTAGGTCTGCAGGTCGCCGAAGGCGATCAGCACTGGCTTGGGTGCCGGCTTGAAAGGCTTGAGCGGGCGCCCGCCGAGCCAGCGCGCGACATTGGCTGCGGCGAGCGCGCCCATGTCGATGGCGTTGTAGGCCTGCTTGCCGACGGCCTGCGGCAGCTGCGCCGCATCGCCGACGGCGAAGACGTTGTCGAAGTGGCGGCTCTGCAGCGTCGGGTGCACGTCTGCCCAGACCTGCGGTGGCGGCGCCAGGCCCGATTCGCGCAGCAGCGCAGGCGGTGCCAGCCCGGCCGTCCACAGCGTGAGCTCGCAACGCAGCCGCGTGCCGCCGGCCAGGCGCACGCCCTTGGCCGACACGCTGGCGATCGTCGTCTTGGGTCGGAAGCTCACTGCGAACGGTTCGCACAGGCGCCGCAGGTCGGCATCCAGTGACGCCGGCAGGCCCGGCAGCAGCCGGGCGCCGGCCTCGACCAGCTCGATGGACAGGCCGGCATCGTCACGGTGGCGGCGCAGGATCTCGCCCAGCGCCTCGATGCCCGCAAGGCCGCCGCCGGCGATCACGATGCGCAGAGCGGTGCCCTGCTGCTTGAGCTTGTGCAGCCGCTGCTCGATCGCCAGGCCGTCGGCGATGCTGCGGAAGGGCATCGCGTGGCGCGCCACGCCCGGCACGTGGTGCGTGTTCCACAACGCTCCCACCGCCACGATGCAGGCATCGAACTTCAGTTCGTGGCCGCCGGCCGTGAGCAACCGGCCCTGCGCCGGCTCCAGCACGGTCACGCGGTCGCGCAGGAAGCGGTGCCCGGCCTGCTTGACGATGGCGGCGCGGTCCAGACGCAGCCCCTGGGGCGTTTTCACACTTGACAGGATCTCGTGGAGGCCGGGCGCCCACTCGAAGTGCCTGGACGGGTCGATGACCGTCACCGCATGGCGACGCGACAGCTTGATCGCGGCCGTGAGGCCGGCGAAGTTGCCACCGACGATGGCGATGCGCTGGCGCTGCTCTGTCATGGGGTGGCGCTTTCAGGCATCGGTGAGGCCGCAGAGTATGGGCCAGCGCCCAGGATGGCGTCTTCACGACCGGTCCGGTGCGCGGCTATCCTGCGGGGGGTAGCCCACGCGCGCCCCACACTCATTCCGGGGCGCAGCCCTGTGACCCGCAGCCACCGGAGACTTCCTCATGACCATTCACGCCAGCATCCTCGACACCATCGGCCACACGCCCGTCGTGAAGATCAACCGCCTCGCGCCTGCAGGCGTCGACCTGTACGTCAAGGTCGAGGCGGCCAACCCGCTGGGCTCGGTCAAGGACCGCCTGGCGCTGGGCGTGATCGAGGACGCCGAGCGCAGCGGCGCGCTGAAACCGGGGCAGACTGTGGTCGAGGCCACCAGCGGCAACACCGGCATCGGCCTGGCGATGGTCTGCGCGCAGAAGGGCTACCCGCTGGTCATCACCATGGCCGAGAGTTTCAGCGTCGAGCGCCGCAAGCTGATGCGTTTCCTGGGTGCCCGGGTCGTGCTCACGCCCGCCGCCGAGCGCGCGCTGGGCATGGTCAGGAAGGCCACCGAGCTGGCCGAGGCGCATGGCTGGTTCATGACGCGCCAGTTCGAGAACCCGGCGAATGCCGACATCCACAGCCGCACCACGGCGCGCGAGATCGTCGACGACTTCGCCGGCCGGCGGCTGGACTACTGGGTCACGGCCTTCGGCACGGGCGGCACGCTGCTGGGCGTGTCGCGTGTGCTGGCGGCCGAGCGGCCCGACACCAAGATCATGGTCTGCGAGCCCGCCGATGCGCCCATGCTCAGCGACGGCGCCGTGCAGGAACGCCACGCCGACGGCACGCCCGTCAAGCCCAACGCCTCGTGGAAGCCGCACCCGCTGCAGGGCTGGAGCCCCGACTTCGTGCCCAAGCTCGCAGGCGAGGCCGTCAGTTCGGGGGTCATCCACCAGGTCATCCAGATCACCGGCGCCGAGGCCATGCACTGGAGCAAGGAGCTGGCGCAGAAGGAGGGCATCTTCACCGGCAT
>JANNWL010000535.1:0-2504 GCA_031414735.1 Burkholderiales bacterium | reverse complement strand
AGCGCCTTGCTCGGCACGCAGCCGTAGTTGAGGCAGTCGCCACCCATCTTGTGGCCTTCGATCAAGGTCACCTTGGCCTTGACGGCGGCGGCGATGTAGCTCGTCACCAGCCCGGCAGCACCCGCGCCGATGACGACCATGTTGCGGTCGAAACTGCGCGGCTTCTTGCCGGCCCAGGGTGCGTAGACGCGCCGCGCCTTCACGGCATCGACGGCCTTCTTGGCCAGCAGCGGGAACACCCCCAGCAGCACCAGCGCCGTGGCCAGCCCGGGGCTGACGATGCCCTTGAGCGAACTGATCTGCGCCAGCTGCGTGCCGGCATACACGTACACCACCGTGCCGGCCAGCATGCCGAGCTGGCTCACGCCATAGAACGTGGCGGCCTTCATCTTCGTCAGGCCCATGAGCAGGTTGATGACGAAGAACGGGAACACCGGCACCAGGCGCAGCGTGAAGAGGTAGAACGCCCCTTCGCGCTCGACGCCCCTGTCGATGTCGGCCAGGCGCGCACCGAAACGCGCCTTGACACCGTCGCGCAGCACATAGCGCGCGAACAGCATGGCCAGGGTGGCGCCCAGGCTGGACGCGAAGGACACGATGACTGTGCCTGCCACGAGGCCAAAGATGGCCCCGCCCAGCAGCGTCATGATGGCAGCCCCCGGCAGCGACAGCGCCGTCACGGCCACGTAGGCGGCGAAGAACACGGCGATGACCTGCACCGGCCGCTGCGCGTACAGCGCCGCGAAATCGGCCTGGGCGCCCTTGATGTAGTCCAGGCTGAAGTAGCGCTGCAGGTCCAGCACGAAGAAGGCCACCACAGCAGCGGCCAGGCCCATCAGCAACAGCAGCTTGTTTTTGTTCACTCAGTTCTCCAATGACTGGATCGGTCGGGCCGGTTTCGGCGACCTTACAGGAATCGGCATGGGCCATCGGCACGCCCTCAGCCCGCTGTCTGCCAAGGCCTACACTGCGCAAAGATTCTGGTTTTTGGGAGGTGTCATGGGGCATGCAGCGGTCGACGTGAGGATGAGCGCCGAGGAGTTCATGGTCTGGGATCGGACGCAGACCGTCAGGCACGAGTTCGTGCGCGGCGAGGTGTTTGCGATGGCCGGTGGCGAAGACGGCAACGCCTTTGTCACGCTCAATATTGCCAGCGCGGCCCGCGCGCAGTTGCGTGGAACGCCGTGCAAGGTGCTGATCTCGGAGGTCAAGCTCCAGGTCGAGGCTTCGGACAGCTTCTTCTACCCGAATGTGATGGTCACCTGCAGCGCCGCGGATGCCGCCAGCAGATTGGTCAAGCGTGAGCCTGTGCTGGCCGTTGAAGTGCTGTCGCCCAGCACCGCCGCTTACGACCGCGGCGAGAAGTTTGCGGCGTACCGAAGGATTGCGACCCTGCGCGAATACGCACTGGTTGATCCGCGTTCGCGGCGCTGCGACGTGTACCGCAAGGGTGACGACGACCTTTGGGTCTTGCACCCATTCGAGCCGGGCCAGGCCCTGGTGCTTGCCAGCATCGAACTCATCGTCAGTGCCGAAACGCTTTGGGAAGACGTACCGCCAGCCGAATAGTCCGTTACGTCGCCTTGCCGTACCCGCCGCCGCCCGGCGTCTCCACCACGAACACATCACCCGGCTGCATCGCCGCACTGCCGATGTGGGCCAGCGTCTCCACCGCGCCACCCTGGCGCTCGATGCGGTTGATACCCAGCGCCCCGGCCTGGCCGCCGGCCATGCCGAAGGCCGGCACAGTGCGGCCGTTGGACAGGATGCTCGCCGTCATGGCTTCGAGGAAGCGCACGCGGCGCACGCCACCGTCGCCGCCCTTCCATTGCCCTGCGCCGCCGCTGCCGGCGCGGATGGCATAACTTTCAAGACGCACGGGAAAGCGAAACTCCAGCACCTCGGGGTCGGTGAGGCGCGAGTTGGTCATGTGGGTCTGCACGACCGAGGTGCCGTCGAAGTCCGGGCCCGCACCGCTGCCGCCGGAGATCGTCTCGTAGTATTGGTAACGCGCGTTGCCGAAGGTGAAGTTGTTCATCGTGCACTGGCCGGCCGCCATGGCCCCGAGCGCGCCGTAGAGCGCGTTGGTGATGCAGGTGGAGGTTTCGACGTTGCCCGCAACGACGGAAGCCGGCGGGTGCGGGTTCAACATCGAGCCTTCGGGGATGATCACTTCGAGCGGCTTCAGGCAGCCGGCGTTGAGCGGAATGTCGTCGTTCACCAGCGTGCGGAACACGTAGAGCACAGCGGCCATGCACACCGCGGTCGGCGCGTTGAAGTTGTTGGCCAGCTGCGCCGACGTGCCGGTGAAGTCGATCTGCGCCGTGCGCGCCGCCGCGTTCACGCGGATCGCCACGCTGATCTGTGCGCCGTTGTCGAGCGGCAACGTGAACGCACCGTCCTTCAGCTTCGTGATCACGCGCCGCACCGACTCTTCGGCGTTGTCTTGCACATGGCGCATGTAGGCATCCACCGTGGCGCGGCCGAACTGCGCGACCATCGCG
>JANNWL010000534.1:0-2864 GCA_031414735.1 Burkholderiales bacterium | reverse complement strand
AACGCGCTGCGCGAGGCCGGCTTTGCCATCCTGGCGGTGGACTACCGCGGCTGGGGCGACAGCACGCCCACCGTGCCGACAGAAGCCACCATCAACGCCGACGCGCTTCTCGCCTGGGCCGAGTTGCAGCGCCGCCAGCCGGTGCCCGGGCGGCGCGTGATCTTCGGCCACTCGATGGGCACCGCCGTGGCCGTCACGTTGGCCAGCAGCCTTCGTCATGGCGACGACTATGCCGCGCTGGCGCTGGAAGCTGCCTTCACGCGCATGCCCGACATCGCCGCAGAAGCCGGCTTCCTGGGCCGTGTGGCGGCCGCGTTGACCACGCTGGAGTTCAACTCGCTGGCCAAGATCGGCCGCGTCGATGCGCCCATCCTCATGCTGCATGGGGACGCCGACCGCACCGTGCCCATCGTGCTGGGGCGGCGCCTGCGCGACGCCGCCCCGCCCGGCGTGCGCTGGGTCGAGGTGCCCGGGGGCTCGCACAGCTGGATGCACCGGGACACCCCCGAGATCTATCAACGTGCCTTTGCTGAACTGATCCAGACCGCCCGTCTCAAGCCCTGATCCAGCCATAAGCAAGCCATGAACAACACCCAGCACTTCGTCGACTTCAGCAACGTCTGGCTGGCCTACAACGACGAGCTGCTGGCGCGCGGCCACTTCGCCGTGGAGGACATCTCGCTGAAGGTCGACGAAGGCGAATTCATCGCCATCGTCGGCCCCTCGGGCTGCGGCAAGAGCACCTTCATGAAGCTGACCACGGGCCTGAAGATGCCCAGCAAAGGCAGCATCCACATCGACGGCCAGCCCGTCACCGGGCCGCTGAAGATCAGCGGCATGTCCTTCCAGGCGCCCAGTCTGCTGCCCTGGCGCACCACGCTGGACAACGTGCTGCTGCCGCTGGAAATCGTCGAGCCCTACCGCAGCCAGTTCAAGGCCAAGCGCCGCGAGTACGCCGAGAAGGCGCGCGCGCTGCTGGCCAGCGTGGGGTTGGCGGGCTATGAAGACAAGTTTCCGTGGCAGTTGTCCGGCGGCATGCAGCAGCGCGCCAGCATCTGCCGCGCCCTGGTGCACGAGCCGCGCATGCTGCTGCTCGACGAGCCCTTCGGCGCGCTCGACGCCTTCACGCGCGAAGAGCTGTGGTGCATCCTGCGCGACCTGCAGGCGGCGCAGAAGTTCAACGTCATCCTCGTCACGCACGACCTGCGCGAGAGCGTCTTCCTGGCCGACACGGTGTACGTGATGAGCAAGAGCCCGGGCCGCTTCGTCGTGAAACGCGAGATCGAACTGCCGCGCCCGCGCGACCTGGAAGTCACCTACACGCCGCAGTTCACCGAAATCGTGCACGAGCTGCGCGGCTACATCGGGGCCATTCGCCAAAAGGACGGGAAAACGGGCGTGGCGGTGCCGCAATGAACCGGCACCGGTCGCCGCAAGTCGCACAACACACCACGGGGGTCGCATGAAGTCGTCCCGATCGTTCGAGCGCTGGTCGCCCTTCGTCCTGCTGGCCATCCTGCTGCTGCTGTGGCAGGCCGTGGTGGCGCTACTCGAAGTGCCGGAGTACATCTTCCCCAGCCCCTGGCAGATCGCCCAGCAGTTCAGCGAATTCAGCGGCCCCATCCTGGAGGCCGCATGGAAGACCTTCTGGGTCACCATGCTCGGTTTTGCGCTGGCCATCGTGGTCGGCGTGCTGCTGGGCTTTCTGGTTGGCAGCTCGCGCATGGCTTATGCCGCGTTGTACCCGCTGCTGGTGGCTTTCAACGCGGTGCCCAAGGCCGCGGTGGTGCCCATCCTCGTGGTGTGGTTCGGCATCGGCTTCGGGCCCGGGGTGTTGACGGCTTTCCTCATCTCCTTCTTCCCCATCACCGTCAACATCGCCACCGGCCTGGCCACCATGGAGCCCGAGCTGGAAGACGTGCTGCGCGTGCTGGGCGCCAAGCGCTGGGACGTGCTCGTCAAGGTCGGCCTGCCGCGCTCGATGCCGTACTTCTACGGCTCGCTCAAGATCGCCATCACGCTGGCCTTCGTCGGCACCGTGCTGGCCGAGATGACGGCGGGCGATTCCGGCATCGGCTACCTGATGCAGACGGCGGGCAGCCAGCAGCGCATGTCGCTGGCCTTCGCCGGCCTGGTCACCATCGGCGCCATGGCCATGGCCATGTACGAGCTGTTCAGCTGGATCGAACGGCGCACCACCGGCTGGGCACACCGCGGCACGCAGGGTGAGTGAATCGCCAGGTGCGTCCGCCGGCGGCGCGCCTGCCGGCTGGCGCGCTCACCTGTCGCTGCACTACACCCGTGACGGCGAACGCACCGTGGCGCTGGACCGCCACAGCGGCCCGCTGCGTGTGCTGCAGCGCCTGTACCCGGAAGGGCCGGGCATCTGCCACCACGTGCTGGTGCACCCGCCGGGCGGCGTGGTGGGCGGTGATGTGCTGGAGCTCGACGCACGGCTGGACGAAGGCACCCACGCCGTGCTGACCACCCCCGGCGCCACGCGCTTCTACCGCAGCGAAGGTGCCACCGCGCTGCAATCCGCCCGCATCACCCTTGCACCGGGTGCGCGGCTCGAATGGCTGCCCATGGAAAGCATCGCCCACCGTGGCTGCATCGCCGAAAACCGGCTGCAACTCTCGATGTCCGCCGGCGCCGAGGCCATGGGCTGGGACCTGCTGGTGCTGGGCCTGCCGGCGTCGGGCGACCAGTTCGACAGCGGCCAGTACCTGCAGCACCTGGAAGTGCAGGGCGCCTGGCTGGATCGCGGCCTCGTCGACGCGGCTGACCAGCGCCTTCTGCACAGCCCGCTGGGCCTGGCCGGGCGGCGTGTGCTGGCCACCATGTGGTTCACGGCTGGCACCGCG
>JANNWL010000533.1:0-25084 GCA_031414735.1 Burkholderiales bacterium | reverse complement strand
CCGCCGAGGGGCTCGCTGCGGCTGCGGATGAATTCCTCGCGGAAGCCGGTGGTCTCGAAGTTGAGTGACCGCGACAGCGCCCGCAGCTGCAAGGTGGGCCAGTGCATGCCCGGCGCATGGGCCTGGCCCACGCTCGCGCCGGTGCCGCGGCCGGTGACGGTCAGGGTCTTCAGGCTGGCGCTGCCCATCGCGGCCTCGGCCTGCGCGATGAGCGCTGCGGACTGCGCCTCGGGGCTGAGCGTCGTGCAGCCTGACAGGCCCAGCAGGCCGGCAGCCAGGGTGATGAAAAAGCACACATGGATACTTGGCGTCATGGCGGTCCAGTCACTCGGGTAGGGGAGGGGCGGGCGGAAGAACAGTGCGTTTCAAGTCTACGTGCCCGTCGGTCCAGGCCTTCCAGGGTGCCGTCGGCCAGGTTGCGTTCACCCGGCTCGACGCAGGACGGGACCCACAGCGCCAACTCGGCGCCAGAGAGTGCTGCCACGCTTGAACTCCCCTCGTTGTGCGAACGCACGCTCATTCCCGTGTGGTTGCCAGGTGGTTGGGGCTTTTGGGGCGCGCATCGGCCACCTTTACATGGCCACCTTCAACGCCGGCATGGCTGCACTGCCTGCGATGCATCCGCTGATAGAAACTCATCGCGTGGAACTGCGGGCCATGGCCCGCAGCCGCGGCGACAGCCGCGACATTGATCTGTTGGTGACCCTGTCTCCGGGCACGAGTGCACTCGCCTCCGGATCGATGTCGTCACCGAAGCGAGCCTGCACCCCGCATTGCGCGAGCGCGTGCTGGCAGACGCCGTACCGCTGTGAATTCAGGCCCCTAGGCAGACCGAGTGCTGCTGGCACACATGCGCGACTGCCTGGATCGCATCAATTTGCCGGCGCTGGCGGAGGCCCTGAACCGCATGGCCACGCACCTCGGCCCGCAAGGCTGATCCGACGGCATGCCTGGTCGCTGGACGGGCGGCCGCTCCTCAACTGTCGCGGGTGCTTCGCGTCGACCGATACCATATCGGCATGACGACACTCGCGGAACTCGCACGCCTGACTGGCGTTACCGCCGCCACCGTATCGAACGTACTGCGCGGGCGCGGCAAGGTCAGCGAGGAAACACGGCTGCGTGTGCTGGCCGCCGCAGAGGCGATGAACTACCGCCCCAACTTGATGGCTCGCGCGCTGGCCGAGGGCCGTCCCTCGGCCATCGCGCTGATGGTGAGCAGCATCGCCAACCCCTTCTACCCCGAGTTCGCGCTGGAGGTGGAGCGCGCGGCGCGCCGCGCCGATTGCTTCCTGCTCGTGTGCAACACGAACGACGATCCGGTGCAGGAAAAGGCCTACCTCGACGCCGTCGGCGGCTCGCTGGCCCAAGGGGTCATCGTGATGAACGCCGACCTCGTCAAGCCCGAAGCCCTGGTCGAGGTCCGACAGCGCGGCGTACCGGTCGTCCTGTGCATGTGGGAGCTGCCGCAAAGCCCGCCGCCCTTGCCCTGCGTGGCCGTCGATTTCTACCAGGCCGGGGTACTGGCCGCAGAGCACCTGCTCAAGCTCGGGCACCGCATGCTCGGTGCGGTGGTCGGCAGCGAGCCGTCGGGCAACCACCGTTGGCGTCTGCAGGGCTTCATCGAGACGCTGGAGCGAGGCGGGGTCCGACTGCCCGGCACGCACCTGCGGTATGGGCATGACAGCATCGACGACGGCCGCAATGGAGCCCATGGCCTGCTCGCCGCCGTGCCCGGCATCACGGCCATCTTCGCCACGAACGATCTGCCGGCGTTCGGGGTGCTGCAGGCCGCCAGCGACCTGGGTCTCGATGTGCCGCGCGATCTGTCGGTGGTGGGCGTGACCGACATCCAGCTAGCGCACCAGATGCGCCCGGCACTCACCACCGTGGCCGTACCGACGGCCGAGGCCGCCTCGATGGCCGTGCAGATGCTGCTCGACGATATGCGGGCAGAGCCCGGCAGTGCGCCCTCGATGCGCGTGACCTCGGTGCCGCGGCTGGTCGTTCGGGCATCGACGGCCAAGGCGCGTTAACCGTTTAACGCCAAGCCCCGGGACACCGGGCTTCTACCGATGCGGGCTCTCTTCTTGAGTCGGATACTGTGCTCTAAGTTAAGCGCTTAACCCAAAACCCTATGCACCCCCTTGCAGCCCTCGAGACACCCGACCGCCAGCGTCGGGCGCTTTTGCTGGTGCCTGTGCTGGCCGCGGCAGGCGCCGCAGCGGCGCAGACGCCCGCAGCCGAGACACGCAGCCCGTGCCGCTTCATCCTGGGTGCGGACGTCTCGTCGCTGCTGGCGGTCGAAAAGGGCGGCGCCCGCTTCCAGACGGAAGAGGGGAAGGCGACCTCGGCGCTGAATCTGTTGCGTGACGCGGGCCTGAACTGGGCCCGACTCCGGCTGTGGCACACCCCGTACAACGCGAGTGACGTCATCGAGGGTGGGCGTGTCGTGTCGCGCCACGGCGACCCGGTGGGCGGCGGCGACAACGGTCTGGAAACGACGCTGGCCCTGGCGCGCCGGCTGCGCGCGCAGGGCTTCAAGTGGCTGCTCGACATCCACTACAGCGACTTCTGGGCCGACCCCGGCAAGCAGGACAAGCCGGCAGCCTGGGCGCGACTTGAAGGTGCCGCGCTCGAAGACGCCGTGAAGCGCTACACCGCCGAGGTGCTGGCGCGGCTGGCCGACCAGGGCACGCCGCCGCACATGGTGCAGATCGGCAACGAGATCAACGGCGGCATGCTGTGGCCCAGTGGCAAGACCTGGCGCGAGAAACCCGACGAGCGCATCGGCGGTGTCGATGCCTTCCACGCCCTGCTCGCGGCCGGCATCGCGGCGGTACGCGACTTCGACGCCCAGCGCGGCAGCTTCACGCCGGTGATGCTGCACGTGGCTTTCTCGGGTGACGGCAAGAGCCGCGAGACGCTGGAATGCGTCTACGGCGGCTTCGAGGCGGCCAAGCTCGATTACGACGTCATCGGACTGTCCTGGTACCCGTACTTCCACGACACGCTGGCGGGCCTGCGCGCCACCCTGGCCGTGCTGGGGCAGCGTTTCGCCAAGCCCTTGATCCTGGCCGAAACCGCCTACGGCTGGCGGCCCGACAACCCGGGCGGTGGCCCGGCCTTGTTCAACGCCGAACGCGCCGTCAAGGCAGGCTGGCCGGCCAGCCCGCAAGGGCAGGCGCAGTTCGCGCGCGACGTCGTCCAGGCTGTCGCCGAGGCGCCCCGCGGCCTGGGTGTCTTCTGGTGGGAACCCGCCTGGATGGCCGTACCCGGCGCCGGCTGGCGCACCGGCGACGGCAACAGCTGGGCCAACCAGTCCCTGTTCGACACCGAAGGCAGGGCACTGCCTGCCCTGAATGCCCTGCGCGCGGCAGCCCCCCAAGCCTGCCGCTGAAACCTTTCGCTAGCCCCCAAAACACCCAGGAGACAAGTCCATGAGACTCACCCCGATGCCGGCCCCCCGACCCCACGCCATGGCCCTGGCGGCGTTCCTCATCGTTGCGGGACATGCAGCCCATTCACAGACCGACACGGTCATCGTGAAGGGCCAGCGCGCCAGCCTCGAGAGGGCACAGGACATCAAGCGCAACGCCGACCAGATCGTCGATTCGATCGTTGCCGACGACATCGGCAAGCTGCCCGACGCCAACGTGGCCGAGGCGCTGCAGCGCATCACCGGCGTGCAGATTTCGCGCAGCCGCGGCGAGGGCGACCGCGTTCAGGTGCGCGGCCTTCAGCAGACGCAGACGCTGCTCAACGGCCGCGTCATCTTTACCGCCGGCAAGGAACGCGGCCTGTCGTTCCAGGACGTTCCTGCCGAACTGCTGGCAGGCGTGGACGTCTACAAGGCGCCCACCGCCGACCTGGTGGAAGGCGGCATCGGCGGCGTCATCGACATGCGCACGCGGCGACCCTTCGACTTCGCGGGCAGCAAGGTGGCCGGCACCTTGAAGGCCACGCATGCGGACCTGACGGGCAAGTCCAACGCCGAGGGCTCGGTGCTGTTGTCGAACCGCTGGAAGCTGGACGCCGGCGAGTTCGGTGCGCTGCTGAGCCTGTCGGTACAGAAGCGCAACTACCGCTTCGACACCCAGGACATTGGCGGCCCCGCCGCGCTGGCCAATGGTTCAGGTACCCAGGCGCCCACCGGCCAGTGGCTGGCCTACGAGTTCGGCGCGCGCGACCGCAGCGCACTGAGCTCGTCGCTGCAATGGCGACCGAACGCAGCCGCCGAATACACGCTCGACTTGAACCTGACGCGGCTGAAGAATGAATCCGACATCCACGGCCATTACGCAAGTCCGTTCTGGGCGAATTTCGACGCGGCCAAGAACCAGGGCCAGCTCTGGCCCAACGGCCCGGTGACGACCGACGCCGAAGGTCGCTTCGTCAGTGGGCGCTTCTGGGGTGCGAGCATGAGCACCTCCAGCGCGGTGGCGGACGACGACACACGCACCAGCCAGATCGCCCTGGCCGGCAAGTGGAAGCTCAGTGACGCCACGCGCCTGAAGGCGGAGATCAACCACACCGCCAGCAACTACAAGCGCCTGTACAACGAGGTGCGGCTGGGCACCTACGCTGACGCGGCCACGTATGTCTACGACTTTTCAACCCCCTTGCCCAGCGCCTACTCGCCGGAAGCCCAGCTCAGCAACCCGGCCAACTACTGGGCCGACAAGACCGTGTACTTCGCCATCAAGAACAAGGGCAGCGACACCGCCGTGCGGGCGGACGTCGAGCACTCAGTGGCCAAAGGCCTCATCAGCCGGCTGCGCGGTGGTGTGCGCTTGTCCGACCGCAAGGCTGAAAGTGCTGAGGTCAACGACATCAAGGGGTTCTGGCCGCTCACGCTGGCCGATGTGCCCTACGTCGGACTGATCCCGTACAACGACTTGCTGCAAAAGGCCGGCGATGGGCGCGTGCCGCGACAGTGGCTGGGCGTCAACAACGCCGGCTGGTTGCGTGATCCGAACGCCGTCTTCAAGCAATTCGGGCGCACCGTACCTGTCTTCGACCCCGCCCAGACGTTTGAATACAAAGAGCGCAGTGCGGCCGTCTACGGTGTGGTCGATCTGGACACCACGTTGGCCGGGCGTTCGCTCACCGGCAATGTCGGCCTGCGCCTGGTCAAGACGGACATCGACCGCAGCTACAGCGATGTGGCCGGCGCGCGGCAGGCTGTGAGCAGCAGCGACACCGACGTGATGCCCTCGGCGAACCTGCGCTGGGAAATCCAGCGCGACCTGGTCGGACGCATGGCGCTGTCGCGGGTGATCACGAGGCCCAACTTTGACCAGCTGACGCCCAGCCTCAGCCTCAACGTCAACGACCGCACCGGCTTCCGCGGCAACCCCAACCTGGGCGTGCTCAGCGCCAACCAGCTCGACGCCACCTTGGAGCACTACCTCTCGCCAAGCGACCACATCTACGGCGCGCTGTTTTACAAGCAGGTGAAGGGCTTCATCCAGACCTCCAGCGCCTCGGCTGTCGTGCGCGGCGAAACTTACACGTTGTCCACGCCCGTCAACGGCGAAGACGGCCGCATCCGTGGCCTTGAAGTGGGCTACCAGGCCTTCTTCAAGAGCCTGCCTGGCGTGGGCATCCAGGCCAACGCCACCTTCATCGACAGCTCGGCACCCAGCCCCTTGACGGGCCGCACGGCACCGCTGGAGGGCCTGTCCAAGCGCAGTGCCAACATCGTGGCGCTGTATGACCACCGCGGCGGATTTTCGGCGCGCCTGGCCTACAACTGGCGCAGCGAATACAACGGCGGTGCCCGCCTCACCTACCCCACCAACGACGGCCGCACCGAGTACACACCCCTCACGGCCAAGGCTTACGGCGTGGTGGATGCCTACCTCAGCTACGCCATCAAGCCCGGCTTGAAGGTGGCGCTCGAAGGCAACAACCTGACGCGCACGGTGCGCAAGACGAGCTACAGCGACTACCGGCTGCCGGCAGCGACCTACGTCGACGACAAGCGCTACGCCATCAGTCTGCAAGCCGAGCTGTAGACCGCTGCGGCGGGGCCGTGGCGCCGGTCTGCACATCGAAGCGGTAGGCGATGTGGTGTCGCCAGCGCTGCCCCGGCGCCACCCAGCAGTCAGGCTGGGGCCATTCGGGGTGGTGCGGACTGTCCGGCAGCCACCCGGGCTCGAGCGCGATGCCACCAAAGCGCGGGTGTCGGCCACCGGTGCCCTCGGGCAGGAACTCGCCGGTGTAGACCTGCAGGGCGGGCATCGATGCCCGCAGGTGCAGCGTCACGCGACCGTCGGCCGAGCGCAGGCTCGCGTTGCCCTGCAGCAGCCAGGCGTGGTCCAGCGCGGTGTCGATGCATCGTTCGCGCTGGAAGTCGAAACGCGTGCCGGCGACCGGCGCCAGGCCACCCTGCGGCAAGCCGATGGCGTCAACGGGCAGGTACTGGTCGGCAGCGACGCGCAGGCGCTGGCGGCGCACATCCGTGGCCGCGCCGTCGAGCTGGAAGTAGGCGTGGTTGGTCAGGCTGACCGGGCAGGCCTGGTTGCCGTGCAGCACGGCATCGAAACACACCTCGATCGACAAGTCGCTGCCCAGGGCGTAGCGCACCGTCACGTCCAGGGCCCCGGGGAATCCTTGGTCGCCGTCCGGCGAGTGAAGGCCGAAGACCGCGTGTCCGGCGCCCAGGTCCTTCAGGGTCCAGTCGCGCTGGTGAAAGCCTCCCGGGCCGCCGTGCAGCTGATGCGCAAGCCCAGGTTCTGTGCTCAACGGCCAGGACCGTCCATCGCGCTGCAACACCGGCCCGGCGATGCGGTTGGCCCAGCGGCCCACCGTCGCGCCGACATAGGCCCGGTTGGCACGCTGTTGGTCCAGCGTGTCGAAGCCCAACAGTAGCTCGCGGCGCGTGCCGTCCCGCAGCGGGACACTGCAGCCCACCCAGCTGGCGCCGTGGCTCAGCAGGCGCAGCTCCAGCCCGGCCGCATTCGCGAGCCGGACTTCGCCGCCGTCGCGGTTCATCCCTTGGTGCCGCCGGCCGTCAGCCCGCTCACCAGCCAGCGTTGCATCCCCATGAACATCAGCGTCAGCGGGATGCCGGCCAGCAACGCGGTGGCCGCGAAGTCGCCCCACAGATAGCGCTGGTTGAACAAAAAGAGTCGGGACCCCACAGCCAGCGTGAGCTGGCGCTCGTCATGCAGCAGCACCGAGGCCAGCGGGTACTCGATCATTGCGCCCAGGAAGGCCAGTGTGAACACCACCGCCAGCACCGGGCGCGCCAGCGGCAGCAGCACCATCACGAAGGCTTGCCAACGCGACGCACCGTCCACGGCCGCCGCCTCTTCCAGATCGACCGGCACGCTCTCGAAGTAGCCCTTGACGAGCCAGATGTGTTGCGCCACGGCGCCGGAATAGGCCAGCACCAGGCTCCAGTGGCTGTTCAGGCCGAGCCAGGGCACCCAGTCGCCCAGGCGATCGAAGATGGCGTAGATGGCCACCAGCGCCAGCACCGACGGGAACATCTGCAGCAGCAGCATGGCGGTGAGCGTGAAGTCCCGCCCGGCGAAGCGCAGCCGCGCAAAGGCATAGGCGCTGGTGACCGACAGCACCAGGCACACGCTGGCCGACACCAGGGCCACTTTTAGCGAGTTGAAAATCCACTGCAGCACCGGGAAGGGCTGCGGCACCAGCCGGCCGTCGGCGTCGAACACCGGCAGGCCGAGCGCCAAGCGCCAGTGCTCGAAGCTGATTTCGCGCGGAATCAGGCTGCCGCCTGCGAAGTTGCCCGGGCGCAGCGAAATCGACACGATCATCAGCAGCGGCGCGAGCGACAGCACGACGAACGTGAAGAGAAAGGCGTGCAAGGCCCAGACACGCCAGCGCTGCGAAGACTTCAGGACCATGGGCATGGGTGACTCCCGAAAGAATATGGAAGTTAGCGCCGCGCGCCGAACAGCCGCAGGTTGAGCATCGCCAGCGCCGCGACGATGACGAACACCACCGCCGAGATGGCGCAGGCCAGGGCGTAGTTCTGCCCGCCGTCGTTGAAGGCCATGCGGTAGGTGTAGCTGACCAGCAGGTCGGTGGCACCGACTGGCACATCGGTGTCCAGGTAGTCGGGGGCGCCTTCGGTCAACAGCGCGATCAACGTCAGGTTGTTGAAGTTGGCCGCGAACGAGGCCACCAGCAGTGGCGCCATCGGCCGCGCCACCAGCGGCAGCGTGATGCGCAGCAGGTTGTCCAGGGGCCCCGCGCCGGCCAGGGCCGAGGCCTCGTACAGGTCTTCGGGAATGGCTTTCATCAGCCCCATGGCCAGGATCATCATGTAGGGGTAGCCCAGCCAGGTGTTGACGAGCAACACCATCGAACGGGCCAGCGTCGCGTCGCTGAACCAACCGGGGCGGATGCCGAACAGCAGGTCGAGCACCAGGTTCACCTCGCCCAGGTTCTCGTTGAACAGGCCGCGGAAGATCGGGATCGATATGAAGGCCGGTACCGCGTAGGGCAGGAACAGCGCCAGGCGGTACAAATGCCGGCCCTTCAGCGCAGGCCACGACAGCGCCACCGCGAAGAACAGGCCCAGCCCGAAGGTGAAGGCGGTGTTGAGCGCGGCAAAGCTCACCGTCCAGGCGAAGACGCGGGCGAAGGGCTCCAGGAAGCGGGGGTCACCAAACAGCCGCGTGTAGTTGGCCAGCCCGACGGTGGTGCGGAACCCGGGCTCGAGCGTGCGGCCCTGGGCGTCGCGCCAGAAACCTGCCGCCGTATCGGCCTGCACGGTGCTGCCGTCGCGCAGGTCTTCGATGCGCTGCGCGTCCAGCCGGCGGTAGCGCGGCGCATGGTCGGCCACGCGCGACAGCCCGGAAAGCCGCCAGCGCGGCCCGTCTGGTGTCACCAGGTCCAGGTTGGACAGCCAGGGTAGCTCGGCGGTGAGCTCCCGGGGGGCGAGCACAGCGCCGCGTGCAGGGCCAGGTCCGGGTCGAAGGTCGACGCGTGGTGTCGTCGGTGCAAAGGGTCCGGCGTGCCAGGGCGCGCCGTCGTCAGCGACCAGCCGGATGTGCAGGGCATCGCCTTCGCGCAGCAGCTCGAAGTCCATGCCGAGCCCCTGGCTGTCGGTGCGCTCCAAAAGCACCTCTGTGGCGCGTTCAAACGACAGCAGGTTGCGCGAGCTGTAGTTCGTGAAGCTGATGAGCACCGTGAAGACCATCGGCAGCACCACGAACACCAACACCGCCAGCACGCCCGGCAGCACATAGCGCCAGCTCTGCAGCCGCCGCGACAACGCCACCCACACCACCGCGCCCGCCAGGGCCAGCAGCGCCACGGCCCAGGCCGCCTCACGAAGGCGCAGCATCTGCTGGGCGAGTGCCAACAGGCCCAGCACCGCGAGCAGGGCCACCGCGCGCAGCAGCCAGATCGAGAGCCGGCTCAGGTCCATCAGGATGCGTTGGCGGGCGCACCGGCCACGCGGCGCGCAGCGCGCCGCAGCGCCTCATCGACGGATTCGCGCCCTTGTGAGATGCCCTGCACCGCGGCGTTCATCGCCGTCCAGTAGCGGGCCATCTCGGGCACGTTGGGCATGGGCTCGCCCAGCGCTGCGGCGGCCTGCGTGCCGGCCACCAGCACGTCGCCGGCGCGCAGTTCGGCCAGCAAGGCCTGGTCTGCCGGCACGCCCAGGGGCACATGCGCATGCATGGCGCGCAGACCGGCGGGCGACAGCAGCCAGCGTTCGATGAACTCCGCCGCCAGCACGGGTTGGCGGCTGCCGGTGGTGATCATCGCGCCGGGCACACCCACCATCGGGCGCCCCGGTGAGGAGCCGGCATGGTCCAGTGCGGGCAGGGGAAAAGCCGCTACCCGCAGCTTGCTCTTGCGCAGGTTGTTCCAGGCCCAGGGGCCGTTGATCGTCATCGCAACGCGGCCTTCGTTCATGGCCGCCTCGCTCTCGGCGTAGGTGGTCGTGCGCGGGATGACACCCTCGTCGACCAGGCGCTTGAGCAAGGCCATGCCGCGGCGCGAGCCTTCGTTGTTGATACCGGTGTCGCTGGCGTTCCAGCTGCCGTCGGGCCGGCGGGCGAACGCGTAGCCCCCGCCCGCGCTGACCAGACCGTAGGCGTAATAGAACTCGTTGAAAGGCCAGGAGATGGCCCGCCGTCCCTGCGCGCGCAGGCGCCTGTCGATGGCGATCACGTCCTCCCAGGTCTTCGGCGGTTCGGGCACCAGGTCGAGGTTGACGATCAGCGCCACGCTCTCGATGGCCAGCGGCCAGCCCCAGCTGCGTCCGCCGAGTTGCCAGGCCGACCAGGCCAGCGGCGAGATGGCCTCGCGCACACGCCGCGCCGGCGCGATGGGGCGGATCAGCCCCGACTGCGCCCAGCTGCCGGCGCGGTCGTGGGCCCAGATCCAGACGTCAGGCCCCTTGCCCGCCGAGGCCGCCTGCTCGAACTTCGAGATACCGTTTTCCGGGTGTTCGACGCGCACGGCCACGCCGGTTTCGCGTTCGAAGGCGGCACCCATCTGAGCCACTCCTTCATAGCCCTTGTCGGCGCTGATCCACACGCTGAGTGCGGGCGCTGCCTTGCCCTGCGCGGGCAGGCAAGCCAGTGCCGCACAGGCCAGCGTGCTGCGTCGGCTCAGCACGGCGCAGGCCGGGCCACGGCCGTGCCGTCGGCGGCAAACACATGCACCTGGGCTGCGTGTGCCGTCAGGTGCAAGGGGCTGCCGACCGACACGGCGAAGCCATCGGCCACGCGCAACGCAAGTTCGCCGGCAGGGCCGTTCGCGAAGACGAGTGTCTGGTCGCCCAGGCGCTCGACGGCGTCGACCCGGCCGGCCAGCGCCGGCAGGCAACCGGACTGCCCTTGCGCGGGCACCGGCAACAGGTGTTCGGCGCGGATACCCAGCGTGACCGCCTCGCCGGGCACCAGCGCGCCAGGCGCCAAGGGCAGCGACCAGAGGGTGCCGTCGGCCAGCGCCAGCTCCACGGCGTGGGTGCCGCAGGTGGCGACCCGGCAGGGCAGAAAGTTCATGCGCGGCGACCCCAGGAAGCTGGCCACGAAGAGGTTGCAAGGTCGGTGGTACAGGTCCATGGGTGCGCCGACCTGCGCGATGCTGGATTGCAGTGTGCCTGCTTCGGGGGGGCGCAAGAGCACCATGCGGTCGGCGAGTGTCATCGCTTCGACCTGGTCGTGCGTGACGTAGATCGAACTCGCCGCCGACTGGCTGCGGTGCAGGCGGGCGATCTCGCGCCGGGTCTGCTCACGCAGGGCGGCGTCCAGGTTCGACAGCGGCTCGTCGAAGAGAAACACCCCCGGCCGGCGCACCAGGGCGCGGCCGATGGCGACACGCTGCCGTTGGCCGCCAGACAGTTCGCGCGGCTTGCGGTGCAGCAGGTGGTCGATCTGCAGCAGCCGCGCCACCTCGGCGATGCGGGCGGTGGCCTGCGCGGCGGGGGTGCGCGCGATGCGCAGCGCGAAGCCCAGGTTCTCGGCCACGTCCAGATGCGGGTACAGGGCGTAGCTCTGGAACACCATGGCGACATCGCGCTCCGACGGCGCCAGCTCGTTGACGCGCTGCCCGCCGATGCGCAGCTCGCCCTGGGTGATGTCCTCCAGGCCGGCGACCATGCGCAGCAGGGTGGACTTGCCGCAGCCGCTGGGCCCGACGAAGACACAGAACTCGCCGTCGGCAATGGACAGTGACACGTCGTGAACGCTGGGCGTGCTGCCGTAGGTCTTGCCCAGGGATTGCAGCTCGACGGCGGCCATCAGCACACCCGCACGGTGGTGTGGCGCTCGGCCACCAGGGTCGCTGAAAGCAGCGCGGCCCCTGGGGTGCGTGCGCCGGCTTCCAGGAAGATGGGCGCGTCTTCGGCCAAAGGCAGCAGTTCGAACTCGAAGCGTGCGCTGCGGGGCCAGCGGTGCAGGCCGATGACCCAGGGCGTGCCGTCGCCGAAACGGTCGTCAACGATCTGGCCGTCCACCCGCAGCCTGGCCACATCGCAGGTGGCCCCCAGGGTCAGCCACAGGCGGTCGCAGGCGGGCAGTTCCCCGGGCAGAGTCACAGTCCACCTCGCGGCCTGGGCCCAGGCGTCTGCGCCAGGAACCTGGGGCACGGGTCCCTCTCTCCAGGGGACATGCGGGCCCCACACGCAGGGCGGCGGGGCACCGGCGGTTTGGTCCTGGTGGGGTTGCAGGGTCCAGGGGCCTGCGCTTGTCTCTTCAGCGTCGGGCCAGTGCCAGCTGGCCCAAGCGACGCCGAGGTCCTCGCGCCGGCCTGTCAGGCCATGGGCCGGGTAGACGCGAACGAAGCCGTGCTCGTGCAGCGGGCGGTGCAGCGTCACGCTGTCGTCCGTTTCATCCCAGGTGGCGGCATGGCTGGCGAACAGCAAGCGATCCTGTCCGCCCAACCGCACCTGAACACAGCGTTCTGCCCAGGCCTGGGGCAGCAGCAGCACGACGTGGCAAGCCCCCTCGGTATCCACGAGCGACAGCGCCACGGCGGTGTGCGCGACTTCAAGCCTGACGATCCACTGCACTCCGGTCTCGGCGACATCAGCGCCCGGTGCGCTGACTTCGCGCACACCCGCGCGGTCGAACACGAGTTCCACCGCCAAGCCGGGAATCGCCATGCCAACCCAGGTCACGCCTTGCGGGCCCGTCCACTTCGCCAGCGGTTGCACCGTGGCGTGGGCCATCCGGGCCGCGCCCAGCCGCTGGCCCAATGGCCAGATGAACGCCATGCCGGGATGCAGATCAAAAGTCCCACGCGTGGGCAATGCCACCGCTTCGCCGCTTTGCAAGGCCAGCGCGATGCGTTGCCCGGGCATGTCGGGCAAGGGGTGGTGGCGCACGTGGTGGTTGACAAAGACGAAGCCGCTCAACGTGGCTGCGCTGGCGCCGGCGGCGCGGACGGCCACGCGCGCTTGGCGCAGGTCGGCCGGGTCGAAGGGCCCGGTGTCGGGCAGCTGCGCGTCCAGCACGGCCAGTTCTTCGCCGAAGGCAGCGCAGAACTGATGCAGCAGTCGCAAGCGCCCCCACGACGCGCGCACCTGACCGTACTGGCCCAGCGGCGCATGGAAGTCGTAGCCCCACTCGGGCACGTCGTTGGGGTAGCCGGTGGCCTGCGATTCGTTCAGCGGCCCGGTGTCGCACGCCGGGTTGGTACCGCCGTGGTACATGTAGTGGCCGTAGAGATTGGCGCCCGAGCCGATCTGCACCAAGGCCGTGGCGTACACGTCGTCGGCCGTCACCACCGGCCGTCGGTGGTAGCTCTGGTGCATGCCCCCGCCGGCTTCGGCCAGGCAGAACGGGTAGCGGGCAGGGTCTATGGTGTCGGTGGCCGGCGTGCCGTCGACATTGCCCATCTCGCCGATCACGCGCTGGGTGTTGAACAGGAACACGCCCGAGGGCGGCAGCGGCCCCCGCGCGCCTTGCCAGAATCCGTCGGCGTAGGCGCCCGACACCGGCAGCACCTCGCGCGGCGGGATGTCCAGCGTCGGCCAGCCCGTCACCGTGTACAGCGGCACGCGCAGGCCGGCTGCGATGGCCAGGCGCTTGAGCTCTGCGATGTGCTCTGCGCCACAGCCGGGGCCGGTGGCGCCGTACTCGTTTTCGAGCTGGATGCCGATCACCGGCCCACCGTCTTGCCACAACTGGCCGCGCACCTGCAGCGCCACCTGCCGGTACCAGCGCGACACGCGTTCAAGGTAGGCCGGGTCGTTGCAGCGGGCCGGGCCCGTGAGCCAGTTCGGGAAGCCGCCCAGGCGCACTTCCGCATGCACCCAGGGCCCCGGGCGCAGGTACACCAGCAGGCCGGCGCGGGCGGCCTGTTCGACAAAGCGCGCCAGGTCGCGCTGGCCATCCCACCGCAAGTCGTGCTCGTGCGCTTCGTGGTGGTTCCAGATCACGTAGCTGGCGACCACCTGGACGCCGCCGGCGCGCAGCTTGGCCAGCTCCAGCGCCCATTCGCTGCACGGGACGCGGCTGTAGTGAAACTCGCCCATGATGGGCAACCATGGCCGCCCATCGAGTTCGAGGTGCTGGCTGTTGACCGAAAAGGTCCGCGTCGGATGCGGGTAGTGCCCCAGGTGCAGGTACCCCGTCTCCGGCACGGCCGGTGCTGCCGGGACAGGGACTGTCGAGGTGGGGGCAGGAGAGTGCATGGATTAAGCGCTTAATCCTTCTAGTAGAACCCGAGCCTCCGCGCTGCGGTATCGGTGAAAGCCCCGGGGGTCGGACAACCGGAATTGACAGCGGGACGCGCCTCCGGTGTAATCAGGTTAATCGCTTAACTTACCTTGCTTGGACTTGAACCCTCCTGATCTTCGCGGGCTTTGCCTGGGTGTCTGCTACTACCCCGAACAGTGGCCCAGGCAGCGGTGGCGCGAAGACGCCCGGCAGATGCGGGCCATGGGGCTTTCCGTGGTTCGTGTGGCCGAGTTCGCCTGGTCCCGCATGGAGCCGTCGGCAGGCCAGTTCGACTGGGCCTGGCTGGACGAAGCGGTGGACACCCTGGCCGGCGCGGGCTTGCAGGTGGTGCTGGGGACGCCCACGGCCGCGCCGCCGCCCTGGCTGCTGGCGGCGCACGCCGACATCGCGCCCATCGACGCGCGCGGCCAGGTGAAGCGTTCAGGCTCGCGGCGGCACTACTGCTTCAGCAGCCCGTCGTTTCATCACGCCGCGCGCCGTGTCGTCGAAGCCATGGCGCAGCGCTACGGCAAGCACCCTGCGGTCGTGGCCTGGCAGATCGACAACGAGTACGGCTGCCACGACACCACGTTCAGCTACAGCCCTGCGGCGCTGGCGGGCTTCAAGGACTGGTTGCGTGCCCGATACGGGTCCGTCGCGGCCCTGAACGGGGCCTGGGGCACCACCTTCTGGGGCCAGCAACTGCCGGACTTCGACGCGGTGGACTTCCCGGTGGGCCAACCCACCGATCCCCTGCCGGCCCACGCCCTGGACTGGCGGCGCTTTGCGGCATCCGAGGTCCAGCGGTTCAACCGCATGCAGGTCGACCTGCTTCGTGTCCACGCGCCGGGCCGCGCCTTGCTGCACAACTTCATGGGGCTGTTCTCCGACCTCGATGCCCACGCGGTCGCCGGCGACCTCGACATCGCCGCGTGGGACAGCTACCCCTTGGGCCACACCGAGATCGCACCCTTCCTGACGGACGAAGAACGAACCCTCTGGTCACGCACCGGGCATCCGGATATGAGCGCCTTTCACCACGACCTGTACCGCGGTGTCGGTCGTGGGCGCATGTGGGTAATGGAGCAGCAGGCCGGCCCCGTGAACTGGGCGCCGTGGAATGCCTTGCCGCTGGCCGGCATGGTGCGCGCGTGGACCTGGGAAGCGTTTGCACATGGCGCCGAACTCGTGTCCTACTTCCGCTGGCGTCAACTGCCCTACGGGCAGGAACAGATGCACTCCGGCCTGAACCGCCCGGACGGTGAACCCGACACCGGCGCCCTGGAGGTGGCCGAGGTGGCCACCGAACTGCGGCGACTCGAAGGGGCGTCACTCGCCAACCGCCCGGCACCCGTGGCCATCGTGCTCGACTACCTGTCGCTGTGGATGGCCGCGGTCCAGCCGCAAGGCGCAGACATGCCGGGCTTCGGTCTGGTGTTCGCCTACTACGCCGCCTTGCGCCGCCGCGGACTGGATGTCGACTTCGTCGGGCCGGATGCAGACCTCGGCGCCTATCCGATGGTGGTGCTGCCGGCTTCGCTGCACGTCAGCCAGGCACTCGCGAATCGCCTGCGACAGTCGAGGGCGGTCGTCGTCTGCGGGCCCCGGATCGGCAGCAAGAGCGAGACGCTGACCCTGAGCGAACCGCTGCCTCCGGGCTCACTGGCCGACAGGATGCCGATGCGCGTGGTTGGCGTGGAATCGCTGAGACCGGGCCGAACCGTCCCGCTTCAAAGCGGTGGGCAGGTTCGGCAGTGGCGCGATCTGGTCGAAGCGCTTGGCGACACCCGCGTGCTGGACCGCGACGAGGAGGGTTGGCCCGCCTGGCTGCAATGCGGCGGGTGGCATGCGCATGCGTCTCGGGTGGACGACCACACGCTGGAGGACTGGCTGGCCGCGGCCGCCGGGCAAGCCGGGTTGAAGCCGCTGGCGCGCGGCGCCCTGGCCCCGGGACTGCGCATCCGGCGCCGAGGCGGCTGGCACTTCGCCGTCCACAGGGGCCCTGGCATGGCGCGGGTCCCGGCACCGGAGGGCGTGCGCTTTGTGTTGGGTGGCCGCGACCTCACGCCGGGCGGTGTGGCGGCGTGGCCCGTGGAGGCCGCATGAACCAAGATCACCGCGTGGACAACGACGCGGCCCCGGCTTCACCGCGAAGCGACGGCGACCTGGTCGCCTTCAATCCCGACCTGCATTCGCACCGCCGGTTCGATCCCCTCGCCGGCCGGTGGGTCCTCGTATCGCCACAGCGCAACCTGCGGCCCTGGGAAGGAAGAACCGAAGCCAACGACACGACGCGAAAGCCGCCGCACGACCCCGGCTGCTATCTGTGCGCTGGCAATCTGCGCGCCAATGGGCAGCGCAATCCGGCCTATGTCGGCCCGTGGGTCTTCGAGAACGACTTCCCCGCGTTGATGGCCCAGGCCCATGTCCCGGACCCCGTGCACGAGGCATCTGCAAGCCTGTTCACCTGCGAACCCGCGCAAGGCACCAGTCGCGTGATCTGCTTCTCCCCCGACCACGGGCGCACCCTGCCTGAGCTCACCGCCACCGAGCGCGAGGCCGTGGTCGACACCTGGTGCGAGCAAGTCGCCGAACTGAGCCACTGGCGCTGGGTCCAGGTCTTCGAAAACAAGGGGGCGCTGATGGGCTGCAGCAATCCCCATCCGCATGGCCAGGTGTGGGCCTGCGACTTCCTGCCCGAGCTGCCCGCCCGCGAGGACGAATGCCAGCGCACCTGGTTCGCAACGCACGGCGAGCCCCTGCTGCTGCATGTGGCCCGGGAGGAAGCTCTGCGAGGCGAGCGCATCGTCGCCGGCAACGACGACTGGATCGCCGTCGTCCCTTACTGGGCACAGTGGCCGTTCGAGGTGCTCTTGATGCCGCGCTTCGCCGTGCAGCGCCTGCCCGACCTGCAGGCTTCGCAGAGAGCCTCGTTGGCGGACATCGTGGGCCAGATCACCACCCGCTACGACAACCTCTTCGAGTGCGACTTTCCGTACTCGATGGGTTGGCACGGCGCACCCACGGGCGCGTCGGTCGGTGATGTCGCTCACTGGCAGCTGCATGCGCACTTCTACCCCCCGCTGCTGCGCTCTGCGGAGATCCGGAAATTCATGGTCGGCTTCGAGATGCTCGCCGAAGCGCAGCGGGATCTCACGCCTGAACAAGCGGCAGCGCGGCTGCGTGGGCAGCCACTGCGCCACTTCCGCGAAAGGCCTGTGCCGTGAGTGCCATTGGCGCAATCGCCTCCAACGACATCGTCGAACGGGTGTTGGCGGCCTACCGGCGCCAGCACGGCCACGCGGCGTCCGTGCTGGCCCAGGCCCCGGGGCGGGTGAACCTGATCGGCGAGCACACGGACTACAACGACGGCTTCGTGCTGCCGGCTGCCATCGATCGCTACACATGGGTTGCCGCCGGCCCCCGTGACGATGGCCTGGTTCACGTCACCGCGCTCGACTGGGAAGCGGAAACCGACACCTTCGATGCACGCGGTCCGTCGCGTGTCGGCGGCTGGCGCGACCACGTGCGGGGCACCTTGTCACAGCTTGCTCCGCTTGCGCCAATGGGACTCAACGTCGTGATCGCAGGCAACGTGCCTCAAGGCGCAGGGCTGAGTTCGTCGGCCTCCCTGGCGCTGGCCTTGCTGACCGCGGCCAGCAGGGTGGCAGGGCAGCCCCCCGCGCCGAAGGAACTGGCCCAGCTGGCCCAACGCGCGGAGAACCAGTTTGTCGGTACGCAATGCGGAATCATGGATCAGCTGGCCAGCGCCTGTGGCGAGGCCGGCAACGCCCTGCTCATCGACTGCCGGTCGCTGGCGACCCGGCCCGTGCCGCTGCCGAAGGGAACGGCCCTGCTGATCGCCCATTCGCGCGTGCGCCGGGGCCTTGTGGACAGCGCCTACAACGAAAGGCGCCGGCAGTGCGAGGAGGCCGCGCGCGGGCTGGGCGTTGCGGCTCTGCGCGACGTCACGCCCGAGCAGCTCGAAGACGGCCGATCGCAGCTGGCCCCGCTGGTGTTTCGCAGGGCCCGGCACATCGTCAGCGAAAACGCACGTGTCCTGGCTGCGGTCGATGCCCTGCAACAGCAAAACCTGGCCCGGCTCGCGCAGTTGATGGCGGCGTCGCACGAGTCCATGCGCAACGACTTCGAGATCACCCACCCGGCCGTCGATCGCCTCGCCCAGATGCTGCAGGAAGAAGCCGGTGACCAAGGCGGCGCCCGCATGACCGGCGGCGGCTTCGGGGGCTGCGTCATCGCGCTGCTGCCAGAAGACCGGGTTGCCCAGGCCGTCGAGCGCGTTGTCTCCGAGTACAGGTCGCCAGAAGGTGAGACCGCGCTGGTGTTCCGCTGCGAGGCCAGCCGTGGCGCCATTGCCGAGCTCCTGGAGTGACCGGTCCATTGCCGCGACTCCATTGAAAAGGTACAGCCCGTGCGTCGACTGCTCGTCAACCTCGCCACAGCCCTCGCAACGGCCCTGGCAGCGACCCTGCTCGCTGCCTGCCAGAGTCCGTCCAGCCCCGTGAGCAAGCTCTCGATCCCTGCCGGAACGCGCAGCAGCGACTCGACGAAGCCCGCGCGCCATCTCGACGAAAGGGCCGACTGGGTGCAGGCGCGCTACCGAGCCATCGAAAGGGATCTCGCCGACGGCGTCGCGCTGGACAAGGTGCGTGTCTTGTTCGTCGGTGACTCCATCACGCAGTTCTACGCGGGCGAAGACGACGCGAGCCAGGCCATCGCCTGGCGCGCGGCTTACACCGATGTCACGTCGCCGAACTGCGCCTTGAACCTGGGCGTGGCCGGTGACCGTACCGAGAACCTGCTGTACCGCTTGCTGCCGAAATCCGAGGGCGGGCTCGGTCACCTGGACGACCCGCGCCTGCAGCCACAGATCATCGTGTTGATGATCGGCATCAACAACACATGGTCGTCGACCCAGGACATCGTCGGGCTGACGGTCGAGGGGCAGCTCGCGGTGATTCGCCGCCTGCGCGCGCTGCGGCCGGGCGCGGCGATCGTCGTCAACTCCCTGCTTCCCACCAACCAGCGGGCACACGACCGAGACTGGGTCGAGCCCATCAATCGACGCCTTGCTGCCGAAGCAAAGAAGGCAGAGTCCGGCGTGATCTGGCTGGACTTGTACCCTGCTTTCCTGCGCGCTGACGGCAGCGGCAACCCCGCACTGTTCAAGGACGGCGTGCACCCGAACGCACAGGGGTATGCGCGTTGGAGCGCGGCCTTGCTGCCCAAGCTGGAAGCAGTGCGAGCGGCGAGAGGGGCCGTCCGAGGAAGCTCGTGAGCGTTCAGGCGCCCGAGCCTCACGGCAGTACGCAGCCGGGAGGCTGACCCTGGATTTGGCCCCGCTACTTGCCACCGCGCGCCGTCTGGCCCCTCCACGCAAAAAGAGCCCCCATGCACGTAGACCGACTGTTGCGAACGTTCCTGCCGCTTGCAGTGGCTTCCCTGCTGGCTTGCTCGGTCGCGGCGCAGCCAACCTTCAAATCCACCTGAGCATGTGCTGTACCGCATTCTGCCCAAGCAGGCCGGGGGGCTCGGGCAACTGGATGCCGCCGGGCTCGATCCCGACTTCGTCGTTCTGCTGATCGGGATCAATAACAGTTGGATGCCTGAACCGCCGGTCGTCAGGAGCATTGTCGAAGGCACACGCGCTGTGCTTGACGCCGTGCACGCCAGGCAACCGCGTGCACGCATCATCTTGCAGACCTTGCTGCCAACCGGCGAGCCCGAGCGCAATGATCAAGTGGTGAGGCTCGTCAACCGCGAGATCGTCTCTCTTGCATCGGAGCCGCGCTACGCAACTTATCTCAGCCTGTTGGATCTTCACACGGCCTTCGTGGATCCACAGGGCCGGCAGCTCCCCGCCTACTTTGTGGATGGCCTGCATCCCAATGAAGCAGGGTACCGCGTCTGGCGGGATCGCCTGGTCCACCACCTGGCTCGTGAGCGCAGCCGCGCAAGTCGTTGAAGGCAGGTGATTGTGATGGGGTCCCGTGAGGCGTGCGCCGCCTCGCATCGAGGTCTGCGTCCTCGAGACGACTGGCGGCTGAGGGTTGGTCGCGGCGCCGAACGACCGCTGAACGACAGGTTCAAGAACTGGTCCACGACGGAAGTCTCTTTCCTTGCACGGCCAGGTATTCACCCGCCAAGCCAGGGCGGCGGCCGCTTCGGGGTCGCCTGGTTCATTGGTTGTTGCGCGAACCCATGAAACGCTTCACCAACCCGTGGTCAAACCCACGGAGTAGCGTCTTGATGCATCGCTTACCGCTGTTCACACAGGCCGTTTGCCCTGTGCTGGAGCGCCTTTTTTGCGCGTCTTGTCAGCGCATCGTCAGCTTGCCCTCAGCTTGCTGACAAGGCCCCTGCCGACACTCGTTTTCGAGGTGCCGGGGCTTGTGGGTTCAGACCCAGAGATGAACGCCAGGCCTTGGGGCCAAGCCCCTGCCACCTCGCCTTCCTCAATGCACGCACAGGAGCTTCTTCATGACACGCGTCAGCACAGCATTCTTCAGAACAGCATCCTCTCGCACGCCGCTGGCCGCAGCGCGCAGCGCCAAGCGGGCGGTCCTGCTGGGCCTGATGGGTTTTATGTCGCTGGCGCCCCAGTGGGCAGCTGCCCAAGCGGTCACCTCGTTCAGCCTGATCAATGCCGACACCGGTGCGGTCATTGACACGGTCACCACCAGCGCGACGGTGGCTATCCTCAGCACGCCCAGAATCAATGTCCGGGCCAACGCCACGGGCGTCAAGAGCGTGGTCTTCACCGACGGCACCACCACGCGCGTTGAAAGCAACCCGCCCTATGCCTACAAGGGCAATTCGGGCTCGACCTACACCCCTTGGTCGCCCGCCGCAGGCGCCTATGTCATCAACGCCCGGCCCCACGCAGGCTCGGGCGGCAGTGGCGCGGCCGGGCCCACAGCCACGCTGAGGCTCACGGTGGTGGGTGGCACGCCGCCGCCGCCACCGGTGGCCATCACGCGCAACGAGGCGGCGCGCTTCCTGGCTCAAGCCACGTTCGGGCCCAACGACGCCGACATCAACCGCGTCATGCAGATCGGCTACTCGGCCTGGATCGACGAGCAGTTCGCCAAGCCGCGCAGCGGCACGCACGTGGCGTTCTTCAACACCCTGGGAAATGACGCCAACGACAAAGAGGTCGTGGCGGCTTTCTGGAAGCAAGCCCTGACCGGTGAAGACCAACTGCGACAGCGCATGGCCTACGCGCTTTCGCAAATCTTGGTGATCTCGTTGCAGGACGGCGATGTCGACAACTACGACCGAGCGGTTGCCCACTGGCTGGACATCCTCAGCAACAACAGTTTCGGCAACTACCGCGACCTGCTGCAGCAGGTGTCGCTGAACCCCATGATGGGGATCTACCTGACGCACATCGCCAACCAGAAGGCCGATGCCGCCACCGGCCGCGTGCCCGACGAGAACTACGCCCGCGAGGTGATGCAGCTGTTCAGCATCGGCCTGGTCGAGTTGAGCCTTGACGGCCGCCCTCGCACCGGCAGCCAGGGCGAAACCTTCGAGACCTACGGCCCCAAAGACGTCTCCGAGCTGGCCAAGGTGTTCACCGGGTGGAGCTGGGCGTGCCCCGCCTACCCGGAGCGCAACTGCTTTCTGCGCGGTGAATACAACGGCCGGTCGGACCCCAACCGCAGCGTCAAGCCGATGGTCAACTATCCGGCCTTCCACAGCACCGAGGCCAAGTCCTTCCTCACTGTAAACATCGCGGCCAACACCGGCGCGGACGAGAGCCTGCGCCTGGCACTCAACGGGTTGGCCGAGCATCCCAACGTCGGCCCCTTCCTGGGTCGTCAGTTGATCCAGCGTTTCACCACCAGCAACCCCAGCCCGGCTTACGTCACAGCGGTAGCCAGCGCCTTCAACAACAACGGCGCGAATGTGCGGGGCGACCTGAAAGCCGTGCTCAAGGCGGTGCTGATGCACCCCGAGGCGCGGTCCATGAACGACAACTCGGGCAAGGTGCGTGAACCGGTGCTGCGCCTGTCGGCCTTCATGCGCGCCTTCCCGCACACCAGCAGTTCGGGCAAGTTCGACATCGAGCTGACCGACAGCCCTGCGGTGGCGCTGGGGCAGGCACCTGTGCACTCGCCTTCGGTGTTCAACTTTTACCGACCAGGCTACGTGGCACCCAAAACGAAGAGCGCAGCGCTCAATCTCGTCGCGCCTGAGCTGCAGATCGTCAACGAGACCAGTGTGGCGGGCTACGTGAACTTCATGCGCGACAGCATCAGCAGCGGGGTCGGTTTCCCTGCGGGCGCGGCTTTGACCCGACGCGACATGCAGGCCGACTACAGCGCTGAGCTGGCGCTGGCCACGGACGCGGCGGCCCTCGTGGACCGCGTCACGACGCGCCTGACCTACGGCGCTGTGGGCCCGGCGCGCCGCGCCGAGATCATCAGCGCCGTCAACAGCATCCTCGTTCCCGGCGGCAGCAGTTCACAGGCGCTGGTCAACGCCGCCAAACGCCAGCGCGTCAACGCAGCCATTTTGCTGACGGTGGCCGCCCCCGAATTCGTCGTCATCAAGTAATCAGGAGTCAACGACCATGACACAAGCCAAATTCGTTTCCGGTGGCCCCGCCGTGTTGCACCACGCGTCGCGCCGCCTTTTCATGCGCCAGGCCAGCGCCTTGTCAGTGATGGCCGGTGCGGGCGCACCGCTGGCCTTGAACCTGCTCGCCACGGGCGCAGCCGCTGCGCAGAGCGCAAACGACTACCGCGCCGTGGTCTGCCTGTTCATGTTTGGTGGCAACGACTCGTTCAACATGGTGCTGCCCACCGACACCGCTTCGTGGAACGCCTATGCCGCGATGCGCGGCCAGTCGACGGGCTCGATCGGGCTGCTGCGCCCGGGCACGGCGGCCAACCTGTCGGCCAGCCCGGGTTCACCCGCCCGCCTGGGCGGTGTGCTGCCCATCACGCCCACCAGGCCACATGACCGCACCTACGCCCTGCACCCGCTGCTGGGCAGCCTGCAGTCGATGTTCAACACCACCAACGGGGGCTTGGCCATCGTCTCCAATGTCGGCCCCCTGGTCGTGCCCATCAACAAGAAGCAGTACAACGACGCGTCGCAACCGCTGCCACCGCGCCTGTTTTCGCACAACGACCAGCAAAGCATGTGGCAGACGATGATGCCCGAGGGCGCCACTTTGGGCTGGGGCGGTCGCATGGCGGACATGGTGCTCAGCCAAAACGACAAGGCGGTGTTCACCACCGTGTCGGCCGCGGGCAGTGCGGTGTTTTTGTCGGGCGGCGACGTTCGCCAGTACCAGGTGAGCGGGTCGGGTGCCTTGCGCCTGGGTGCGGACAGCAACAGCCTGGTCTATGGTTCCAGCACGGTGGCCACCGCGCTGGCACGCATTGCCGGCCGCGCGGACGGCACCCATGTCCTGCAAGCCGATGTGGCCGATGTGTCTGCCCGTTCGATCGTTGCCGAGGCCGACTTGCGCGCCACACTGCGCCTGGCCAGCGACCCCGCCTTCGGCACCCTGCCGGCCAGCGGCCCCTACATCCCTGCCAACGACCCCAAGCTCCAGTTCGACAACCCTCTGGGCGCCCCCGGCACCAAGGAATTCAACGCCCTGGCGCAGCAGTTTCAGGTGGTGGCGCGGCTGATCCAGGCGGGCATGCTGCCCAACTCGGGTGTAAAGCGACAGGTGTTCTTCGTGAGCCTGGGTGGCTTCGACACCCACAGCAGCCAGAACCAGAACCACACCGTGCTGATGGCGCGGGTGGCGCAGGCCATGAGCTACTTCAACACCGCACTCGGTGCGATCAACGCTCGCAACGCCGTCACCACCTTCACCGCCAGCGACTTCGGCCGCACCTTCACCAGCAACGGTGACGGCACAGACCACGGCTGGGGCAGCCACCAGTTCGTGATGGGCGGCGCGGTGCGGGGCGGCGAACTCTATGGCAAGTTCCCCACGCTGGTAGCGAGGAGTTCCAACGGCGACTTCAACAGCGACGACCAGGTACGCAACGGCGCGATGTTGCCCACCACGTCGGTGGACCAACTGGGCGCGACGCTGGCGCGCTGGTTTGGCGTGTCCGATGACGACGCGGAGAAGAAGGTGTTCCTGAACCTGAAGAACTTCAACGCGTCGGTGCGGAACCTGGGGTTCATGACTTGATCGCCCAGGCCCAAACGAAGCATCCAGTTCAGTGCTGGGTTTTGGCTTCTCGGCCCGGCAGGGGGCGGTTGACAGCCACCGGCGCGGGTGGCGCGGCGTTGCTGCCCAGCGCCGGTGCCCCGGCCAAGGTGCCCGGCGGCACCTCCAGGCGCAAACGGGCCACTGGCTGGCCACTTTCGAAGTCAACCTTGGTGACGACGGTGGCGGCAAACGAGGTCTGCGCATAGCGGTGGCTGGCAGCGGCGCCTGCGGCAGCGCGCGCGCCACTGTCGCCCTCGCCAAGTGCGGCGTTCATGGCCTGAAGGTAAGTCGGGCTGGCCTCTCCTGGCGGCCGGTAAAACTCCCCGGGGCCCAGCGGGTACCAGCCGACGACGGCGCCGCTGGCCAGGCCCCAGCCGCCCGGCGGTGTGCCATAAAAGCCGACCAGCGCCGCGGCATACACCGGCCGCGCCTGCGGGTTGCCGGGCAGCCAGCCCCACCGCCCGCCCAGGAATACCCAGCGGCCGTAGTGGAAGGGCGCAAAGCCCCAGGGCGCGTCGTCGATCCAGGCCCAGCCCCAGGGCGGCACCCAGGACCAGTGACCCTGGCGGTAGGGCGCCCAATCGGAAGCCACGCCGCGTGGGTACCAGACGGCACCAAAGCGCGGGTCTTCGCGCCAGGCGCCGTGTTCGTCCAGCAAGTTGATACCAGTCATCTCGGCCGGCGCAAACAAAGCTGTGCCACGCACAGCGCG
>JANNWL010000532.1:0-1689 GCA_031414735.1 Burkholderiales bacterium | reverse complement strand
GACAGGCTGATGTCGCGCACCAAGCTGCCTTTGCGCAGGCGCAACATGGGCCCGCTGATGCCCACCGGCAGGTCGGTGCTCTTGCCCACGCTGGGCCGCGGCTGCAGCTTGGTGGGTGCCGGCATGGCGGCGATGCGCTTGAGCAACTCCTTGGTGGCCAGCGCCAGCGACTTGGCTGGATCACCCTCGCCGACGAGCAGGTCGGAGAACAGCTTGGTGCCTGCATAGCGCACCTGCCAGCCGTGTGTGGCCTGGGTGTCGATGCGCTGTATGCCTTGTGGAACTTCGAACACGTCACCGTTGTAGATGCGGGCTTCACGAACTTTCATATGTGACCTCGGGCCTGTCTGATGCCGGCCTCCCTGTGAGTCTTCTGCTTCGGGCGCCTGGGCTAACTCCCCAGTGGCGCTGGACCGTACTGTAGTCGCTTCTGTCCTGCACGCTGCCCGCCGCTGTGGCCCTGGGCCCGCGCGCCACAATCCCGGCACAGGTTCACCAACCCCACCCCGCCCATGCTGCTCGACGCCCTGGATCGCCAACTCATCGCCCTGCTCCAGGCCGACGCCCGCCAGAGCACGGCCGACCTGGCCCGCAAGCTGGCGGTAGCCCGCACCACGGTGCTGGCGCGCCTGGTGCGGCTGGAGCGGCAAGGCGTCATCGTCGGCTACACCGTGCGCCTGGGCCAGGACGAAGGCGACCGCGGCGTGGAGGCCTACGTGGGCATCAGCACCGAACCGAAGTCGGCACGCGACGTGACGCAGCGCCTGGCGACCCTGCCCGAACTGCGCCAACTGTGCTCGGTGAGCGGCGAGTTCGACTACCTGGCGCTGCTGCGCGCCGATACCCCGGCGCGGCTGGACGCACTGCTGGACGAGATAGGCGCCATCGACGGTGTGCGCAAGACGACGACTTCGGTGGTGCTGGCGCGGCGCATTGACCGCGTCACCTAGCGCAAATCGGCCCGCATCGCATCGATGACGGCCTTGTAGTCGGCCTGGCCGAAGATGGCGCTGCCGGCCACAAAGGTGTCAGCTCCGGCATCGGCCACGCGCCGGATGTTGTCGATCTTGATGCCGCCGTCCACTTCGAGCCGGATGTCGCGCCCGGTGCTGTCGATCAACTTGCGCGCACGCTCGACCTTGCGCAGCGCGCTGTCGATGAAGCTCTGGCCGCCAAAGCCGGGGTTGACGCTCATGATGAGGATCAAGTCGACGCGGTCGATGGTCCACTCCAGCGCGTCCAGCGGTGTCGCCGGGTTGAACACCAGGCCGGCCTGGCAGCCTTCGGCCTTGATGAGTTGCAGCGTGCGGTCCACGTGCGCGCTGGCGTCGGGGTGGAAACTGATGAGGTCGGCACCGGCCTGCGCAAAGGCCGTGGCCAAGGCGTCGACGGGCTGCACCATCAGGTGCACGTCGATCGGCACCGTGCTGTGTTTGCGCAGGGCCTGGCACACCATGGGCCCGAAGCTCAGGTTGGGCACGTAATGGTTGTCCATCACGTCGAAGTGGATCCAGTCGGCGCCAGCCTGGATGACGTCGCTGACTTCCTGGCCCAGACGGGCGAAGTCGGCCGACAGGATGCTGGGGGCGATGCGGTAGGTGGGCATGCACCGATTTTAGGCAGGCGCCTCCTCAAGCCCCGGTGTCACGCCCCGGCGACGCCTCCCTACAATCACGTCATGCCAAGTCC
>JANNWL010000531.1:0-2858 GCA_031414735.1 Burkholderiales bacterium | reverse complement strand
CGCGGCTGGATGCCTTGTGCGCCACCGCCGATGTGGACGAACTGGTCGCCTTCTACCGCGGCCTGCCGCTCTACCCCGATGCACCCCGCCACCGTGCGCGCGCGGCCGAGGGCGTGCGCTCGAACATGCGCGTCGTGTTCGAAGCCGTGGCTCACGGCAACCCGTATGCGGCCGAGCAACTGGCCGACGAGGCGTGGAACCAGATGGTGCTGAAGGCGTTGTTCGTGGGCAGCACGTTGCACCCCATCATCGGTCTGGACGAACGCGCCAACCCCGCGCTGGCGCGCATGCTGGGCGACTACGCGCACGAGCGCTGGGCAGCCCGTCGCAGCATTAGCCCGGAACTCTGGCGCTGCGTGGGTCCGTTCGCCAGCGGCGCGTTGCTGCAGGACCTGGCCCGCGTGCTCGACAAAGGCAACGCGCCCGAACGCGCCGCCGCAGCACTTGCCCTGCGCGACAGCACTGGGGCAGAAGTGCAAGTTTTGCTCAACAGCCACAAGACCCTGCTCGACGCCGTCTCGACACGCGGCATCGGCTGGGCGACAGTCCAAGAATTCAGTTGAACCCAGGGAGAACCGCCATGCGCTTCATCGACCCGCACATCCACATGTCGTCGCGCACCACTGACGACTACGAACAGATGAAGGCCGCCGGCGTGGTGGCGGTCATCGAACCGGCTTTCTGGATGGGCCAGCCCCGCACGAATGTCGGCAGCTTCATCGACTACCTTTCCAACCTGGTCGGCTGGGAGCGCTTCCGCGCGTCGCAGTTCGGCATCCGCCACTACTGCACCATCGGCCTGAACAGCAAGGAGGCCAACAACGAAGCGCTGGCCGAGGCGGTGATGGACATCCTGCCGCGCTACCTGTCGAAGGAAGGTGTGGTGGCCGTGGGCGAGATCGGCTACGACGACCAGACGGCGCTGGAAGACCGCTACTACCGGGCGCAGCTGCAGCTCGCGAAGGAGTTCGACATGGTGGTGATGGTGCACACGCCGCACCGCGACAAGAAGGCCGGCACCGTGCGCAGCATGGAAGTGGCGCTGGAGATGGGCATGGCGCCGGGCAAGGTGGTCATCGACCACAACAACGAAGAGACCGTGCGCGACGTGCTCGACCGCGGCTTCTGGGCCGGCTTCACGCTCTACCCGCAGACCAAGATGGGCAACGAGCGCATGGTCGAGATCGTGCGCCAGTACGGGTCGGAGCGCATCTTCATCAACTCCAGCGCCGACTGGGGCGTGTCGGACCCGATGGCCGTGCCCAAGACCGGCCGGCTGATGCTGGAACGCGGCATCGCACGTGCCGATGTCGAGGCCACCTGCTACGGCAACGCGCTGCGGGCTTATGGCCAGAGCGGGCAGTTCAACGAGTCGGACTGGCTGGCGCCCGAGGGCGTGGACCAGCGCACGCTGTTCGAAGGCAACTCGGTGCTGCGCGGGCAGTCGCCGCGCGTTGACGGGTCGACGCTGACCGAGCCTGCGACCGACACGGTGGCTGCAAAGTAGACCCGCGACGCGCAGCCTCGACAGGAGCAATGCACCCATGAGCGCCAAGATCACCCCCCTGCCCCAGCGCGACGACACGCGTCAGGACGAACGCTCTGCCGTCTACCTGCAGTCCTTCACGGTGCGCTACGAGTACCCGGTGTGCTTCACCGAGCATCTCTTTGCGCGCGACAACCCGGTGTTCCGCGACACGCTGTTGCGTACCGAGCCCACGCGCCGCCACCGCTTCGTGGTCTTCATCGACTCCAACGTCGCGGCCTCGTTCCCGTCGCTCGCGCACGACATCGCCGGTTATGCCGGCCTGCATGCCGACGCGATGGAGTTGCTGGTGCACCCCGAGGTCGTGCCCGGCGGCGAGCATGTGAAGAACGACCCTGCGCTGCTCACACGCCTGCAGCACCGGCTGGTGGAGCTGGGCGTCGACAGGCACGCCTTCGTGGTCGGCATTGGCGGTGGCGCCTTCCTCGACCTCGTCGGCTATGTCGCCTCGAGCACGCACCGGGGCATCCGCCACATCCGCGTTCCCACCACGGTGCTGGCGCAGAACGACTCCGGCGTGGGCGTGAAAAACGGCGTGAATGCCTTCGGCGTGAAGAACCTGCTGGGCAGCTTTGCGCCGCCCTTTGCAGTGCTCAACGACTTCGATTTCCTGCGCACCCTGCACCCGCGCGACAAGATCGCCGGCATCGCCGAGGCGGTGAAGGTGGCACTCATCCGCGACCGCCTGTTCTTCGATTGGCTGGAGGCCAGCGCCGACGCGCTGCGCGCCTGCGACAGTCCGGCCATGAGCCGCATGATCCGGCGCTGCGCCGAGCTGCACATGCGCCAGATCGCGCACGGCGGCGACCCCTTCGAAACCGGCAGCGCGCGCCCGCTGGATTACGGCCACTGGTCGGCGCACAAGCTCGAAGCGCTCACCGCGCACGAGCTCCGCCATGGCGAGGCAGTCGCCATTGGCCTGGCGCTGGACACGCGCTACTCGGTGCAGGTCGGCATGCTGGCACCCGGCGGCGAAGACCGCGTGTTTGCGCTGCTCAAGCGCCTGGGCTTCCACCTCTGGCACCCGGCGCTGGAATCGCGCGACGAGCGCGGCCAGTGGCAGCTGCTGCGCGGCCTGCAGGAGTTTCGTGAACACCTGGGCGGCGAACTCACCATCACGCTGCTGCGCGACATCGGCGTGGGGGAGGAGGTGCACCAGATGGACACCCACGAGATCCTGCGCGCACTGACCTGGCTGCGCCGGCAGGAGTACGGCGCGTGAACCTGGGCCAGGGCGTCCACCTCACCTACTGCAGCAACATCCATCCGGGCGAATCCTGGGCCGAGGTGCGCGCCAACCTGGGCCGGCATG
>JANNWL010000530.1:0-21593 GCA_031414735.1 Burkholderiales bacterium | reverse complement strand
CTGGCCGACCGCATCGCCGTGCTGCAAGGCGGGCACAAGATGCAGTACGACACGCCCGACGCCATCTACAACCGCCCGGCCGCGCTGTTCGTGGCCGGCTTCACCGGCGCGCCGGCCATGAACCTGTGCGACTGCAGTTGGGCCGATGGGCGCGCCGACCTGGGCGGCATGCGCGTGGCCATGCTGCCCGAACTGGCTGCGCGCGCGGCCACCACGGCGACGCTGAAGTTCGGCGTAAGGCCCGAGAACATCGCGCTGGCACCTGTGTCGGCCAACGACCAGGCCGTGCCTGCCGAAGTGCAACTGCTCGAACCGTTGGGCGCCGAAACGCTGGTCACCTTGCGCATCGGCCGCGCCGACATGGTGGCGCGCTGCCCGGCGAGCTTTCGTGACAAGCCCGGCACGGCCGTGACGGTGTACCTGCGCGCGCCGCAGCTGCACTTGTTCGATGCCGCCAGCGGCATGGCGCTGTGATGCGACACCCGCTGACCTGGCTCGGCAGCCTGGCCCTGCTGCTGTGTGCCGCAGCGGCGCAGGCGCAGACCACCTTGCGCGTGTTCGCCGGCGGGTCCAGCCAGCGGCCCGACCTGACGCGCCTGGTGGTGGCCGACTACATGCAGCGCAATCCCGACGTGCGCGTCGAGATCGAAACCGGCGGTGCCACCAGCGACCTGCAGCGCCAGTACCTCAGCACCATGCTCAACGCCAAGGACGCCGGCATCGACGTGTACCTGATGGACATCGTCAACCCCGCCCAGTACCACGGCGCGGGCTGGCTGGAGCCGCTGAACAAGCTGCTGGGCGAACCCCGCGCTGCGCTGGCCCCTTACCTGCCGGGCTACGCCGGGTCGAACGTGGTTGAAAGCGACCTGGCGGCCATGCCTGCCTGGGCCGACGCGATGTTTCTCTTCTACCGGCGCGACCTGCTCAAAAAGCACGGCCAGAAGCTGCCGCGCACCTGGGACGAACTGGCCGCCGCGGCGCGCGCCGTGCAGGCGGCAGAGCGCGCGCAGGGCAACCCCGGCCTGCAAGGCCTGAGCCTGCAAGGCGCCCCCATCGAGGGCGCGGTGTGCACCTTCCTGCTGCCCTACTGGGGCCAGGGCAAGGCCTTCAACGACGCCAACGGCCGCCTGACGCTGGACCGCGACGCGGCAGCGCGCGGCCTGCAGATGTGGCTGGGCATGATGGACAGCGGCGTGCTCAAGCGCAACATCGCCGAGGTGCGCACGCAGGACACGACCAACGAATTCAAGGCCGGCCAGGTGCTCTTTGCCGTGAACTGGAGCCTGGCCTGGGACCGCTACCAGAACGACGCCGACTCGCGTGTGCGTGGCCAGGTGGGCGTGATGGCGCTGCCCGCCATGACCGGGGGACGGGCGCCCACCTGTCTGGGCGGCTGGCAATGGGCGGTCAGCGCCTTCAGCCGCAACAAGGCCGAGGCAGCGAAGTTGGTGCGCCATCTGTCCGGCGTCGATGCGTCGCGCCTGTACGCCGTGCGCGGGTCACTGCTGCCCAGCCACACGGCGCTGTACGACGACGCTGCCGTCCTGCAGGCCCTGCCATGGATTGCTCAGGCGCGAGACGCCGTGGCCAACGCGCAGAGCCGACCCCTGTCGCCCGACTACCCGCAGGTCAGCGACACCATCCGCACCGCCACCAGCGCCGTGCTGGCGCGCACCAAGACGCCGGAGCGCGCAGCCGCAGAGATCGGCTCGCGGCTGGGCCGCGTCATGCGCTGAAAGGACGCGCTGAAGCCGCCCATGAACACCACGGCCACCGCCCGCCCCCCGCTGTCGCTTGCCCAGCGACTGGCCGACCCCAGCGAGAAGACGCTGGCCGTGCTGCTGCTGGCGCCGGCTGCGGTGATGCTGTTGCTGATCGTCGTCTACCCCATCGCCCGGCTCATCTTCAACAGCTTCTTCGACCTGCGCCTGTCCGGCCGCAAAGGCCCGCGCTTTGTGGGCCTGGAAAACTACCTGCTGGTGTTCCAGGACATCGACTTCTGGAACGCCGCCGGCAACACCGTGCTCATCACCCTCATCACCGTGCCCGGCGCACTGGTGGTGGGCCTGGGGCTGGCCATGCTGGCCAACCTGCCCTTCAAGCGCCAGTGGCCCGTGCGCCTGGCGCTATTGCTGCCCTGGGCGCTGCCGCTGAGCTTTGCGGGCTTGATCTTTGCGTGGTTCTTCCACACCGACTACGGCGTGGTCAACGACGTGGCGCGCCGCCTGGGCGCGGATGAGCCCACACTGTGGCTGCTGCGCCCGGGCCTGGCCTTTGGTGCCATCTGCCTGACCATCATCTGGAAGACGAGTTCCTTCATGGCGCTGATCCTGCTGGCCGGCCTGCAGATGATTCCGAAATCGCTGTACGAGGCGGCCGAGGTCGACGGCGCCAGCAAGTGGCAGCAGTTCTGGCAGATCACCATCCCCATGCTCATGCCCAGCATCATCGTGGCGCTGATCTTTCGCACCATCACCGCGCTGCAGACCTTCGACATCCCCTACACCATGACGCGCGGCGGCCCGGGCAACAGCACCGAGACGCTGGCCATGCTGATCCACAAGACCACCATCGAATACCTGGACGTGGGATACGGCAGCACCCTGGCGGTGTGCATGTTCGTCATCAGCCTGTGCATCACGGCGCTGTACATCCGCCGCGTGGGGCAAAGCGCGTGAACCAACCCATGCCCCCGCTGCTGCGGCCCCGGGCGCTGCTGTTCTTTGCCGCCGCCGCGGTGGTGGTGAACGGCTTCTTCCCGGCGCTGTGGATCCTGTTCACGTCGCTGAAGACCGAGGCGGAACTCGTCAGCAAGCCCATCACCTGGTGGCCCCACCACGCCACGCTGCAGAACTATGTGCAGGCCTTCAGCGACCAGCCTTTGCTGCGCTTTCTGGGCAACAGCGCGGCGGTGGCGCTGCTGGCCACCGCCGTGTCGCTGGTGGTGTCGGGCATGGCGGCTTACGCCATTGCACGGCTGAACCTGAAGCACCGGCAGCTCATCCAGACCAGCATCGTCGCCTCGTCCATGTTCCCGCTGGTGACGCTCTTGGTGCCCATCTTCGAGACCATGCGCAGCCTGGGCTGGCTGAACACCTACGCCGCGCTGGTCATCCCCTACACGGTGTTGAACCTGCCGGTGTGCACTCTCGTGCTGGTGGCCTTCTTCCAGGGCATCCCGCGCGACCTGGAAAACGCCGCCATGATCGACGGCTGCACGCGCATGGGTGCGCTGTGGCGCGTGGTGCTGCCGCTGGCAGCACCCGGCGTGTTCACGGCCGGCATCCTGGCCTTCGTGAACGCCTGGGACGAATTCCTGCTGGCCCTGTCGCTCAACAGCAGCCCGGGCATGCGCACGCTCCCCGTCGGCATCACGCTGTACCAGGGGGAGTTCAGCTTTCCCTGGCCCATCATCTCGGCCGCGCTCATCGTGGCCATCGTGCCGGTCGCAGTTCTGATCGCCGTGTTCCAGGAACGCGTCGTGGGCGGGCTGACCCAAGGAGGACTCAAAGGATGAACACCCTGCGCTACGGCGTCATCGGTTGCGGCAGCATGGGCCGCGAACACATCGAGAACCTGTTCGCCATGGGCGGGGTCGAGATCACCGCCCTGGCCGACCCCCACGGGCCCAGCGTGGAAGCGGCACTGCAGGCCTGCGCCAGCGCGCTGCGCCAGACACCACAAGTCTTTGACGACCACCGCGCCCTGCTGGCCAGCGGCCTGTGCGACGCCGTGGTGATTGCCACGCCCAACCACACCCACGCGGCCATGATGCGCGACGCGCTGGCTGTGCCGGCCCTGCACATCCTGGTCGAGAAGCCACTGGTCACGCGCATCGAAGACGGGCTGGACCTGATTCAGCGCGCCCAAGGCCGCAGCGGCATCGTGTGGGTCGCGCAGGAATACCGCTACATGCCGCCGGTGGCCGAGCTGCTGCGCATGGCGCATGGCGGCGAGGTCGGCCGCATCCACCAGGTCGCCATCCGCGAGCACCGCGCGCCGTTCTATCCCAAGGTCGGCGACTGGAACCGCTTCAGCGCCAACACGGGCGGCACGCTGGTGGAAAAGTGCTGCCACTACTTCAACCTGATGGACCTGGTGCTGGGCGAGCACCCCGTCAGCATCTACGCCTCGGGCGCGCAGCGCGTGAACCATCTCGACGAGGTCTATGACGGCCCGAATGGCCCAAGAACGAGCGACATCCTGGACAGCGCCTACTGCGTGCTCACCTACCCCAGCGGCGCGCGCGCCATGCTCGACCTGTGCATGTTCGCCGAAGGCTCGCTGGACAACGAACACCTCACCGTCGTGGGCGACGCCGGCAAGCTGGAGAGCATGCTGCCTTCGGGCGAACTGCGCCACAGCCTGCGCGCCGACTGGGGCCGCAAACAGTTCTGGGGCCAGGAATCGGGCACCGGCCGAGGCGTGTCGGTCAAGCGTGTACACGACCCGCAAATCAAGTACTTCGGCAACCACTTCGGCGCCAGCTACGTCGAGCACCAGCGCTTCGCTGCGGCCATCCGCAACGGCACGCCGCCTGAGATCCCCCTGCAAGAAGGCCTGCGTGCCGTGGCCGCCGGGCTGGCGGCGCACAAGAGCATCGCCGAAGGCCGCGTCGTGGCAATGAGCGAAGTGCTGCCGGCGGGGTGGTGAGTGGGCGTCGCTGGCGCTTAGACTGCCCTTAGGAGGCAAGTCCATGGATACATCACTGGCCAAGCGCGATCCCGAGATCATGAGTGGCGCACTGTGCTTCACCGGCACGCGAGTACCCGTGAAGCATCTGTTTGACTATCTCAAAGGGTCATCGTCACTCGAAGACTTCCTTCAAGACTTTCCTTCGGTCTCGCGGGAGCGGGCGGTGGCTGTGTTGGAAGCTGCTTGTGAACGCCTGATGCTCGATGCGCCTGCTGCTTGATGAGTGTGTGCCAGCCCGGCTGAGCCGGGCGCTGACATCTCACCAAGTCTCGACAGTGGTGCGACAAGGTTGGTCAGGCATCAAGAACGGCAGACTCCTCGCACTTGCCGAAGCGGAATTCGACGCCTTTGTCACCGTGGACAAGAACCTGCCCTATCAGCAAGACATGTCGGCCCTGCCCATTTCCGTGGTCGTTTTGGACGCGGTTTCCAACGAACTGGCCCATCTGCTGCCACTTGTGCCGATGCTGGAGGCGCGCCTTGCCTCTCTGGCCAAGGGCAGCTTCGTCATCGTGAAAGCTTCATGACCCAAGCCACCTACCCCAGCCTGCGTAACCGCGTCGTCTTTATCTCGGGCGGCAGCTCTGGCATAGGCGCAGAACTCGTGCGCGCCTTCGCGCAGCAAGGTGCGCGCGTGGCCTTCTGCGGCACCAAGTCGGGCGGTGGCCAGGCGCTGATTGACGAGACCACCGCCGCCGGCCTGCCCACGCCCTGGTACGGCGCCTGCGACGTGCGCGACGTGGTGGCCTACCAGGCGCTGCTCAAGCGCGTGGGCAACGAAGTCGGCCCGGTGCGCGTGCTCATCAACAACGCCGGCCGTGACGACCGCCACGCCATGGAAGACGTGACGCCCGAGTTCTGGGACGACCGCCTGGCGCTGAACCTCAGGCACTACTTCTTCGCCATCCAGGCCGTCGCGCCCGGCATGGCCGCGGCCGGTGGCGGCAGCGTCATCAACATGGGCAGCGTGAGCTGGATGCGCGGGCGACCGAACCTGGTGGGCTACACGACGGCCAAGGCTGGCATCCTGGGCTTGACACGCACGCTGGCACGCGAGCTCGGCGGGCGCAACATCCGTGTCAACGCGCTGGTGCCCGGGGCCATCGTCACCGAGCGGCAGAACGCCCTGCACCGCGACGCGGCTGCGGACCAGGCCTTTCTGGACGCGCAGTGTCTGAAGATCAGGCTGGACGCCGGCCACGTGGCGCGTGCCACGCTGTTCCTGGCGGCGGATGATTCCGATGGCATGACCGGCCAGCATGTGCTCGTCGATGCGGGGATTGCGCAGCAGTCGGTGGTGACTTGAAGGGCTCGCGATCAACCCGCGGCCCTGGTCAACCGCGCAGAAGCGACCGCCGTCGGATCACGACTTCATCCATCCCATCGCACCCATCCACTCCACCACGCGCTGCAGCCAGTCGGCCGCAGGCAGGGTCAGGGGCTTCAAGCCGAAGCCATGTCCACCCTTCGAGTAAATGTGCAGCTCTGCAGGCAGATCGAGTCGCTTGTACTCCAGGTACAGCAGCGCACTGCCGGCCGAAGTGCTGGGGCCTTTGTCATCATGGGCATGGACCAAACACAGGGGCGGTGCTGCGCGTGTGACCTTGAGGTCTGCGCGCAGTCGCTGCGGGTCGCCAGGGTCCACCAGATAAGCCGGGTACACCGGGACGACAAAGTTCGGGGTCGCGTCTTCGACATCGAGGTCTTGGTGAATGGTGTAGCTGCGCTGGTTGGCGGCCAGCGCCATGCCCACCGCCAGATGCCCGCCAGCGGAAAATCCCAGGAAGCCGATACGGTCTGGGTTGATGCCCCACTCCGCTCCCCTCTTGCGCAGCAGGCCCATCGTGCGCTGCGCATCCTGCAAGGCCTCTCGGCCGGGATCGGCCGGGCTGCGCGAGGGCACCCGGTAGCGCAGCAAAACACAGGTCAGCCCCAAAGGCACCAGGCGCTCACACACCTGGGTGCCCTCATGCTCGATGGCCAGAAATGCATAGGCGCCGCCCGGCGCCACCACCACCGTCGTGCCGTTGGGTCGAGCCGGCCAGTAAATGCTGATGCGGGGCTCGGCCACATTCATCAAGCGCGTCTGGGCGCCATCCCGCGGCGGGGTGATGTGCTCGGGCCCCAGCACAAATCCACTGGGCTCCGGCGCCCCCTGCGGCCACAACTTCAGCTCCAGCGGCTCCGACGCCGACGCCGCACTTGATGTGAAAAGCAGGGCGACAAACAGCGCGCCCGCAGCGCAAAGGCGTGGCGCGTTGTTCTTGCCCACAGGCGTCAGAAGTCGTACCGGCCGCTCACGCCAAAGTAGCGCTTGTCATCCCGCGGCACGTAGCGGTTGATGCTGTTGCCGGCGGTGAAGATCAAGGTCGAGTAGCTCTTGTCGTTCAGATTGCGGCCCACCAGCGCCACCGTCCACCCGTCCGTGCTTTGAAGTGCAATGCGTGCGTTCAAGATGCCGTAGGCGTCCTGGTAGGAGTCGGGCTGCTGCTGCAGATCGAAGTTCGTCTTGCTCTGCCACGTGGCGTCAACCCCATAGTCCATGCTGAGCTTGCCGCCCAGGCCCTGCGTGTACTTCATGCGCAGGCTCCCCTTCCACTCGGGTGCATAGGGCAGCGGTTTGCCGTTGACGTCGCAGCTGGCCGCAGCGCCCGGTGGGCAGTTGAAGTTCTTGACACGGGCCAGGGTGTTGGCGACCGCCGCGCTGATGGTGAAGTCAGGCGTCACACGGGCAGTGAGATCGACTTCCACACCCTTGGTCGACACCTCGCCGGCGTTGATCAGCCGGGTGACGATGACGCCGTTCACCAAGTCGGGCACATTGGCCTGGTAGCCCTTGTAGTCCGACTGGAAGGCCGCCACGTTCAGGCGCAGCTTGCGGTCCAGCAGTTCCGTCTTCAGGCCGATCTCCACCGAATTGCTCTTCTCGGGCGCCAGCACGTTGTCCTGGCTGGGCTGCATGTTGAAGAAGACGTTGTACGCCGGGCCCTTGTAGCCGCGCGAGTAGGTCCCGTAGACCATCGTGTCCTTCGACAGGTCGAACTGCGGCCCGATGCGGCCAGACAACGCCTTTTCTGTGGTCGAACCTGTCACGGTGGCCCGCGTCGGCTGGACACCGGGAACGCCCGTGTTGGTAGCAACACGACCGTGGTAGTAGGACAGATCGTCGGTGGTGTAGCGCAAGCCGACGATGGCGCGCAGTGCGCTGCTGAAGTTCACCGTGCCTTCACCGAACGCAGCCAGGCTCTTGCTTTGCACGCCATAGTTGGCGATGCCGTTGTCGGCCACTTGTGAACCGGCTGAACACGGCACCAGACCCGAAGGCAGCGCCGCGGCCGTGCTGGCCGGACAGCGCAACACGTCGCGCCGGTACTGCTCGTCGGTCTTGCCGTCGTAATAGAAGATGCCGGCGACGTAGTCGATGAACTGCTTGCCGGTGCTGGCGACTCGGAATTCCTGGGTCAGTTGCTTGAAGTCCAGGATCCCGAGGTCGTGGCTCTGCGCAAAATTGCGCGTCACCGAGGACAAGCGGTCGCCGTCAGGATTGGCCACGTTTTTCCAGGTGCGGTAGGCCGTGATGGAGGTGAACTGGAGCCCGGCAAAGGTGTAGTCCACCTGTGCGGACACGCCCGTGTTCTTGTCGGTGACCGTGGTGTTCAGGTTGTTGTTGATCTGCCGATTGGTTGCCGAGGGCACGACCGGCGCCACGGCCGCGCCAAACAACGGATTCGGCGTGACCGCCAACGACGGATAGGCCCGCACATCGGTGCTCACCGGGACGCCTCCGGGCGTGTGGTCGGTGCCGTTCGAGTTGTCGGCAATCAGCGCGATCTTGAGGTCCTTGCTGGGCTTCACGTCGACCCGTGCACGCACACCGTCCCGCTTGTAACCGCCCGTCGTGCTGCCGTCGAATACGTTGGTGATCAGGCCGTCCCACTTGGCATTCATGACCGCCAGGCTGCCTTGGACCATGTCGTTGCCACCGGCCACACCCAGGCGAACGCGGTGCTCGCTGCCCTGGAACACCGACAGGTCGGCATAGCCGGTCAAGGCCTTGGAGGGAGACTTCGTGACGATGTTGATAACGCCGGCAGAGGCGTTGCGACCGAACAGCGTGCCCTGTGGGCCGCGCAACACTTCGATGCGCTCGACGTCAACCAGATCGAGCATGGCCTGGCCCGGCCGTCCGGTGACGACGCCATCGATGACCGTCGCCACGGTGGGCTCGACGCCGGGCGAGGTGCTGATCGTGCCGACGCCACGGATGAACAAGGAGGTGTCCTTGCTGCTGGCGTTGCTGCGGAAAGTCACCGAAGGAATCTGAGACTGGATCGCACCGAGGTTGTTCAGGTTGGCTTCTTCGAGCACGCCGCCGCTGATCACCGAAATCGCAATCGGCGTGCTCTGCAGCGGCTGCACGCGCTTGGTGGCGGTGATGGTCACGGTTTCGAGCTTGCCGTCATCGGCAGGCGATTGCTGGGCCAGTGCCGGCAGTGCGGCGATGAGGGCAGCGGCAAGCGGCAGCAGGCGGCTGCGCAAGAGGGCGTGGGGGCGGCTTGTCATCTTGTCTCCAGTGGGGTTGGAACCGTCGAAGGCGGCTTTTGGATTGGGGCTGTTAGCGCTAACAGCTACATCGACAAGACCATAACATCGGGCCCGGAAGGCAGCCACTGCGACAAACCCCAGCCGCCCCCTGAGTTCGGGCCTGACAACCGGCGTCAACCCGGCGATGCTGCGCTGTACAGCCACGACGCACCCAACAGCCAACCTGCCGTTCATGGCGGGTGGCGGGGCCAGGAAACGCGCCTGCTACGCTGAGTTGCTCAGCAGGCGGAACGCGTACAACGCTCTGTCCAGATGTGCATCGGCCGCCGGCTCGACGGCGAAATAGCGGGCAAAGCCGTGTGTCATGTCCATCGCCTGATGCCACTGAACCGTGCCGCCGCGGGCACGCAGGTGGTCGGCGAGCAGCACGGCGTCATCGTGCAGCGGGTCGTGCCATGCGGCGACCAGGGTGGTCCGCGGCGGCGCGCAGGCGTTGAGCCACAAGCGCGTCAGATCCTGCCGCGGGTCACCAAGGTCCACATCGGCCTGCACAAACTGCTGCCAGAACCACCGCATGCCTTCGCCTGTGAGCCCCGGGCCGGCGCCGCGCTCGCGAAAGCTCTGGCTGTCGAACTGCCGGCGAACCACCGGGTAGAGAAGCAACATCGCGCGCACGGCCTGTGGATTGGCGTGCGCTGCCCAGGCCGCCAAATGCGCGCCGGAACTGTCGCCGCCGGTGACGAGTCGGCTGCTGCCGAAGCCTGCCATCTGCGACTGCAGCCAGGCCGTGGCCTCGGCCGCGTCGGCGCAGACCGCCGCTGCTGCATGCTCGGGCGATCGCCGGTAGTCGACGCTGACGACAGTTGCACCCAGCCGCTGCGCCAGGTGCGTACACAGGCGGTCATGCGAGGCGAGGTCGCCAAACACCCAGCCGCCGCCGTGGAAGTAGGCCATCAGTGTTTGGGTGGCAACGGTATCTGGCTGGTACCGGCGTGCGGCCAGCGTGCGGCCGGCGAGTGGTATCGACAGATCTTCAACCAGCACGGCGTGGATCGGCTTGCCATCGATGAGCGCGTTGGCATCAAGGTAGTGCAGCCGACGGTCGGCCAAGGACATGCCGGGGCCGTGCGGCCCGTTTTGCGGATACGCGGCCGCAAGTTCGCCAAGGCGGGCGAGCCAGTCGCGCATGGCCGGATGCACATCTTGAGGCGTTGGCATGGCAGCCATGGCGTTGACTTGCGAAGGTGCCGTGCGCATCACCCGAGGCGGGTCACCGGTGTAACCCGACCGATCCGGCGTTGTTCACGGCGGCTGGGTTCATCGTGATGAACTGGCGACTGCAGCCAACGCCAAACCTCGCATCACTTCGTAACCGCTGGCATTCGGGTGGACCCCATCACGGGTCAAGGCTTCCTTCATTGAACCGTCGCTGGCAGCCATGGCGCCGTGATACTCCACATAGGTGTACGCGCGGTCCTTCGCAAGCTGTCTCAGCCAAAGGTTGAGCGCATGAATCTCCCCAACCGGATCGATTCGCTCCCGCCAAGGCGTGTCTTGCCGCCAGGGAAACTTGGCCGCTGGAAGGATGCTTCCCAGCAGGACCCTGATGTTGTGAGCCTTTGCCAGATCAGCCATCGCCAGGATGTTGTTCTTGTAGCTCTCTGCGTCCAGCGCGCCAGGATTGCCAGCCACGTCATTTGTACCGACGACGATGTGAACGGCTTTCGGGCGAAGGGTTACAACGTCCTGATAAAAGCGCAGCAAAAGCTGGGCGGAAGTTTGCCCGCCGATGCCACGGTTGACGAACCTGCGGTCAAAAAAACTGGCATCGGCCTTGGCCCAGTTTTCGGTGATGGAATCCCCGAAGAAGACGACATCCGGTGCGGGCAAGCTGCGGGCAGCTTGGTTGTCAGCCCTGTAGCGGCACAACCAAGGCCAGTCGATCGGGTCGCGGACCATGGTGGTGCCGGGTGTCGACCCTGGCGGCTTCACAGCGGGTATGTAGATTCCCTTCACGGCCCGCGGCTGGTCGCCTGGGGGCGGCTCCTGCGCCTCACAACTGCTCACCGCCTTCTGTGTCTCACCCGACGTTTGGGCGCGGGCTGCTCCCACACTCAGGACCGACATGGAAATCAGTAGCAGAGTCAGCCTTACGGTAACCATGCACCCGGGTCTGGCTGATTCATCAACCAACCTGTTCAACCACATCGAAATGCGCATCACACTCCTTCGAACCTAACAGGAAACCCGCCAATGGCACCGTTCGGCGGGCACCATTGGCTTCTGTCAGCGCGTCCTATCAGCGAAACTTTGCGACGAAATTGACCCCAAAGTGTCGGTCCGCATCGCGTGGGATTTGCAACCGCTGAAAGTTGGAGACATTAATCAGAAGGAAAGACTTGTCGAGGATATTGCGCGCCAGAAAGGTGACCCGATAGTTGTCCTTTTCGTCGGAGATGCCGATGCTGCCATTCCAGAGGCCGTAACTCTTGATTGGCCCCGCCTGCCCGAGATCCGAGAACTGATCATCTGTCCAGGTGTAGTTGGTCCGCAGATAAACCTTGGCGTTGAATCCGGCTACGGCGAGTGAACTTTCGTAGCCCGAGCCAAGTGCCACCTTCAATTTGGGCGCAAATGGCAGTTGCGTGCCGTTGCGTGCATCAGGCGCATTTGTCAACGGGTTAGGATTGAACAGGGTAACCTTGGCGTCTGTATAGGCAGCATTGACGCTGAGGTCCCATTCCCTGGTGAGCTTGGCCAGCGCATCGATCTCCAAGCCTTTGGTTTGCACCTGACCGGCGTTTGTCAGGTTGGTGATAATGGCACCATTCAGCAAGACAAAGTTGTTGGCCTGGAAATTCTTGAAATCAGATTGAAACAACGCGACATTTAGCTGGAGACGTCGATTCAACCACATGGACTTGACACCAACCTCATAGGCGTCTGATGTTTCTGCATCGACCGGCGTAGTGTTCGTCGGCCTAACCATATTGAAGAAGACGTTGAATGCGGGCCCCTTGTAGCCCCTTGTGTAGCTTGCGTAACTGCCTACGCGACTGTTGAAATCGTATTGGGCAACCACCTTGCCCGACACGTTCGTCTTCTCAAAGGCGTCGCTCGTCGTATTCGTGCCGTTACCGCCGCCTGCAATCGTCCCGCCTGCTGGATTCGCAGTGAGCGCCGGACCAACTGCAGGCAAACCAGTGGTCGCGTTGACAGCCGGCGCACGGGTGTGAGTGTATGAAATAGCGTCACTCGTCCATCTAAGGCCGCCAGTCAATCGAAGCTCTTCGCTGAGGCTATACGTAGACTGGCCGAACAGCGCACGGTTCTTCACCGCGACCTCGCTTGTTGAAGTGGCGGTTGGAAACAACGTATTCACCGTGTCCGAAAGATTGCATGGCCGGTTCCCCGTCAGAGGATCCATGGGCAATGTGGACGTCGTGCAGGTAATGTTTCGTCGAGTAAACCTATCGTCGCTTTCTGATTGCCAATAGAAGGCGCCGATTTGATATGTCAGATCTAGCGCCTGATTCGATGCAAGCCTCAACTCCAACGACCTTTGTTTGGTCGTTTGGTCGCCCTGGTCGTGCAGTTCACCAGCGCCCACCACTGGCCGCGGCAAAAAATCGCCTTCGCGCCTTATACGGTGCGTGAAGCTTCGGTGGCCGGCGATCGCCGAGAGTTGATGGTCACCTAAAACCTTGAAATCGCCTTGCGCGGTGAAACTCGATTGTTCCCCAACGGTTCGAGGTGTCTGGTTGTAATTCACAAACCGTTGATTTTCTTTAAGCGCGACTCCGCCTGGAAGTCTCATCTCTGCATCCACCACCGCACCAAAACTGGCCCCTGGGGTATCGGCGCAACAATTGTCGTCTGCCTTCACAAGGTCTGCGATGAAACGAAACTTCACGTCTTCGCTTAGCTTCCAATCAAGCAAGCCACGAACCGAACTATGGTCGTAACCATTTATCTTGCTGTTGTTGAAGATGTTAGTGATGTTGCCGTCGTAAGAGCTTTTCGATGCCGTAAACCGGCCGGTAAGAGTGTCTGAAAGTGGGCCAGCGAGTGAAAGCTTGCTCCGATACTCTTTGCCTTGGTATGCACCCAAGCTAAGTTCGCCTTCAAACTTCTTTGTGCCGCCCTTTGAAATGATGTTGATGAGGCCGGCTGAAGCATTCTTGCCGAATAAGGTACCCTGCGGTCCTCGCAACACTTCAATGCGTTCGACATCCATAAAATTCGCGAAGGCCTGCCCGCCCCGACTCAGCACGATCCCATCGACGACTGTCGATACGCTGGGTTCGGACAATAGCGAAAAGCTGGAGCTGCCAATACCACGCAGAAAGACCGCGGAATCAGTTTGACTATTGCCTTTGCGGATCGACAGCGAAGGCACCAACTCCAGCAGCCCTTCGATGCCGCGAGGAGGAGCATCGGCGAGTGCAGCCCCACTCAATGCGGTCATCGCTATCGGCACGTCCTGCAGGTTTTGCAAAACCTTCTGCGCCGTCACCGTCACGACCTCGATACCGTCCGGATTCGCCGCCGGTGGTGCTGTCGACGCTGCAGTCTGTGACATGACGGGTGCCGCGAAGGCAAGCGCAAGCCCGCTGACCAACAGGGTCTGTTTGAAGTGTGTCGGGTTTGATTTCGAGAGCGACATGGGCAGCCTTTATTGAGGTGACGGATAGATTCCGACGCGTTGACGAGGGCGAGACTGAACAGGGTCGGTATGTGGGCCGGTCCGCCACCGCAAAGGTTGGGCTCGCGCGGCGTCTCTTTGGGTGATGTAAACCAACACTGTTAGCGCTAACACCCGGCAGGCAGGTTATCACCGGGTTTGCTAGGTGCGCATTGCGATAAACCCGATAAGCGCGCCAAAGTCACCGCCATAGCGGAAGCGGCCCGAGTCAGGTCCGTACCCCCGTACCGCGCAGGTCCGCCGCGAATCGAGCCTTCTGCGTCAGAGTTCGTGAAGATCGGCGGCCGCGCGACATCGGCCGGCACGGGCCCATAGCTTCAAACCCCAGTCGCCCTCAGCCTGTGGGTTCGGGCCTAGCATCGCCGACATCGTTTACAGCTCGAACACCCGGGACCCAACCATGAACCGACTCTCCCGCGCCAGCCACGGCGTACTGCAGAGAATCACCCCGCCCACAGGGCTGTTGCTGATAGCGACGCTCCTGGCCGGCGGCGCCGTCGCCCAGACCACCACAGCGCCCGCTGCACCTGCCCGTGCGCCGGCACTGCAAGTCACGGACGTGATGTCCGGCCTGCGCGGCCCCTGGGACCTGGCCTTTGCACCCGGTGGCGCGATGCTGTTCACCGAAAAATGCCACGGCCTGTCGGTGCGCCTGCCCGACGGCAGCGTGCGCCGCCTGTTCGGCAACGGGCCCGACTACCCGGCGCTGGCCGCCGACCTGTTCTGCGAAAGCCAGAGCGGCGTGCACGGCATCGCCGTCGACCCCGGCTTTGCCAGCGGCCGGCGTTTCGTGTACCTGTACAGCGCGTCCAACCTGAGCAAGGAGCCGCGCAGCAACCGCGTCATACGCCTGGCGGTGGCGGCAGACTGGTCGCGGGTCAGCGAGCGCACCGACATCGTGCCCGACATCGCCTACAAGGAGGCCGCACGCCTCGGCGGGCCGGGCGCGCACAGCGGCGGGCGGCTGCGTTTCGGGCCCGACGGCTACCTGTGGATCACCACCGGCGACAACCACGACCCGGACCTGCCGCAAGACCCCAAGCGCCTGGGCGGCAAGGTGCTGCGCGTGGACACCGACGGCCGCGCCGCGCCCGGCAACAACGCGCCCGCCGGCTTCGACGCCCGCATCTACAGCTACGGCATGCGCAACGTGCAAGGCATCGCTTTTCGCCCTGCCGGCCAACCCGGTGCCGGCCAGGCCTACACCACCGAACACGGCCCCAACCACAGCGACGAGGTCACCCTGCTCGTGGCGGGCGGCAACGGCGGCTGGGACCCGCGCAACCGGGGCGAGCTGAACTGTCGCGACGGCTACTGCGGCTATTCAGGCACGGTGCAGACCATGCCCATGACCGACCTCGCCCGCTTCCCGCAGGCCATCCGCCCGGTCTGGAACAACCGTGAGAAGTCCGAGGGCATGGGCCCGGCGGAATTCCTGTCCGGTGCCGCTTGGGGCGCCTGGAACGGCCAGTTGGCGATGGGCTTCATGCGCGCGCAGCGGCTGGACATCCTGTTTCTGGACGCCAGCGGCAAGGCGGCCGGGGTTGTCACGGCCGACCTGCCCGCCACACGCTGGCGCAGCCTGATTCAAGGGCTCGATGGCGCCCTGTGGGGCAGCAGCGACGACGGCCGCATCCAGCGCGTGGCGCCACGCTGAGGCTGCGCCGTGCGGGGGAAGTGCCGCGCTGAAATGGCGGCACCGGCCCGCGGCGCACCCCGTCCCCCAGATGCGGGGTGCGCCGAGGCTTGGTGAGCCTTTTGGCGTTGCAAGCCTGCGGGAGTCAGCAGGTTCAGGCCAATGGCGCACATCCCGGCGTCGTTGGTTTTGCCTGAACCGCAGCCAACGACCCCAAGGATTCGCATGACCGCACCGAAAGACTTCTCAGCATGGCGCCGCGCCAGCATGTTCGCCGCCACTTTCAGCGCCTTGACGCTGGCGTCCACCGCCTGGGCCGATGTCGAACTGACCGACCTGCCTGGCGTCACCTCCAGTGCCAGCGCGTGCTACCTGCAGGCATGTGGCACGGCGAACCCGTTTTCAGACCGAAACGTCATCGACAACCGGTTCTACGCGCCCAGCACCGGCGCTGGGGTCTGGAGCGGCGGCACCCATGGCACCGCCGGCAGCCCGCAATGGGTGCGGGTGGACTTTGGCGCGGCCTACCTGATCTCGTCAGTGGACCTGCGCTTTGGTGACAACGGCGGCGCCTGGCAGGGCTACACCAACGTCTATGAACTTCGCGGCAGTGTCAACGCCAGCACCTGGCAGCCACTGGGCAGCGGCACCTTGACGGACCTGACTGGCAACGTCGCCGCGCTGACCGACAGCTACACCTGGGCCGGCGCGGCGCGCCCGGTGGCGCGCTGGCTGGAGTACCGCGTGGTGGGCGGCAGCCACTGGGCGGCGCTGGACGAGATGAATGCCATGGGCTCGCCCAGCGCCGTGCCGGAGCCCGGCACCTGGGCCTTGATGGTGGCCGGCGGGATGTTTACCGTATGGCAAAGCCGCCGCCGGGCGGCGGCCTTGCGCACGGGCTGAGCGCACACGGCGCAGCGCGGCCCCGCAGACGCTGCGCTGCGGTCAGCCGGCGGCGGCCCGCGGCTTAGACTGCCGCGGCCCGCATGCTGCACATCCACCACGCCAACCGCTTCGAAACCCTGACGGCCCTGCTGCTGGCCCGGCTGGGCAGCGGCCCGGCCGATGTCTTTGCCGCCGAGCAGCTCATCGTGCCCAGCACTGCCGTGCGCCGGGCGTTGACGCTGACCATCGCCGGGCACCGCGGCATCTGCACGCAGGTGCAGTGGAGCTTCTTGGCGCAGTGGCTGTGGCAGCAGATGGGCCGTTGCGTGCCCGGCGTGCCGGCGTTGTCGCCCTACGCGCCGCCGGTGCTGGCCTGGCGCGTGCACGCGGCCTTGTGTGACGCCGACTTCGTGGCCGCGCACCCGCGCCTGGCCCATTACCTGCACGGTGCCGACGACGTCATGCGTTTCGACCTGGCGCGGCGCAGCGCCGGCCTGCTCGACCAGCTGCTCACCTACCGCACCGACTGGCTGGCGGCGTGGTCGGCGGGCCGCAGTACGTTGCCGGCGTCGGTGGGCGCAACGGCCGATACATCGGCCGACGGCTTGACCGACGAGCGCTGGCAGGCCGCGCTGTGGCGGCGCTGCAGCGCCGAACTGGCCGGGCAGGCGCCCGCCCCGCTGGACCTGCTGACGCGCTTCGCTCAGGCGCTGGACGGGACTGCGGCCCTGCCCGGCCTGCCCGCGGCGGCGCATGTCTTCGCGCTGCCGACCATGGCGCCGTTGCACATCGGCCTGCTACAGGCCCTGGGGCAGCGGGTGGAGGTGCATGTCTACGTGCTCAACCCCTGCCGCGAATACTGGTTCGAGCTGGTCGCGCCGCGCCAGCTGAGCCACCTGGCCGCGAGCGGGCGCCAGCACGGGCACGAGGTGGGCAACCGGCTGCTGGCCGCGTGGGGGCGGCAGACCCAGTCGCACATCGACACCCTGGTCGACCGCGGCGGCGATGCGGCGCTGGACGACAGCCACTTCGAACCCCACCCGGGCAGCAGCCTGCTGGCGCAGCTGCAGAACAGCGTGCTCGATCTCGTCGATCTGGCACCGGGCTCGGTGACCCTGGCCGATGACGACCGCAGCATCGAGCTGCACGTGTGCCATTCGCTGACCCGCGAACTCGAGGTGCTGCACGACCACCTGCTGGGGCTGTTCAAGTCGTCTGAAGAGCACGGGCAGCCACTGCGGCCGGGCCAGGTGCTGGTCGTCACGCCCGACATCGAGGCCGCCGCACCGCTCATCGACGCGGTCTTCTCCACGGTCCCGGCGCCGCGGCGCATCCCCTACACCGTCACCGGCCGGGCGCGCAGCCGCGCCGGCGGGCCCGCCAGTGTGTTGCTGTCGCTGCTGGCCCTGGCCGGCTCACGTTGCGCGGCCAGCGAGGTGTGGGCGGTGTTGCAGCAAGCCCCGGTGGCGCGCCGCTTCGGGCTGGACGCTGAACAGCTGCTGCAGGTCCACGCGGGCATGCAGGCCAGCGGCATGCGTTGGGCGCTGGACGCCGCGCACCGCGCCAGCGTCGGTCTGCCGGCCGAGTCGCGTCACACGCTGGGCGACGGCCTGGCGCGGCTGTTCCTGGGCTACGCCTGCCCGATTGAGGCCACCGAGCCCTTCAACGGCCTGCTTCCCGCCGGCCATGCCGAGGGCTCGCAGGCGGCGTGGCTGGGCGCGCTGCAGGCCTACATCGACGCGCTGGCCGGCCTGCGCACTGCGTTGGCGCAACCCAAGCCGCCTGCGGCCTGGGAAACACTGCTGCTGCACACGCTGGAAGATTTCATGCACGCCGAGGGCGATGAGCAGGACGACCTGCGCGAACTGCGCGCCGTGCTGCACGACCTGGCCACCACCATGCAGCGCGGCGGCGCGGCGCAGCCAGTGGCCGCGTCGGTGGTCAAGGCGGCACTGGAGCAGTTGCTCGACGACCCGGCGCGTGGCGGCGTGCCCACCGGACGCGTCACCTTCTCGGCCATGAGCAGCCTGCGCACCCTGCCCTACGCCGTGGTCTGCGCCATCGGCCTGAACGATGGCGCCTTCCCCAGCCCCGACCGCCCGCAGGAGTTCGACCTGATGGCCCGCCACCCGCGCCGCGGCGACCGCCAGCGCCGCAGCGACGAGCGCAACCTGTTCCTGGACCTGCTGCTGGCCGCGCGCCACAGCGTCTACCTCAGCCACAGCGGGCGCAGCGTGCGCGACAACGCGCCGCTGCCGCCATCGGTGCTGGTGTCCGAGCTGCTGGAGCTGCTGGTACCGGCCACCGCCATCGACCCCGAATCGCACGAATCCTTGGCGCAGGCCCGTCAGCGCCTGGTCGTCGAACACCCGCTGCAGGCCTTTGCGGTGGACGCCTTCACGCCGGGCCCCGAGCCGCGCATCCGCAGCTTCGACGACGAGCTTGCGCAGGCGCTGCGCGCCAGCCTGCAAGGGCCGATCTCGCCGGCCCCGGACGCCGCAGCGCGCGCCGCCGCGGCGCCCGGGGCCGACGAGCGCATCGACGATGACGCCACAGATGCGGACGTTGACGACGACGACCGCAGCGCCGCCGAACCCCTGGCGCCCTTCTTCCGCGCGCAGCTGCCGCCGCCCGACGCCCCGTGGCGCGAGGTGCCGCTGCACCGGCTGGCCGAGTTCCTGCGCAACCCCAGCCGCAGCCTGCTGCGCCGCCGCCTGGGCCTGGCGCTGCACCGCGACGACGACACGCTGAGCGACGACGAACCCCTGCTGCCCGACTGGCCCGGCCGCAGCGCGCTGGCCGATCGGTTGCTGCCGGTCCTGCTGCGAGGCGACGATGCGTCCGCCGCCCTGCAGCTTGCACGCGCGGGCACCGAGTGGCCCGGTGGGGCACTGGGCGAGGCGCTGCTTACCAAGGAGCTGGGCTTGCTCACCCACTTCGCGCAGCAACTGCGCGACGCCACGGCCGCACCGTGCCTGCCACCGCAAGCCTGCCGCGTGGACGTGGCCATCGACGGCCAGACCTGGGCCCTGCACGGCACGCTGGCCGACCTGCGCCCCACCGGCCTGGTCAGGGGGCGTTATGACGACACGCGCCCCGGCGACTATCTCGAGGCCTGGCTGCTCCACCTGCTGCAGGCCGCAGCCGCACCGGACGGCGCGGACCTCTGCACGCGCTGGATCAGCCGCGACGGCGGATTCCGCTTCGGCCCCGTCGACGATGCGCAGGACGTGCTGGCGCAGCTGCTGCAGTTGTACGCGCGCGGCCTGTGCGAGCCGGTGCACTTCTTCCCCAAGTCGGCCTGGGCCTTCATGGTGGGCGACCAGAGCTGGCCCAAGGCCCGGGCGCGCTGGCGCCGCACGCCGCGCACACCGCACGGCGAAGACAGCGACCCCGCCTACACCCTGGCGCTGCGTGGTGTGGACGACCCGCTCGACGCCGACTTCCAAGCCTGCGCGGTCAGCGTGTTCGGCCCGCTGCTGGCCTGCCTGGACGACCCGCGCGTGCAGCCATGACGGCGCCGACATCCACCGCGCTCGACGTCTTCGCCTGCCCACTGGGCGGCATGCAGCTGATCGAAGCCTCGGCCGGCACCGGCAAGACCTGGAACATCTGCGGCCTCGTGCTGCGGCTGCTGCTGGAACAGCGCCTGGAGGTGCAGGACATCCTGGTCGTGACCTTCACCAACGCCGCCACCGCCGAGCTGCGCGAACGCATCCGCAGCCGCGTCGTCATGACGCTGGCCGCTCTGCGCGGCCACACGGCCGCCAGCGCCGACCCCTTCGTGCACAGCCTGCTGCACAGCGCGCGCCAGAACCACGGTCTGCAAGACGAGGACATGGCGCTGCGCCTGGACCTGGCGCTGCAAACCTTTGACGAAGCCTCGATCTTCACCATCCACGGCTTCTGCCAGCGCGCGCTGGCGGACGCGCCCTTCACGGCCGGCATGCCGATGGTGCAGACGCTGCTGGAAGACGACAGCGAGCTGGTGCTGCAGGTCGCCACCGACTTCTGGCGCCGCCACATCGCCGGTGCGCCACTGGCGCCTGAGCTGGCCGCACGCTTGCTGGATCACGGCGACTCGCCGCCGCGGTTCGCTGCACTGCTCAAGCGGCGCCTGGCCAAGCCGCTGTCGCAAGTGATGTGGCCCGCCGAACTTCACGCGGCGGGCGCCGGCGCAACCATCGACAGCACAGCGCTGACGCAGGCCTGGGCCCGCGCACGCACGCTGTGGCAGCAGAGCCGCGAGTCCATCATGGACACGGTCCGCGACGCGCTGCCGCGGCTCAACGGCAATGTCTACAAGACTGGATCGCTGGACACCGCAGCGCGCAGCTGGGACGCGCTGTGCGCCGACCGGTCAGCCGTGCCGTCGACCAAGGACCTGCCCAAGCTGGACCTGCTGGGCAGCACCCGGCTGCAGCCGAAGAAGAACCAGGCGCCGGTGACACCCCACCCCTTCTTCGACGCCGCGCAGGACTGGCTCGACGAACACGCCAGGCTTTGCCAGCGCCTCGACCTCGCCCGCCTGCAACTGCTGCGCGAGTTGCTCGACACGGGCCCGCAGGCGCTGCGCGAGGCCAAGCGCGAACGCCGCGTGCAGGCCTTCGACGACATGCTGTTCAACCTGCACCAGCGTCTGGCCGCACCAGAAGGCCCGGCGCTGGCCCGCACCCTGCGCGCACGCTTCCCGGCCGCGTTGATCGACGAGTTCCAGGACACCGACCCGCTGCAGTTCAGCATCTTCCAGGCGCTGTACGCCGGCACCGCTGCGCCGCTGTTTCTGGTGGGTGACCCGAAACAAGCGATCTACAGCTTTCGCAATGCCGACCTGCACACCTACCTGCACGCCCGCGGGCAGACCCAGGCGCAGTACACGCTGGCGCAGAACCAGCGTTCCACGCCGGCACTGCTGCACGCGCTGAACGCCTTGTTCGGAGCCAACCCGCAGGCCTTCATGCTGGACGGCCTGGACTACCCGGCCGTCACCAGCGGCCCCAAGCAGCGTGGCGTGCTGGTGGACAACACCGAGCCGCGCGCGGCGCTGCATTTGTGGACGCTGCCGGGCGGCGTCGCCGGCACACCGCTGCCCAAGGCCGACGCCATGCAGGCAGCGGCAGACGC
>JANNWL010000529.1:0-1985 GCA_031414735.1 Burkholderiales bacterium | reverse complement strand
GCCAACGGCATGGCGTGCTGGACAGCAAGCGCAAAATGGGCCGCAGGCCCAGCGCTTGATGGCCAGCGCGACATGCCGTTGGCGCTCCGCTTGAGCGAGGGGTTAGGCATCCGCGCGCGCCGCTTACCAGAGTGGTGATTTCGCATGCCCGAGATTGTGCTTCCCGCGCAGCGCCACCACAAGAGCAGTCGCGGTACTCCGCGTCTGCGGCGCCCGCTGCGGACCTTGCATGGCGCTCTGCGCCTTGCAATGAGCGCCGCGGTGTTGCCGGATTTAACTGATGTCTTGCTCACGGCGGGTTGAGCTGACCTGATGCGTTGCTCTTCTCTCGGCTTCAATGCGCGGGCACTCTCTCTACGAGTTGAGATATCGCTCACTCCTCGGCCACAGCGAAGACTTCGTTCAGGCTGGATAAATCTGCCGCGGCAGGATTCTGGCTCTGGGAAGGTTGACGGCGCGTGATTCATGGCTGGCAGCGGCTGATGACTTTCGATGACGTCGTCGCGCCCGGCGGCTTTGCCGCCTCGTGGCTGTTCCATTCACGCCGACAGGCGCACTTTCTGCTGGCCCACCGACACTGCATTTCTCGGATGCCTAACGTTCGAGCTAAGCGGGCGATGACGGCAGGACGCCAGGCCCGGGCTGGTGAAAATGTACCGCGTACCACCAGACCGGGCCTGGTGGCCTGCCGTTGGCGCTCCGCTTGAGCGAGGGGTTAGGCGTCGACGAGGCGAACGTACTCGGCGTGTGTGCCGATCCAGAACCAGTGAACCCCAGCTTCGCGAGGTAGCCCAAGTGCCCGGTAGTAGAGACCGACCCTTGCGCTGTACATCTTGCCCCCGCCAAGCTGCTTGAACTGCAGCGAAGGGTGCGATGGGTCGGACTTGAGCAACTTGAAGTTCTTGTCCGCCAGCGTGCGCACATCAGTCGGCAGCGAGTCGTAGCAACGCCAGAACCTCGCCGAGGCAGTGTGGTTCACAGGGCCCGTGACTGCGGGTTCTTGAAGTCTTGCTCAGCCTCGGCAAGCAGCGCACTGAGCTTGCCGGAAGCGATGTCCGTCTCAATCTGACGGTCCCATGCCGCTGAGTCGAACTCCGTGAACCAACGCCTGAACTCGGCCAGGGCGGTAGGCGGCAGAGACTGGACGGCCTCTTCGATTGCTTTCACGTCGGGCATGGCGCGGCTCGGTAGGACAGCAGGAGCCAGATTGTGCCCGAGTCGCTCACGGAGGGTGGGCTTCGACGCCTAACGTTTGAGCTAAGGGGGCGACAACGGTAGGCTACCAGGCCCGGATTGTGGAGAATGCTGCGCACCACAGAACGGGCCTGGTAGCCTGCCGTTGGCGCTCCACTTGAGCGAAGGGTTAGGCTCCACACGCGCCACAGACAAACACCATGTGCGGCTGTACGTTGCCACTTGAAACTGCCCATGAACAACCAAGCGCATTGCCCGGTTCTTGCTCGGTGTTGACGAGTTGACAAAGGCTAACTCTTTGCTTTGTACTGGTAACGCGATGGGCGACTAGACACTCTTCTAAAACAACAGACTACTTTCTAGCATTTGCCTTCGTTTTGTTTGATTGAAGCCACCAGCCTGCGCAAAACAGAAATTCAAGTTCACTGCGCCAAGCGAGGAAGGTATTCTCTTGTTTACTTTTAACTTGATCGTTCAGGCGTTTAACTTGACAGAGTGAATCTGCTACTCGGTAATACGTTCTCGCATTTCGGTAAAACGGTCAAGGAGCTGACTCGACGCGGCAAGAACTTTTTAGGTGGGAGGCGGGCAAAACCGTATTTGTGGAGCCTAACGTTTGAGCTAAGGGGGCGACAGCGGCAGGCAAGCGGGCCCGCGCTACAGAAAATGCACACCTGCACTGTGGCGCGGGCTCGCTTGACTGCCGTTGGCGCTCCACTTGAGCGAAGGGTTAGGCCTCACCGCGTGCACGCTGTAGAAGCCTTTCCCAGCCTTCGAAGCCGGCAAGGTGC
>JANNWL010000528.1:0-5086 GCA_031414735.1 Burkholderiales bacterium | reverse complement strand
GATCCCTGAAAGCGCGCATGGCACCAACCCGGCCAGCGCACAGATGGTCGGCATGACGGTGGTGGTGACCAAGTGCGACGCCATGGGCAACGTCGACATGGACGATCTGAAAGCCAAGTGCGAACAGCACAGCGCCAACCTGGCCGCGGTGATGATCACCTACCCCAGCACGCACGGCGTGTTCGAGGCACGCGTGAAGGAGCTCTGCGCCCTGGTGCACCAGCACGGCGGGCGCGTGTACGTGGACGGCGCCAACATGAACGCGCTGGTCGGCGTGGCCGCCCCCGGCGAGTTCGGCGGCGACGTGAGCCACCTCAACCTGCACAAGACCTTCTGCATCCCGCACGGCGGCGGCGGGCCGGGCGTGGGCCCGGTGGCGGTGGTGGCCGACCTGGTGCCCTTCCTGCCGGCGCACCGCACCGCCGGTGTCGGTGGCGAACACAGTGTGGGCGCGGTGAGTGCCGCGCCGCTGGGCAACGCCGCCGTGCTGCCCATCAGCTGGATGTACTGCCGCATGATGGGCGCCGAGGGCCTGCGCGACGCGTCTGAAGTCGCCATCCTCAGCGCCAACTACATCGCATCGCGCCTGGCCGACCACTACCCGGTGCTGTATTCCGGCGACAACGAGATGTTGAAGGGCGGCGGCGTGGCGCATGAATGCATCCTGGACCTGCGCCCGCTGAAGGACGCCACCGGTGCCGGGGCCGAGGACGTCGCCAAGCGCCTCATCGACTACGGCTTCCACGCCCCGACGCTGAGCTTCCCGGTGGCCGGCACGCTGATGATCGAGCCGACGGAAAGCGAACCCCTGGCCGAGCTCGACCGTTTCTGCGACGCCATGATCGCCATCCGTGGCGAGATCGCCCACATCGAGTCAGGCGCCTGGCCCAAGGAAGACAACCCGCTGAAGAACGCGCCACACACGGCCGCCAGCCTGCTCAAGACCGACTGGCCCCACGCCTACAGCCGCGAACAGGCCGCCTACCCGCTGGCCAGCCTGCGGCGCAGCAAGTACTGGGCGCCGGTGGGTCGGGTGGACAACGTGTGGGGCGACCGCAACCTGTCGTGCAGTTGCCCGCCCTTGAGCGACTACGCGGCGTAGCGCCTGCCGCTGCAAAAGCTTGTCGCAGCGACAAGAATCTGTCAAAGTCGCGCATTCTGACAATTTGAATGGAACCTGTTCCATGACAGAAATGCTGCATACGCGGATGAGCAAGGAGGGGCGCGTTTTGATACCAGCCCAGTTGCGACAAGCGCTTGGCTTGAAAACAGATGAGCCAATGAACATCTACGCGGTAGACGGCGAGTTGCGGCTCATCTCGCGCATGGAAAGCATTCGCCGGGTGCAGGCCATCGCCGCCAAGTACAAGCGACCCGGAGTGAACGTCGTGGACGAGTTTCTTCGCGACAAGCGCGAAGAGGCTGCGCGCGAGTGAACGTCTTTGACAGTTCAGCGGTTCTGGCCGTGATTTTCCAAGAGCCGGGCGCCGACGTTGCAACGAAGCTGATGAACCAGGAAAACGCGCTGATCAGCAGCGTGAACCTCGCCGAGGTGGTCGGCCGGCTGCTTGACGAGGGTCTGTCCATGGTCGAGGTGTCGAACATCTGCGATCAGCTGCCACTTGCCGTGGTGCCGTTGTCGCGCGACCACGCGACTGCGGCGGGCCAACTCAAGCCTGCCACCCGGACCCGCGGCCTGTCACTGGGCGACCGTTGCTGCCTGGCCTTGGCAGGTGAACACCCTGCTGCCGGCGTCGTCACCAGCGACCGGCCCTGGGCCGGCCTGCCGGGCTTCAACATCACTTTGATCCGCTGACTGATTTCTGCCATGGCCGTCTCCGTCTTCGACCTCTTCAAGATCGGTATCGGCCCCAGCAGCAGCCACACCGTGGGTCCCATGCGCGCGGCGCGGCTGTTTGCGCTGCGGCTCGACCACGACGGCCTGCTGTCGCGAACGGCGCGTGTCCAGAGCCAGCTCTACGGCAGCCTGGGCGCCACCGGCAAGGGCCACGGCAGCGACAAGGCCGTCTTGCTCGGGCTGGCCGGGCACGAGCCCGACACGGTGGACGTGAACGCTGTGGCCACGCTGCTGGCGGCCATGCGCGAGCAAGCCCGGCTGCCGCTGCTGGGCCGGCACGACATCGCCTTCGACGAGCGCGCAGACCTGGTGTTCCACCGGCGCGAGAGCCTGCCCTTCCACGCCAACGGCATGCGCTTCATCGCCTTCGACGCTGACGGCGCCGAGCTCGCCAACCGTACTTTTTACTCGGTCGGCGGCGGCTTTGTGGTGAGTGATGAGGTGGTCGCCGATGGCGCCAGGCAAAAGCGCATCGCCCCGGACACCACCGTGCTGCCGCACCCTTTCCACAGCGGCGACGAACTGCTGGTGCGCGCCCGTGAAGTCGGCGGATCGATAGCCGACGTGATGCGCCGCAACGAACGCCATTGGCGGGTCGATGCCGACATCGACGCCGGCCTGTTGAAGATCTGGCAGGTAATGCAGGACTGCGTGAAACGCGGTTGTGCCACCGACGGCATCCTGCCCGGCGGCTTCAAGGTCAAGCGCCGCGCAGCGCCGCTGTACCGCGATCTCATCGCCCACCCGGAAGCGGCTCTGCGCGACCCGCTGCAGGTGATGGACTGGGTGAACTTGTACGCCCTGGCCGTGAACGAAGAAAACGCCGCCGGCGGCCGCGTCGTGACGGCCCCGACGAACGGCGCGGCCGGCATCATCCCGGCCGTGCTGCACTACTACACGCGCTTCGTCCACCACTCCACTGACGCCGGCGTCGTCGACTTCCTGCTCACCGCCGCGGCCATCGGCATCCTTTACAAGGAAAACGCCAGCATCAGCGGCGCCGAGGTCGGCTGCCAGGGCGAAGTCGGCGTGGCCTGCAGCATGGCCGCCGGCGCCCTGTGCGCGGTGATGGGCGGCACGCCCGAGCAGGTGGAAAACGCCGCCGAGATCGGCATGGAACACCACCTGGGCCTGACCTGCGACCCGGTGGGCGGGCTGGTGCAGATTCCCTGCATCGAACGCAACGCCATCGCCTCCGTGAAAGCCATCAACGCCGCACGCATGGCGCTGCGTGGCGACGGCACGCACTTCGTGAGCCTGGACAAAGTCATCAAGACGATGCGCGACACCGGCGCCGACATGATGACCAAGTACAAGGAAACCGCGCGCGGCGGGTTGGCGGTGAACATCGTCGAGTGCTGAGTCGCAGGGGGTGCGCCGCGCAGGCGCATCGCGGCTCAAGCCGGCGGCTGAGGCGCCGATAACTGTCGGTGCGCAGGCCACGTTCTGGCAGCGCAGGCCCTTCAGCCCGCCATGCAGCCGATGACCATCCAGAACCGCATCCAGACCCTGAAGTTGCGCCACAAGTTCGCAGCCCTCGGCGTGGTGGCCGCGGCCATGGTGGCCACGCCGCTGGTGCAGGTGCTGCGCTACCAGACCGCAGAGATCCAGGCCGCGCTGTACGAGCAGGCCGGGCTGGACCCGGTCTCTGGCGCCGTCACCTTGCAACACGCCCTGCTGGCGCACCGCGACATTGCCGGGCTGGTGCTGCGCGGCGTGCTGCAGCTGGAACCCGAACGCACGCTGCGCCAGGCTGAAGTCGACGACCGCGCGGCGACGCTGGAGACCACGCTGTTTGCCTTGAAGCTGCCCCGCGCCGTGGGTGAGGCGCAGGCGCTGCGCCAGGACTGGGTGACCCTGGTGCCGCAGGTCGAACAGCGCAAGATCACGGGCGCCGACAGCGACGCCGCCCACCGCCTGCTGATCGAACAGACGCTGCAGGTCATCGACCTGGTCGCCGCTGCTTCTGGGTTGGACAGCCATGGGCCGGCCAAGACCTACCTGGCGTCCGTGCGCGACCTGACCTCACTGCCGCAGGTGACAGCGCAGATCGCTGCCCTGGGCCTGCCGGCGGACAGCGGCGCCGAACGCGGTGACTTGGCTGCGGCCGAGGCGGCGCTGGCCCGTGCACTCGGACACTTGAGCGAAGGCCTCAACCGCGGTGCGCTCAACGACCCCTTGCTGTCTGACGCCGTGGCCACGGCTGGCGTCACCGCCGACCGGCTGTTCCACCTGCGCCGGCAGGTCGAACCGGCTGAGGCTGCGGCCCTGGCTGCGGCCACCGCCACGGCGCTGCACGCACAGGCAAGGCTCTTCGAGGCCGCCAGCAACACCGTGCGCACCGCGTTGGGCGCCCGCACCGACCGTGTGCAGCAGCAACGTGCCCAACTGCTGGTGCTGATGGGCGCGCTGGCTGCGGTGGCGCTGGGCTTGGTGCTGACTGTGAAGCGCCACCTGGCACCCACCGACCCCGACGGCCAGCCCCCGCTGGGCGGTGGTTTCGATGGCGAGCTCGACGGTCAGACCCTGCACCGCGACGTTTCCGGCCGACTCTGGCAGCGCCTGCGCCTGGACGGCACGCCTGAGGCGCCCACGCCAGCCGCCAACGACGGCCCGGTGAACACGCCGCACAAGGACAGCATTCCTTGAGCATGGTCCGGTGTGTGAAAGAGATGCCACAGCGCCAGCAGCTCAGTGCTGCCGGCACGGACGACGCGGCGTGCGCGCTCAGTCCCGGTCGGCCGGCATCGGCAACGGGCCGGCACTGCCGCCCGGCTCGGGCAGCATGGCCGGGGCCGCATCGGCTGCCGGCTTGGTCGTGCGCACGAGGTAGCTGTAGAACACCGGCACCACCAGCAGGGTCAGCAAGGTTGACGTGATGACGCCGCCGATGATGGCCCGGCCCATCGGGGCCTGGAGCTCGCCGCCGTCGTTCAGCGCCATGGCCAGTGGCAGCATGCCGAAGACCATGGCCATCGTCGTCATCACGATCGGCCGCATGCGGATCAGGCCGGCCTGCAGCACCGCGTCGGCCACCGTGGCCCCCGCCTTGCGCGCGTGGTTGGCAAAGTCCACCAGCAGGATGGCGTTCTTCGTCACCAGGCCCATCAGCATCACCAGGCCGATCATGCTGAACACGTTCAGCGTGCTGCGCCACATCAGCAGCGCCAGCATGACGCCGATCAGTGCCAGCGGCAGGCTGGCCATGATGGCAATCGGCTGCAGGAA
>JANNWL010000527.1:0-24301 GCA_031414735.1 Burkholderiales bacterium | reverse complement strand
CAGTGCGCGTGCACGTCCACCGTGCGTGCGCGCCGGCCGCCCACCAGCACCGGCTTGCGGGCAGGCTGGGGCGCTGCGCCACCGCCACCGCCTTCCACGATGGGCAGGCCGGCGCAGCCGCAGAACCAGAAGCCGGCAGCGTCGTGTGAATGTGTCTTGGGGAACAGCCAGCTCATGGGGTTGGTGTGGTGCGAGAAAGGTTGATCGAGGCTGCGGCTCGCTGCACGGCGCGGATCATGCGGCCGTGCGCGCCACAGCGGCACAGGTGCGGCTCCAGCGCCTGCACTATTGCCACGCGGCTGGGCGCCGGGTTGCGGGCCAGCAGCGCCGCGGCCGAGGTCACGATGCCGGCCACGCAGTAGCCGCATTGCGCCGCGCGCTCGGCGATGAAGGCCGTCTGCACCGGGTGCGGACAGGCGGGGGTGCCCAGGCCTTCGAGCGTGACGACTTGCTTGTCCGCCACCGCCCACACCGGCAGGTTGCAGGCGGTTTGCGGCGCGCCGTCGACCAGCACCATGCAGGCGCCGCACTCGCCCTGGCCACAGCCGAACTTGGGGCCGCTCAGGCCCAGTTCGTCGCGCAGCACCGCGAGCAACATGGCGTTCGGGTCGCCCTCGAAGGGCACGGTTTGCTGGTTGACGTGGAAGACGGTTTCGTTCATGGCCAATCAGTCAGATGCCTCGGCGGCATGGATGGCGCGCAGCAGGTTGTCGGCGCTCAGCGGCAGCGTGCGCACCCGCACGCCCAGCGCGTCATGCACGGCATTCGCCAGCGCGGCGGCCACGGGGCCCTGCGCGGCCTCGCCAGCACCCAGCGGCGGCTCGTCGGGGCGGTCGATGACGTGCACGCACACCTCGGGCACCTCTGAAAAGCGCAGCACGGGGTAGGTGGTCCAGTCGGCGCTGGTGATGCCCTGGGCACCGAAGCCGACTTGTTCCTTCAGCGTCCAGCTCACGCTCTGGATGGCGCCACCTTCGATCTGGTTGATGACGCCGTCCAGGTCCACCACCATGCCCACATCGACCACGATGTCGAGGCTGAGCACCTGCACCTGCTGCTCCACCCGCACGCGTGCAAGCACGGCACACCAGGCGCCGGTGTTCTTGTAGCGCGCCCAGGCCAGGCCGTGGCCGGTGCCTTCGGGCTCCGTGGCGCGCCGCGCCCACCAGGTGCTGCGCTGCACGGCGGTGTCCAGCACGGCCAGCGCGCGCGGGTCTTGCAGGTGGCGGCGACGGAAAGCCAGCGCGTCCTCGCCGCGCGCCCGGGCCAACTCGTCCATGAAGGACTCGATGGCAAACACGTTGGCATAGGCGCCCAGGGCGCGCATGGCGGAAGTGCGCAGCGGCATCACAGTGAGCCGGTGGTTGATCACCAACAGGTTCGGCAGCGTGTAGGCCGGCACGGCATTGCGGTCGGCGCCGCCGCCGGCGGCCAAGGGCGGGTTGATGGGCATCGGCAGCGCCGTCGCATCGGCGCGTTCGCTGGCGGCCAGCAGCGAGGGCAGCGCGGCCCGGCCAGGGCGCGAGCTGTAGCCGTTGGCCCAGAGTTCATGCTGCCAGTGCGTGATGTGCCCGGCCTCGTCCACCCGCGCGTTGAGCTCCACGAGGTGTGCGGCGCCGAAGGGGCTGTGCGTGAGCTCGTCGGCACGCGACCACAGCACGCGCACCGGCTGGTGCGGGCTGCGCAGCGCCATCAGCACGGCGTCCAGCGCCACGTCGTCGGCGCCGTTGTGGCCGTAGCAGCCGGCGCCTTCGACATGGTGGACGGCAATGTCGGCCCGGGCCAAGGGAACGGCCTCGCGGGCCAGGGCCTTGACGAGGTCGTCGCGCAGGTTGTGGATGCCCTGGCTGTGCGTCCAGACCTCGAGCTGGCGGCCGTCCCAACGCGCCACTGCGCAGGACGGGCCGATCGACGCATGTGCGAGGTAGGGCTTGAAGTAGGCCGCGCGGTGGCGCAGGCCGCCGGCCGGCCAGTCGGCTGTCTCGCCGCGCTCGATGGTGACCGTCGTCTGCGCTGGCGCGGCTTGCAGGAAGGCAGCCAGGTCGTGGGCGTCGGGCAAGGGCTGCCCGGGCTGCCACGCCAGCCGGGAGGCCAGCTTCGCAGCGGCGGCATCGGCATCGCGCTCCACAGCCGCGACCACGGCAAAGAAGCGCCCATCGGCCCAGCACTGCACACCCGCAGGCAAGCCTGCGGCCAGTCCGGCAGGCAGCGTGGTCAAGCCCGCCGTCAAGGTCGGCGGCCGCACCACGCGGCCGTGCAGCATGCCAGGCAGGCGCAGGTCGTGGATGAAACGCGGCAGCCCGAACACCTTGTCGGCCAGGTCCAGACGCGGCGGCTGCGCCTGGCCGATCAAGCGCCGCGCGGCCGCAGCTTTCGGCCGGGCGAGGCCCATGAACTCGGTGTCGAGATCGGCATCCGACAGCAGCGACCAGTAGTCGCCCAGGCGCTCACCTTGTGCTGTGCGGATGGCACCCTCGTGCACGTCGAACCCCTCGGCGGCGACACCCGTGCGCGCGGCCGCCTTGCGCAGCGCAATCGCACGCAGCTCCGCACACGCATGACGCAACGCACCCCCACTGTCCTGCACCGACAGGCTGCCCGACGTGACGCCTTCGTCCGGCCCGCGTACGGTGCTGGCGCTGTGCAGGCGCACGGCGGCCAGCGGCACGTCCAGCTCATCGGCCACCAGCAGTTGCAGGGCGGTGAGGATGCCCTGCCCCAGCTCGACCTTGCCGGTGAAGACCTGCACCACGCCGGGCTCGGCCAGGCTCAACCACTGCGACAGCCTGCGGTTGGTGTGCAAGCTGCCGGGCAGCTGTGCGCGGCCATCGCCGCGGTCCGTGCGGTCGATGACGAAGCCGCGCGGCGCAGGGGCCGCCGTGCTTGCCGGTGTACTCGCCGGTGGGTTCATCGTGGCCTAAGGCAGCAGCGGCGCGATGCCGAGTTCCGCCGCCAGCGCGGCCAGGTCGGCCACCACGCCGGCCGAGATTGGGATGCCAAGGGCGCGGTAGCGCTCGCGCTTGAGATGGCTTTGTTCGCCGGGCAGCCAGATGCGGTCGACACCGCCCAGGCGTTCGCCGTTGCGCAGGTCGCGCACCAGCACGTCGACCTGCGCCTTGAAGGCCGCAGGGTCGCCGAAGGCCTTGAGATCGATCACCAGGATGGCCTGGCCGGTGTTGGTCTTGCTGACGTGGTCCTTGTTGAAGTCCACCACCTGCCGGCCCATGGCCGCACCTTGCAGCGTGCCAGCCAGCAGGCCCACGATGAGCGCCAGCCCGTAGCCCTTGTGGCCGCCGATGGGCAGCAGGAAACCTTCGTCGGCGCGCTTGGGGTCCAGCAGGGGCTTGCCCTGGCGGTCGATCATCCAGCCCTCGGGCATGGGCTCGCCGGCCTTGGCCTTGGCCTTCACCTTGCCGTAAGCGGCCACCGTGGTGGCCATGTCCAGCACCACCGGCGGCTCGCTGCCGGCCGGGATGCCGGCCGCGATGGGGTTAGTCGACAGCAGCATCTCCATGCCGCCCCAGGGCGGCAGGTGGTTGGCGTTGCCGACCGCGAAGTACAGGCCGATCATGTCGTGCTCGATCGGCATGCGGGCGTACAGCGATGCCGGACCGGCATGGTTGCTGGCCCGCACACCCACCCAGGCCACGCCGGCCGTGCGCGCTTTCTCGATGGCCAGTTCGACGGCGCGCGAGACCACGAGGTGCCCCATGCCGTTGTCGCCGTCGAGCACGGCCATGGCCGCCTTCTCTTCGACGATGCGGATCTCCGGCCGCGTGTTCATGCCGCCGGCGAGGATGCGCTTGACGTACTGCGGCAGGCGGATCACGCCGTGCCCGTCCGAGCCTTGCAGGTCGGCTTGCGCCATCAGGCCCGCCACCTTGGCGGCGTCGGCATCGGGCAGGCCGACGTGGCGCAACGCGCCGGTGATGAAGGCCTGCAACTGCTGCAGGCTGACGCGCGCGGGGATGCTGTCTGTTGCCATGCCGCAGGTGACCTCGTGCCGATTCGGAGGGCAAAGTCTATGCAGCGCAGCGCTTCAGGTCCAATGCCGATGTCGTCAGCCGCCATATCATTTGCTGATGGATCGGCCTGGAAAACCCTGATGAACCTGCGTGCCCTGCGCTACTTCGTGGCGATTGCCGATGCCGGCAGCCTGACGGCCGCCGCCGCCGCGGTGGCGGTGGCGCAGCCCGCGCTGACGCGCCAGTTGCGCGAGCTGGAGGCCGACCTGGGCGTGCAGCTGCTGCTGCGCATGCCCCGCGGCGTGCGCCTGACGCCGGCCGGCGTGACGCTGTACCAGTCGGCCCAGCGCATGCTGGCCGAAGCCGCGCGCGTGCGCCAACTGCTGGCCAGCCGCCACAGCACCGACCAGAAGGCCGCCGTGGTGCTGGGCGCCTCGCCCACGCTCACCCGCGTGCTGCTGCCGGGCCTGTTCGAGCGCTGCCTGAGCAACGTGACCGGCATCGAGCTGCGCGCGCGTGAGGCCTTCACGCCCGCGCTGCTGGACTGGCTGGAACGCGGCCTGATCGACATGGCCATCGTCACCAACCCCGAACCCGGCCGCGCCTTGTCGCTGTCACCGCTGCTGGGCGAGCCCTTCGCGCTGGTGTCGCACCCGTCGCTGAAGATCGCGCCGGTGGTGCCGGTGCGCCAGCTCGCAGCGATTCCGCTGCTGATGACGACGCTGCACCGCAGCCTGGTCGATCGCCAGTTGCTGCCGCTGGGCACGCGGCTGCAGCTGCGGGCCGAGATCGATTCCGTGGACTCGATCCGCGAACTGGTGTTGCGCGGCCCCTGGGCCACGCTGATGCCGATCTCGGTGTTCAAGGAACCGGCCGCCGCGCGCGGCGTGGTCATCTCGGAGATCTCCGGCGTGCAGCTCAACCGCCTGCTGGTGCTGGCCACGCGCATCGAGGCCTGGGACAGTTCACCGCAACTGGCGCTGAAGGAGATCATCGAGTTCGAGTTCGCGCGGCTGGCCCGCGCCGGCATGTTCAGCTTCGCGTCGACCGGCCCGAGCTGAGCGCGGCGCCCAATCAGCTGGGCAGCACCGTCGTCACTTGGGGGGAGGACAGTTCGGACGCCAGCGATCATCATCCAACGGCATTCAAGTCACTGATGTTCCTGCATTGATTTCCCGTCGACGAGGAGACTCAAGATGAAGATCTGCACCCTTGCAACGCTGGCAATTGCACTCTTGTTTGCCGCGCCCTTGACGAGCCATGCGCAACTGTCTGCGTACAGCCAGAACTTCGAAGCCTTGGCCCCTGCGGAGCCGTTTCCGGGCAGCAACAGCGCGTTGGCCGACGACGGCTGGCGCTACTTCGTCAATGTCTACAACCCCAACGGGTCGTACGCATACCAGTACGGGCCATTCCAGGCGCCGAACAGCCTCGCTGGGATCAGCGCCGTGGGCTCCGGAGGGTCCGTGCCCGGCAACCAGAACATGGGGGTCTACAGCGACTACAACAACAGCGCTGCCCATCTCGGCGGCCAGTTGGTCCAGACAAGCGTGTTCCAGCTGCAGACCATCGGCGCGTCGGACGTCGGCACCACGTGGAATTTCCAGTTTGACGCCCGGTGGTTCAATCTGGCCGCGCCCTCCAGCGCGCTGGCCTTCATCCAGACGCTGAACCCCAGCAATGGCCAGACTGCTTCGACCGTCACGGTGGACATGAGCGCCCTCCCGGACAGTTGGGGCACCTATGTGCTGCCGTTCAAGGTCACCGCGGCTGCCGGACATCTCCTCCAGTTCGGCTTCTTGAACAACGCAACGAACTACAACGCTTCCGCCATCGTCTACGACAACATCTCGCTGTCGCCGGTGCCCGAGCCCGCAACCTTCGCGCTGATGTTCGCTGGTCTGGGTCTGCTGGGCTTTGCGGTGCGTCGCCGCGCTGGCTTGCAAGCCGTGGCCCCCCGGTAGGCGTCGCGCACGGCCCCCGTGTCGCTGCGCGCCGGGCCTCAGTCCAGCCGGTACAGCGTGCGGTCGTCGCGCAGCGGCTGGTCGTCGAAGACGTGGCGCAGCGCGCCTTGTCGCATCAGCTGCGCCGCCCACTGCAGCGCCATGATGCGGGGCACGGCGTGCCGGTCGACGATCCAGCCAATGATCTCGCGCCCGCTGGCGCAGTGTCGGTGCATCAACGGGCCGCGTGCGTGGTCGCGCCAGGGCGGGCCGTCGGCGCTGCGCAAGGTGTCGGCCAGGCCCGCCACGCTGTCGGCTGCGCCCGGCGCGTCCCCGGCGCCTGCCAGGCGGTAGAAGTACTCGCCGTCCTTGAAGTCGTGTTCTTCGAGCACATGGCCGATCAGGCCCAGGGCCAGCAGCCGCTGGCCCAACCGCACCGCCTCGGCGCGGCCCACACGCTGGTGGCGCACCAGCCAGTCCACCGCCTCGCGACCGACGAAACAGTCGGCGTAGCTGCGCAGGCCGTGCAAACGGGTGCGCACGTCCAGCCCGCCAACGGTCCTCAGCCGCTGCCACAGCTGTTGCGTCGGCGCGTCCATGACCAGGGGGTCCACCGGGCTGACGGGCGCGGCGGGCGTGGCGCCGCCAGCCGCCGCCGGGCCAGCGGCGTCGGACCTGTGCCACAACCAGCGCGCAAAGGCGTCGATGGCCAAGGGCTTGGCGAACAGGTAGCCCTGGGCACAGGCCACGCCGCGCTGGCGCAGGTAGTCCCACTGGGCCTGCGTCTCGACGCCTTCGGCAATCAGACGAACACCCAGCTGTGCGGACAAGGCGATGATGGCGTCCAGCACGGGCCGCGTGACGGTGTGTCCGTCGATGGTGCGCACGAAGGCGCGGTCGATCTTGATGCGGTCGACCGGCAACTGCTCCAGCGTCGCCAGGCTGCTCTGGCCGGTGCCGAAGTCGTCGATGGCGATGCGCCAACCGGCCTGGTGCAGCGACTCCAGTGCGCGCCGGGTGCGCTGGTCGACGAACTCCCGCTCGGTCAGCTCCAGCAGCACCTGCGCGCGTGGCAGCGTCTCGGCGTTGAAGATCTCGCCCAGGCGCTGCGCAAAGCCGGTCTGCCGCAGCTGCTGTGGCGTGATGTTGAACGAGAAGTACAGCTCGGGTTGCAGCCGTGCCAGCTGCGCCAGCCGTTGCGCGGCACGCACCATCACCAGGTCTGACATGGCCACGATCAGGCCCGTGCGCTCGGCCTCTTCAATGAACTCCGACGGCGCGAGCACCCCGCGCTGCGGGTGGTGCCAGCGCATCAGCACTTCGCCGCCCACACAGCGACCGCTGGCCAGGTCGACGATGGGTTGCACATGGGGTTCGAACTGCCGGCGCCGCAAGGCTTTTGCGATGCGCACACGCAAGCGCGAACGCAGCACCGCGCGCCGCCACACCGCGGCGGCGGCGGCGGCTGCCAGCAGCATCGCCGCGGCCACGGCCCAGCCAGCGCGTTGCGCGCCATGGGCCCACAACGCCGCCGTGTCCACTTCCACCGCCACCGCCAGGCCGTGCGCGGCTGACGCCTGCATGGCGCGCAGCGCCGGCGGCGCCAAGGCGGACGACGTCACGCCGGGCTCCCCGGGGTTGAGCGCTTTCAGGTGCTGTCCGGTCATCGACAGCAGACTGATCCGTTGCGGCACGGCTGCCGCGGCGCCTGGTTTGAACAACTGCTCGAACACGCGCTCGTCGAGCTCGGCCTGCGTCACCCAGCCGCCCGGGCCGGTCAGTGACGCGACCAGGCGCTTGGCGCTCGGGCCGGTGGAATCGAGCATCAAGCCCGCGCCAGGCCGCGCCTCGATCGTCAGCGGCGCGCCGCGGCCGCCCGGCCCGCAAGAGAAGTCGGCTTCGGGCTGCCCCTGCCGAAATCGCGATACCCAGCGTGAAGACAGGCTGGCGTCCAGGAGCTTGGAAGTCTGCTCGGCAGAGCATTCTTCGCCCGCGCTCGGTGGATCGAGAAATCGAATCTCGCGTGCCACCGCGTCCAGCCGCTCGTCGACCCGCGCCACGGCTGCGCGTGCGGCGTCCTCCACGGCTTGATGCTGCATGTGCCAGGTGTCCAGGCCGGACGCGGCGCCGGCCACCAAGCCGGCTGTGGCCAGGACGATGCCCACGCGCGGCCGGCTCAGCGACAGGCGCCGCGCACGCCCGGGCATGCGGCCCAGGGCCGGGCCGCCGCGCGCACCACGCCAACGGCGCAGCCAGGCCCGAAGGCCCGGGCCTTCGGGCTCCGCGTCGTCGGCCGCCAGCGTGGGCGAGGCAATGGTGGAGTCCACACCGCGTTTTCGGCCTCAATGCGGCAAGCTGTAGATACCGCGAGCGCCGTGCGCCCCGGGGACGGCCTGCGCACAGGGTTTGACCTGAGTAAGCTCGGGCCCGGGTGCACCGACTTTTGCCTGATGAGACCTGCCACATGACTGCCGGCGCAGACCCGGCCCGCTTCGAAGCCCTGGCATCGCCTTTGGCCGACGCCTTGGGCGGCATGCGCGCGCGCCAGCAGCGCGCCGGTCAGTGGCAGCCCCACCAGATGGCCGGCCGGCGCTGGCCGGTGGCTTGTGTCTCGCTGGAGATCACCCAGCGCTGCAATCTCGACTGCACGCTGTGTTACCTGAGCGAATCCGCCGAGGCCGTGCGCGACTTCCCGCTCGAAGAGGTGTACCGGCGCATCGACATGATCCACGCGCATTACGGGCCCGGCACCGATGTGCAGGTGTCGGGTGGCGAGCCCACGTTGCGCCGACGCGGCGAGCTCGTGGCCATCGTGCGGCGGCTGGCTAGCCTGGGCCTGCGCGCCTGCCTGCTGACCAACGGCATCAAGGCCACGCGCGATTTGCTTGAGGAGCTGTGTGAAGCCGGCTTGAGCGACGTGGCCTTCCATGTCGACACGACCCAACAGCGTGAAGGCTTTACCACCGAGCACGACCTGAATGCCCTGCGCAGCGTGTACGTGGAACGCGCCCGCGGCCTGCCGCTCAGCGTGTTCTTCAACACCACGGTGCACGAGGGCAATTTTGCCGATGTCCCGATGCTGGCGGCCTGGTTCGTGGCGCATGCCGATGTGGTGCGGTTCGCGTCCTTCCAGCTGCAGGCCGACACTGGCCGCGGCGTGCTTGGCGCGCGGGTCGATCAGATCAGCAATGGCAGCGTGGCGCAGCGCTTGCAACAAGGGGCGGGTGTGGCCGGCCTGGGCTTCAACGTGCTGGCCGCCGGCCACCGCGAGTGCAACCAGAGCGCCGTGCTCCTGGTGGCCAACGGCCGCGCTTATGACGCCTTTGCCGATGCGGCCTTTGTCCAGCGTTTCATGCGCGACACCGCGCACCTGCGCATCGACCGTGGCACGCCGTGGCGCGCCCTGCGCTCGTTGCTGGTTGCGGGCCTGGCGCGCCCGGCGCTCAGCCTGGCGGCGCTGCGCTGGGCCGGCGCCCTGGCCTGGCGCATGCGGCGCGATTTGCTGGCGGCGCGCGGGCGCGTTCACAAGCTGACCCTGTTCACCCACAACTTCATGGACGCCTGCAGCCTGGACGCCGAACGCGTGGACGCCTGCGTGTTCATGGCCATCACGCAAGACGGCCCGCTGAGCATGTGCGCCTACAACGCCCAGCGTGACCAGTACCTGCTGCGCCCGCTGAAGACCGCGCAAGGCCCGTGGCAGCCGCTGCGCGCCGGGCACGTGCCGGCACCGGCGGCCGACGCGGTGCCGACCTTCCCCATCAAGTGGCTCAAGGGCCGGCCGCGCGCGGCGGCCTTGCAAGCGCGCCAGCGCCACCGGCCGGGCGCTGAAGCCGGGCCCCGGCCATGAGCGGCGCGTTCAAGGCGCTGCAGCGCAGCGCGGCGGCGGTCGCGCTGGTGCTGCTGGCCGGGTGCTCGACCCTGGTGCCCGCGCCGGCCGTGCCCGCGCCCAGCCCGCAGGGCGCGCATGAAGCATGGGCGCGCGTGCTCGAAGGCTTTGTCAATGCGCAGGGCGAGGTCGACTTTGTCGCCCTGGCGCGCGACCGCGGCGACCTCGATCGCTACGTGCGCCACGTGGCCGACACGCCGCTGTCCAGCCTGCTGCCCGGGCCACAGCGGCTGGCCCACATGATCAACGCCTACAACGCGCTGTCGATGTTCAACGTGCTGCAAAGCGGCATACCGGTCAGCCACGCGGGCTGGAACAAGCTGAGCTTCTTCGTGCTGCGCAAGGTCGAGGTGGGCGGCCAGGCGATGTCCTTGCGCAGCTTCGAAAACAACGTGATCCGGCCCGACACCCGCAGCCTCAACGACCCGCGCGTGCACTTCGCATTGAACTGCTCTGCCGTGGCCTGCCCGGCGCTGCCGCGCACGCCCCTCAGCGCAGCGGCGCTGGACGGCGAACTCGAACGCGAGACACGCGCCTTCTTTGCCCGCGCCGACAACTTCCGCATCGACGCCGCCACGCGCACCGTGTGGCTGAGCGAGCTGCTCAACTTCTACCCCGAAGACTTCGTGCCGCGCCCTGCCGCCAGCCTGCTGGCCTACGCCAACCTCTATGCGCCGCAGCCCGCGCCGCTGGACTACAGCGTGCGCTTCACCCCGTATGACTGGACGGTTGCCAACAGCCGTCGCCCGCGCTGAATGGCGTGAAGGCGGTCCTGGGCGCTACGGCGCAGGCGCGGCGCCGCGGACGATGCGCTGGCGACCGGTCTGTGCCGCGTAAAAGCCGGCTTCCAGCAGCGTCAGCAACGCCTCGGCCTGCGCGCTGTGGTCGCCGTGCAGGTTGCACACGTAGACATCCAGCGTCACGGCACCCAGCTCGGGCCAGGTGTGCACGGCCAGGTGCGATTCGGCCAGCAGCACCACCCCCGTCACGCCGCCAGGTGCGGGGAAGCGGTGGAACAACTCGCCGACGGCGTGCAGGCCGCTGCCGGCCACAGCTTGCAGGCACAGCTGGCGCAAGGCGAGGGGATCGGTGAGCGCGGCGGTGCCCGGCGCGCACTGGCGCAAGTCGGCGGTGAGGTGCAGTCCCTGCATGGCTGCGCATGATAGGCAGGGCCCGGGCTGCAGGCGGCGCGCAGTGGGTCGCCACCTAGAATCAAAGCCTCCGTCCACCCGACTTGAACGCCGCGCCCCATGCCCGCCAAAGCCCCCCCCGCCGTCGCCACCACCGCCTTGATGGCCCACAGCATCCGCGCCCTCGCCATGGACGCCGTGCAGCAGGCCAATTCCGGCCACCCGGGCGCGCCCATGGGCATGGCCGACATGGCCGTGGCGCTGTGGGGCCGGCACTTGAAGCACAACCCGGCCGACCCGTTGTGGGCCGACCGCGACCGCTTCGTGCTGAGCAACGGCCACGGCTCGATGCTGCTGTACGCGCTGCTGCACCTGACGGGCTACGACCTGGCGATGAGCGAGCTGCGCAACTTCCGCCAACTGCACAGCAAGACGCCCGGCCACCCCGAGGTCGACGTGACCCCCGGCGTGGAAACCACCACCGGCCCGCTGGGCCAGGGCCTGGCCAATGCGGTGGGCATGGCCCTGTCCGAGAAGTTGCTCGCGGCCGAGTTCAACCGCCCCGGCCATGCGCTGGTCGACCACCGCACCTATGTCTTCATGGGCGACGGCTGCCTGATGGAAGGCATCAGCCACGAGGCCGTGTCGCTGGCTGGCGCCTGGAAGCTGAACAAGCTGGTCGCCCTGTACGACGACAACGGCATCAGCATCGACGGCCAGGTCTCGCCCTGGTACGTCGACAACGCCGGCGCACGTTTCGCGGCCTGCGGCTGGAATGTCATCGGCCCGGTCGATGGGCACGACGTGGCCGCCGTCGACACCGCGCTGACGCAAGCGCGCGCGTCCGCCACGCAGCCCACGCTCATCATCTGCAAGACCACCATCGGCCGTGGCTCGCCCAACCGTGGCGGAACGGCCAAGGCGCATGGCGAGCCGCTGGGTGCGGACGAGATCAAGCTGACCCGCGAGGCCCTGGGCTGGCCGTACGAGCCCTTCGTCGTGCCCGAGAAGGCCTACGCCGCCTGGGACGCGCGGCCGGCCGGGGCCAAGCAGCAGTCACGCTGGATCAAGGGCCTGGAGGCCTACCGCAAGTCGCACCCGGCCTTGGCCGCAGAATTCGAACGCCGCATGAAGGGCGAGTTGCCGGCGGGCTTTGCGCAGACGGCGGTCGACACGGTGGTGGCCGCGCACACGAAAGCTGAGACCGTCGCCAGCCGCAAGGCCAGCCAGATCGCGCTGGAAGCCTTCACCCAGGCGCTGCCCGAAATGCTGGGCGGCAGCGCCGACCTGACCGGCAGCAACCTCACCAACACCAGCAGCACGCCGGCATTGCGCTTCGACGCCGATGGCAAGCCCAACGGCGGCCGCCACATCAATTACGGCGTGCGCGAGTTCGGCATGGCCGCCATCATGAACGGCGTGACGCTGCATGGCGGCTTCATCCCCTACGGCGGCACCTTCCTGACCTTCAGCGACTACAGCCGCAACGCCATCCGCATGGCCGCGCTGATGAAGCGCCGCGTGATCCATGTCTTCACGCACGACAGCATCGGCCTGGGCGAAGACGGCCCTACGCACCAGAGCGTGGAACATGCGGCCAGCCTGCGCCTGATCCCCAACCTGGATGTCTGGCGCCCCGCCGACACAGCCGAGACGGCAGTCGCCTGGACCATGGCCCTGGGCAACGCCAGCCGGCCGAGCGCGCTGCTGCTGAGCCGGCAGAACCTGCCCTACCTGCCGAAAGCGGCACTGGACGACATCGGCAAGGGCGCCTACGTGCTGGCCGAGCCGACCGAGGTCGGGCTTCAGCGCAAGGCTCAGGCGGTGATCATCGCGACAGGCAGCGAAGTGGCGCTGGCACTGCACGCGCAGGCCGAACTGGCGAAGCTGAAGATCGCGGTGCGCGTGGTCAGCATGCCCAGTACCAGCGTGTTCGATCGCCAGGCCGTCAAGTACAAGGCCGCCGTGCTGCCCGCCGGCCTGCCGCGCGTGGCGGTGGAAGCGGGTGTCACGGGTGGCTGGTGGAAGTACGGCTGCGCAGCCGTCATCGGCATCGACACCTACGGCGAAAGCGCGCCCGCGCCAGTGCTCTTCAAGCACTTTCACTTCACGGTGCAAAACGTGGTGGACACGGTGCGCAGGGTGCTGGGACGCTGAAATGGGGCGCTGGCCGCGGCGGTTTCGCTTGCCGGCGGCCCTGGTGCTGTGCTGCTTGGCTGCCACCGCAGTGGCCCAGACCCCCGACATTCAACTGGCGCCGTCACCCGCAGTGCGCTGTCTGACCCCCGCCGAGGACGAACGCGGCGAGCCCGAGTACCCTTTTGCGCCCTGGAAGCGCGGCGAGGGCGGCGAGGTCCGCGTCGAACTGATCTTCACTGGCGCCACGCTGGCGCCCGAGGTGAAGGTGCTCAGCGCCCAGGGCGACGACGACTTTGTGGCGGCGGTGAAGGCCCATGTGCGGCGGTTTCGAGTGCCCTGCATCGAAGACAGCGACGTGCCGGTGCGGCTGGCCCAGATCTACGTGTTCGTGCACGAGAAAAAACTCGTCAACTGGTCGGCGCCGGACGACCTGGCCGATGTGGAGCGCCGGCAAATGCTCCAGTGCATGGCCGCCCAGGACGGCAGCAAGAGCCCGGTCTATCCCAGGTGGGCTCGTGAGGACGGAGTTCAGGGCAACGTGTTGGCGCAGCTGCGCTTCACTGCGCCGGACCGGCCGCCCGCCATCACCCTTTACACGACGGGCAGGACGGGTCGCGACCTCGGTGTCTCCGTTCGCGACTGGGCCCAGAAGTTGCGTATGCCCTGCCTGACCGGCAAGCCCGTGGAATCGGTAGTCATTTTCAAATTCCGGCTAGAGGGTGAACCGCCCTTCGGATTTCGACCGTTCGAACTGCGGCAGTTTCTGGCGCTGGTGAAGAACCGCGAACGGCTGGATGCCCGTTTTGACACCCGGGACATGGGCTGCCCCTTCGACGTGGCATTGACCTACCGGCAGCCCCACCTTTCCAACTTGCTCGGCGAGTTTGGCCCGCCGCGGCTTGAGCGCAGGCCACTCTTGGACTGGCTGTCCAAGCTGGAGCTGAATTTCACCAAGCAATCCGATCTGGATGCCACGCTGGGCGACACGACGAACATCGCCATACCCTGCGTTGTGATCAACCTCATACCGCAAGAGAAGAAGCCATGACACGGCAGGCCTGCCGCCAAGCTCGGTCGGCGGGTTGCGTGCCGCTGACCAGCGACTTGCGCTGACATCGTGCCCGGGCGGTGATCAGCGCCACCCGCAGCGAGATTCCGCACCCGCGAGCTGGCAGCCGCCAGGCCTGAGCAGCTTGGTCCAGCATGCCGGCATGAAAGTGAAATTGCGCGGGCCTGCTGGTGCAGGGCCTGCGCAAGGCTTGGTCGGGTCGGCAGGCCGGTTGGCCTGCCATCGATCAGACCATCCGCTTGGTGGCGTCGTATCCGATCACGCCGCCGTCGTTGCGGGTGATGACCACCGTGGCCGAACGCGGGCGCGCTGTGGCGCCGCCCGGGCCGTAGCCACCGTTGCCCGGCCAGTTGCTTTCAAACGGGCCGTTCAGGGTGGTCGGGCTCAGCGCCACGCTGGGCGGCACGGCCCCTGCGCGGCCGGTGTTTTCACCAGGGTGCTGGATATTGATGAAAAGCGCCTTGCCATCAGGTGTTTCCGTCAAGCCGGTGATTTCGGCGCCCAGCGGGCCGACGAACAGGCGTTTGAGCGTCGCCTCGGTCATGCGCCGGCCGGCGTAGGTGCGCACAGTTACAGGCTGTGTCACGGCTTGGTTCGGGCTGCCCGACGGCTGGTTGACGATGTCCACCGTGCGACCGTCGCCATATCGGCCGGGAATGGCTGCCAGCAGCTGTACGTTGCTGCGGTCGGTGAAGGTGTTGTCGTCCGTTTGGATGTAGCAGATGCCGGTGACGGACGAGAACCAAACACCATCGGGCTTGGACAGGTCGTTGCCGTCGGTCAGGCCCGAGAGGTTGACGTTGGCCTGGTAGTTCGCTTCCTCGGCCGGAGTGTCGGCGTTGGCCTGGGCAGCGAAAAGGAAGATATCCCAGCGGAACGTCATGGCGCCGGCGTCGTCGCCGTCTTCACGGATGCGCACGATGTGCCCGTTGACGTTGCCACGCTGGTTGGCGATGGCCGCACCCTGGCTGGTGGCGCCCTTGGTGTCGCGCCAGTAGCGCGGGTTGGCGGCGTCCAGGCCCGGATTCGGCACGTTGTTGCCGCTGTTGCCGGTGTTGCCCCGGTCAGGGTTCTCGGTCATGGTGATGTAGATCTCACCATTGAACGGGTTCACCGCCGTCCACTCCGGGCGGTCCATGCGCGTGGCACCGCAGGCGCCGGCGGCCAGGCGCGTGTTGACGCAGATGTCAGCCAGGTCCTGGAATTGGTAGCCCTGGGGGTTGTTGGCCGACACGGGTACACCAGCAACAATCTTTGGGTTGGCCAGGGTCAAGGCTTCCCAGCGGCCGGTGCCGTCGGCATTGAAGACGGCCGTGTAGATCGTGCCGTTGTCGAGGTACTTGTCGCCAGCCGCCATGCCGCCACGGCGTGCGTCCAGCGGGTTCCATGTGGCGGTGCTCACGTACTTGTAAACGTACTCGTTGCGCGAGTCGCAGCCGATATAGAAAGCGATGGGCCGGCCGGCTTTGGGCAAGCTGCTCCAGGCGCCCTCGTTGGCGCGGCGACCCATGGCCGTGCGCTTCTTCGGTGTTGACAGCGGGTTGTAGGGGTCCACCTCCACGATGTAGCCGAAGGCGTTCGGCTCGTTGCGGAAGTCGTCTGTGGCCGTGGCGCCCCGTACCGTGCAGTCGAAGCGAGCGTACTCTGTGTTGCTCGGGTTGGCGGCCACGACGCTGGCCCACTTCCGGTGGGCAAAGCCAGCAGCGTTGGGACGCAGGCCGTTGCGCAGCAACTGGGTGTTTTCGCGCTGGCTGCGCAGTGCAGTGTCGTTGCCACGGGTGAAGTAGCCCGCCCAGTTCTCCTCGCAACCCAGGTAAGTACCCCAGGGCGTCACGCCATGGCCGCAGTGGTTGAGCGAGCCCCGCACCGTCAGGCCCTGGGGCGAGTAAGCGGTCTTCACGTAGTTCGTGCCGCGCACCGGACCGGCGATTTCGTGCACCGTGCGGCCGGTGATGCGGCGGTTGTAGCGCGAGTTCACCTGGCGCACGAACTGCCCACCGACCTTGCGGATCTCGACCATCGAGATGCCGTGCGCGTCGAGTTCCTTGATCACTTCGGACTCGGGCCGCGGCGCGGCGCCGCTGATGTTTGTTTCGCCCTGCGGGTGCAGGAACTGCGCCGTGCCCGTGATGTTTTCGTGGTTCACGCACAGCACGCCACGCGTGCTGCTGGTGCGGTCGGCTACGTCGGCCATCGCGTTCAGGCCGAAGTAATTCATGCCGTCGTGATGGTCGCCGCTGCGCAAGTCGTAGCGGTCTTCGCTGCCGTCGCCCATGTACTCCGGCACGACAGGGCTCAGGCTGTCGCCGGTGGCGTAGATCACCTTGGCGCTGTAGCCGTCGGCGACGCTGATGCTGTCGGCGATGCTGCGGGCCACTGGGGTGAAGTCAAGCGCCGGCGCCGTGCCAGCGACGCGGGCAACGCGTTCCTGGGCCTGCGCTTCTTGCGCAGCGGTAAGCGCCACGCTTGTAAAGCCCGCCATGGCCATGGCACCTACGCCGCCCTTGATGACGTCGCGGCGGCTGATGCGCTGTGCGACCAGGTCCTTCAGGTGCGGGGCGGTGCTGGGGTTGTTGTCGTCGCGGTCATCGGGGTCGATCATCTCGATGGCGTTGAGCTCGGTCTGGTTCACGGTGTTCATGCAGATTCCTTTCAGCGGGTGGCCGACTTGCGGCGAACGACAAAGGCCAGGGCCCCCACGCCCGCCAGCAACAGGGCGTAGCTGCCGGGTTCGGGCACGACGCTGGCGCTGTAGACGGTGACGCCGCTGTCCAGATAAGTGGTCAGCAGACTGCCGGTGGTGTTGGTGACGGTCAGGCTCAGCGCGCCCAGGTCGTTGAGGCTGTAGCTGCCCACGAAGCCGGTGGTGGCCGGGCCGCCCAGATTGCGGGCGGCTTCCTGGCTGCCCACGGCCAGCAGGCCGCTGGCGAAGCTGTAGAAGTCGCCGGTGCTGTAGTTGGCAGGCAGGGCGATGTTGGTGCCCGTCACGGCCAGCAGCAGCGCGCCTTGGAAAGTCACGCTGGCGCCGCTGCTCAGGCTGAACCAGGAGCGTGCGAAGCTGGTGGCTTCGGCCTTGCCGCTGTCGGGTACCAGGGCGCTTACCGACAGGCTGGCCGCGCCGGGGCCGCCCAAGGTGAACGCGTTGCCGAAGACCGAGCCGACAGTGGCAGCGGCCGAGCTGCCCGGGATGCCTGTGCCGATGGCCAGATCGACCGCGACCTGGGCGGGACCGTACTCGGGGCTGAAGACGCCGGCAGCGAACTGGAAGCCGGTCAGTCCAGAGACGGCCACCGAGCTGTCGGCCGTCGAGGCCGGTGTTGCCAACCACGTGAAGCCAGGGCCACCGAGGATCGAAAACGACAGGGACGCCGAGGCGCCACTGTTGGCAAGCGCTGCGGGAGCGGCCAGAGCCCACACCAAGGGTGCACTGGCCAGCACGGCAAAACGTTTCATGGCGGAATTCCTTTTAAAAATGCGTGAAATGACGGCCTCATGTTGATCGGAGACTTTGACAAGCCCGTGTCGGACCCCGAGGTTTCGAATGTCTTTCGGCGCATGCGGCGGCAACACGCTTGCAAGGCGCTGGGGTGCCGGGGCGCTGAGGAGGCGGCTCAACGTGGACATGCGAAGGCGCCGCGCCGCCGTGGCGTCGAAAGTGCCCCGTAGAATTTGGCTCCTTTACACCCCGCGCTGAAGGAACTGTCAAATGAGCATCAAGGTCGGCATCAACGGCTTCGGCCGCATCGGGCGCATGGTGTTTCGCGCCGCCGTGCAGAACTTCTCGGACATCGAGATCGTCGGCATCAACGACCTGCTCGAACCCGACTATCTCGCCTACATGCTCAAGTACGACAGCGTGCACGGCCGCTTCAAGGGCGACATTGCCGTCGACGGCAGCACCCTCATCGTCAACGGCAAGCGCATCCGTCTGACGGCCCACAAAGACCCGGCGCTGCTGGCCTGGGGTGAGGTTGGCGCTGACATCGTCGTCGAGGCCACGGGCCTGTTCCTGACCAAGGACACCTGCCAGAAGCACATCGACGCGGGTGCGAAAAAGGTCATCCAGAGCGCGCCCAGCAAGGACGACACGCCGATGTTCGTCTACGGCGTGAACCACAAGACCTACGCCGGCCAGACCATCATCAGCAACGCGTCGTGCACCACCAACTGCCTGGCCCCGGTGGCCAAGGTGCTCAACGACAGCTTCGGCATCAAGCGCGGGCTGATGACCACCGTGCATGCTGCCACGGCCACGCAGAAAACCGTCGACGGCCCGAGCAACAAGGACTGGCGCGGCGGCCGCGGCATTCTGGAAAACATCATCCCCAGCTCCACTGGCGCAGCCAAGGCGGTGGGCGTGGTCATCCCCGAGCTGAACAAGAAGCTCACCGGCATGGCGTTCCGCGTGCCGACCAGCGACGTGAGCGTGGTGGACCTCACCGCCGAACTCGTCAACCCGGCCAGCTTCGAGCAGATCTGCGCGGCGATGAAGGCCGCGGCCGACGGCCCGATGAAGGGCGTGCTCGCCTACACAGAAGACAAGGTGGTGGCCACCGACTTCCGCGGCGAGCCCTGCACCAGCGTGTTCGACGCCGATGCGTCGATCGCCCTGGACGCCACCTTCGTCAAGATCGTCGCCTGGTACGACAACGAGTGGGGCTACTCCAACAAGGTGCTGGAGATGGTCCGCGTGATGGCGTGAAGCGCGGCGCGGTCTGCGCGACCGTGTCACGCTTCCTGACAGTTCCAGTTGCCCGGCCGGGCACGCGGGCCGGCGATGCCCCCTAAACTGGACTGATGAGCCTTCGTTCTCCCCATTGCGCAGCCTGGGCGCTGTTGTTGCTGGTCTGCGCGGGGACGGTCTGCGCCCAGTCGGCCATGGCTGCTGCGCCGGTGCTGTCGCCCGTAGAAGGCGAAGTCATCGTGCGCTTCAAGCCCGGTGCGGCCCTGCTGCGCGCCCACCCCTTGGCCGGCCGCGAAAGCGCCGCCACCGCCCGCGAGATGATGGGCCGCCGGGCCAGCGCCCTGGGCGTGCGCATCGGTCGATCGCTCGAAGCCGGGCAGGCCACGGGTGAGCGCACCCAGGTGATGCGCGCCACCGGCATGGACGCCGCTACGCTGGCGCGCCGGGTGGCGGCCGACCCCGACGTGGAGTGGGCCGAGCCGAACGGCCGCATGCGCATCCAGGCTGCGCCCAACGACCCGCTGTACGCCGCCACCCTGCCAGGCGTGCGCCCCAGCGGCCCGGATTCCGGCCAGTGGTACCTGAGGGCGCCGACGCCGACGGTGGGGTCGTCCATCGACATCGAAGCCGCCTGGTTGCGCACCCAGGGCAGCGCGAGCGTGGTGGTGGCGGTGCTGGACACCGGCGTGCGCTTCGACCACCCCGACCTGGGCCGCGCGGCCACTGGCGGGCGGCTGCTGCCGGGCTATGACTTCGTCACTAACAGCACGGTGGCCAACGATGGCGACGGCCGTGACGCCGACCCGAGCGACCCCGGCGACTGGGTCAGCAGCAGCGAAGCCGGGCGCAGCCCGTTCAGTGACTGCTCGGCCGCCAACAGCAGCTGGCATGGCACGCGCACGGCCAGCCTGGTGGGCGCGGCCACCAACAACGGCCTGGGCATGGCAGGCACGGCACCCGGCGTGTCGGTGCTGCCGGTGCGTGTGCTGGGCAAATGCTTCGGCGACGCCGCCGACGTCCAGGCCGGCATGCGGTGGGCTGCTGGCATTTCCGTGCCTGGGGTGCCCGACAACCCCAACCCGGCCAGGGTGCTGAACTTGAGCCTTGGGGCCAGCGGGGTTTGCACGCGTGCTTACCAGGACGCTGTAGACGAAGTCTTGGCACGTGGCGTAGTGATCGTCGCCGCGGCCGGCAACAGCGCAGGCGGGCCGGTCGGCGCGCCGGGCAACTGCCGCGGGGTCATTGCCGTGCTGGCCTTGCGCCATGCGGGTTCCAAGGTGGGTTTCTCGGATTTGGGCCCCGAAATCGCCATCGCCGCACCGGGCGGAAACTGCATCAACACCGCCCCCGGCACGCCCTGCCTCTACCCCATCTCGGCTGCCACCAATAGCGGCACCACTGTTCCGGTGCTCTTCGATGAAAGGTACACCGACAGTTTCCGCATCTCGGTGGGCACGAGCTTTTCGTCGCCGCTGGTGGCCGGCACGGTGGGTTTGATGTTCTCGGCCCAGCCTTCGCTGACACCGACCCAGGTGCGCACGGCGCTGCAGGCCACCGCGCGGCCCTTCCCGACCAGTGGCGCGGACAACGGCCCTGACGACGCCAGCCCGGTGCTGCAGTGCACGGCGCCCAGCAACAACGTGCAGCAGTCGCCGCAATTGCAGTGCTACTGCAACACCACTTTCTGCGGTGCCGGCATGCTGGACGCTGGCGCCGCCGTGGCTGCGGTGTCCGGGCCGGTGGCGCGCATCGACTTCACACCGGCCGCACCGGCGCCGGGCACGGCGGTGCAGCTGTCCAGCAGCGGCAGTTCGGTCGCCAGCGGGCGCAGTGTGGTGGCCTGGAGCTGGACGCTGGTGGACGGCGGCGGCATCGCCAGCGCCTTCAGCAGCGCCACCAACGCGCCGACGGCGTCGCTCACACCCACGGCGGCCGGGATCCTGGTGGTGCGTTTGACCATCACCGACGATCTGGGCGCCCAAGCCAGTGTCAACCAGACCGTCACGGTGGCGGTCGTGGCGCCGCCGCCGGTCGTCGTGCCGCCGGCGGCCACGGGTGGCGGCGGTGGAGGCGCCGTGACCCTGCCCTGGATCCTGCTGCTGGCGCTGGCCACCGCACTGCTGTGGCGGGCGCCGACGCGGCCGGTCAAGGGCCGGGTTCGCAGGGCTTGAGTTCTGCCGCCTGGCTGGCACCCGGCAGGGGCGCCGATGCGGTCTCTGCGGCCGCGGACGCTGCATGGCCGGGCGGGCACAGGGGCTGGCTCTTGGCCGCCAGCAGCGCCGCACTGGCGGCCGCGGGGGCCAGCACGATGACGCGCTCGGGTGCCACCTGGGCGGCCAGCCGGTTCGGTTCCCGCTCGCTGGCGCCCGGCGCCGGCCAGGCCGGTGCGAACCAGCCGCGGGCCCAGCCAAAGAACAGCAGGTTGGCCAGCAGCAGCGCGGCCAGCAGGGCCCTCAGCATGCGGTGCCGCTGCTCGGCTGCAGACGCACGCTGACCTCGCCGCTGACCAGGGTGTGCACGATGCCGTCGGCGCGCACGCGCAGCGCGCCGTGTGCGTCCACGCCTTCGGCCACGCCGCCAGGCACGCCGGGTGCCGTGGTGTCGACGGGTTGATGCGCGAGCAGGTCGCGCCGTGCAAAACCGGCCACCAGGGGCGCAAAGCCCTCGTTCTGGAACGCCAGCAGACCGCGCACCAGCGGTTCGGCCACGGCCGACAGGGCTTCTGGCGCGCTGATGCCGGGGATCAACTCCTGCAGGCAGGCCGAGCCGGCGCTGGGCCCGTCGTCGGGTTGGGGCGCCACGTTCAGGCCCACGCCTACCACGCACAGGCGGCGCTCGCCGACGCTGAGGGTCTCGATCAGGATGCCGCCCAGCTTGCGCCCGCCCCGGGTTCCGCTTCGCGGCGCGTCCAGCAGCCACAGGTCGTTGGGCCATTTCAGGCCAATTCTTGGGGTTGGCGGCGGGCCTTCGGCGTCAGGCTCCAGCGCATCGGCCAGGGCCAGCCCGACGGCCAGCGACAGCCCCGACCACTCGTGCGGCGCCAGCGTCAGCGCCAGGGAGAAGGTCAGCGACGCGCCGGCGCTGGCGTGCCAGTCGCGCCCCAGACGGCCCCGGCCGGCGGTCTGGTGTTCGGCCACCAACAGGCAGGGCTGCACGTCGCCTGTGCGGCGGGCGCGTTCGAGCAGCCGGGTGTTGGTCGAATCGGCCTGCGCCACGACTTCCAAGCCCAGGCCCGGCAGCCAGGGTTCAAGGCGTTGCCACAGCGCCTCGGCTCCCCAGTGGAGATGTCGGCTGTCCTGGGGGGGGGTGGACATACGCGCCCTGGCCCGCCCTAGCGCTTGGGCGCCAGCATGGTGCGTCGGCAGTTCGGACTGCCGCAACGGCATTCGTACTGCCTCTTCAACTTGGGGGTGTAACGCTCGTCGATGACCAGGCCGTAGTCGTAGAAGAGCTCTTCGCCCGGCTGCAGGTCGCGCAGGGCGTCGATGTGGACGCGCGAGCCGGACTGGTCGGCCGTGCAGTTGGGGTCGCAGGCGTGGTTGATCCAGCGCGACGCGTTGCCGCCGACCGCGGCGTCGATGACGCGGCCGTCGTCGATGGTGAAGAAGAAGGTGTGGTTCGGGTCGCTGGGATCGTGGGGGTGGCGGCGCAGCGCCTCGTCCCAGGGGATGATCTCGCCGGTATATTCGATGAGACGGCTGCCCGCCGCAATCGGACGCAGTGCGAACACGCCCTTGCCGTGCACGCCACTCAACCGGACCTGGATGCGGCGATGATCGGCCAGCGGCGGCGCGGCTGAATTCGGGCGAGCGGCTGGCGCGGTCTTGGTCATTCGTTACATTGAAATCATGGGCGCGCGTGTGCATGTGCGCGCGAGACGACAGCGATTGTAGGCACGGCCTGGCGGCGCAACGCGCGCGGCGGGTCCCAAAAGGAACCATGAGCAAGACCATCATCATTGCGGAAAAGCCCAGCGTCGCGCAGGACATCGTGCGCGCGCTCACCCCCGTGGCCGGCAAGTTCGAGAAGCTGGCCGACCACTTCGAAAACGACCAGTACGTGGTCACCTCGGCCGTGGGCCACCTGGTGGAGATCAAGGCGCCGGAGGAATTCGACGTCAAGCGCGGCAAGTGGAGCTTTGCGAACCTGCCGGTGGTGCCGCCGCACTTCGACCTGGCGCCCATAGACAAGGCCAAGAGCCGGCTGCTGGCCGTCGTCAAGCTGGTCAAGCGCAAGGACGTGACGGCGCTCATCAACGCCTGCGACGCCGGGCGCGAGGGCGAACTGATCTTCCGCCTGATCGTGCAGTACGCGCAGAACACCGAGAAGAAGCCGACCGTCAAGCCGGTCAGCCGGCTGTGGCTGCAGAGCATGACGCCGCAGGCCATTCGCGACGGCTTTGCCAACCTGCGCACCGACGCCCAGATGCTGGGCCTGGCCGACGCCGCGCGCAGCCGCTCGGAAGCCGACTGGCTGGTGGGCATCAACGGCACGCGCGCCATGACGGCCTTCAACAGCCGCGATGGTGGCTTTTTCCTGACCACCGTGGGCCGCGTGCAGACGCCCACGCTGTCGATCATGGTCGAGCGCGAGGAGAAGATCCGCAAGCACGTCTCGCGCGCCTACTGGGAAGTCAAGGCCACGTTCGATGCGCAAGCGGGGCAGTACGACGGCAAATGGTTCGACCCGACCTTCAAGAAGAACGCCGACGATGCAGAGCTGCGCGCCGACCGGCTGTGGACGGCCGCCGACGCGCAGGCCATCGCCCAGGCGTGCCAAGGCCAACCGGCGAGCGTGAGCGAAGAAGCCAAGCCCAGCACCCAGGCCAGCCCGCTGCTGTACGACCTGACCACGCTGCAGCGCGAAGCCAATTCGCGCTTCGGTTTCAGCGCCAAGACCACGCTGGGCCTGGCCCAGGCGCTGTACGAAAAGCACAAGGTGCTGACCTACCCGCGTACCGATTCGCGCGCGCTGCCCGAGGACTACGTCGCCACGGTGAAGGAGACCTTCGCCATGATCGGCAAGGCCGACCTGCCAGGCCCCCTGCGCGAGCTGGCCCAGCACGCGCGCAAGGGCCTGGCCGAGGGCTACGTGAAGCCGACCAAGCGGGTCTTCGACAACACCAAGGTGTCGGACCACTTCGCCATCATCCCCACGCTGCAGGCGCCGACCAGCCTGACCGAGATCGAGGCCAAGCTCTACGACATGGTGGTCAAGCGCTTCCTGGCGGTGTTCTACCCGTCGGCAGAATTCATGGTCACCACGCGCATCAGCAAGGTCGCCGCGGGCGCGGCCACGCACCACTTCCAGACCAACGGCAAGGTGCTGGTCAAGCCGGGCTGGTTGGCCGTGTACGGTCGTGATGTCCAGGAAGACGACGCCAACCTGGTGGCCGTGGCCCCCGGTGAAATGGTGCGCGCCGAGAGCGTCGACGTGGCGGCGCTGAAGACCAAGCCGCCGGCGCGCTACACCGAGGCCACGC
>JANNWL010000526.1:0-4409 GCA_031414735.1 Burkholderiales bacterium | reverse complement strand
TGCTGCGCCTGCACCGCGACTACCCGGTGCCGCCGATGTACGTCAAGGAAAACGGCGCTGCCTTCAAGGACACCCTGGTGGCCGGCCGCGTGCACGACGTGCAGCGCACCGAGTACATCGCCCACCACATCGCCGCCGTGGCCGACGCGCTGCGCCACGGCGTGCGCATGGAGGGCTACATGGTTTGGAGCCTGATGGACAACTTCGAGTGGGCCTCGGGCTACGCGAAGCGCTTCGGCATCGTGCATGTGGATTACGAAACACAGCAGCGCACGCCCAAGGACAGCGCGCTCTGGTACCGCGCCTTCCTGCAGCGCCAGCGCGCAGCGCACACCGACATGCCCGAAGTGGCAATGACAACAGGGGAATGACATGGGACAGGTGAGCCTGCGCGGCATCCGCAAGAGCTACGGCAAGGTCGATGTCATCAAGGGCGTCGACCTCGATGTCGCCGATGGCGAGTTCATCGTCTTCGTGGGTCCCAGCGGTTGCGGCAAGTCGACCACGCTGCGCATGATCGCGGGGCTGGAAAGCATCACTGCCGGCGACCTGCTGATCGACGGCCAGCGCGCCAACGACCTGCGCCCGGCCGACCGGGGTGCGGCCATGGTTTTCCAGAGTTATGCGCTGTACCCGCACATGACGGTGGCCGAGAACATGGGCTTCGCGCTGAAGATGGCCGGCGTGGGCAAGGTCGAGCGCGCCGCGCAGGTGGGGCGCGCGGCCGAGATCCTGCGCATCACCGACTACCTGGGCCGCTACCCCAAGGAACTGTCGGGCGGTCAGCGCCAGCGCGTGGCCATAGGCCGGTCCATCGTGCGCAAGCCCAAGGTCTTTCTCTTCGACGAACCGCTGAGCAACCTCGACGCCGCGCTGCGCGTGAACATGCGCATCGAGCTGTCGCGCCTGCACAAGGAACTGGGCACGACGATGATCTACGTCACCCACGACCAGGTCGAGGCCATGACGCTGGGCGACCGCATCGCGGTGTTCAACAAGGGCCTGGTCGAACAGCTCGGCGCACCGATGGACCTGTACAACCGGCCGGCCAACGAATTCGTGGCCACCTTCATCGGCGCCCCGCGCATCAATCTCGTGCCCCGGCCCGACGCCAGCGCCAGCGGCGTCGCCCACCAGGCCCTGTGGCAGGCCCTGGCCGGCCAGGCGCCCGCAGGCGCGATGCAGGCCGCTGTGCGGCCCGAGCACCTGCACCTGCTGCCTGCAGGGCAGGGCATTGCAGCCAGCGTGGTGCTGGCTGAGCACCTGGGTGACTCGTCGATCATCCACCTGCGCGTGGACGGCATCACCGACCTGCTGAACGCCAAGGTCGGCGCCGATCACCATGGCATCACCGCTGGCCAGACCGTGGGCCTGCGGCCCGACTCGGCCTGGGCGCTGGTGTTCGGCGCCGACGGCCGGTTGATGCAGTGACGCATCGATTGGCTCAAGGACGCACGGACTCACAGATTCACAGATTCACAGATTCACAAGGGCGAACCCATGCCATCGCGCAAGAAAACCGACCCCTGGACACTCGTCTGGAACGACGAGTTCGACGGTGACCGCGTCGACCCCGCAAAGTGGGACTTCGACATCGGCAACGGCTTCTACGACTACAAGAACCACGCCTGGGTGGAGGGCTGGGGCAACGAGGAACTGCAGTACTACACCCACGAGCCCGAGAACGTGCAGGTGCGCAACAGCTGCCTGTTCATCCGCGCCGTGAAGGCGCCGCTGCACGGCTGTGGCTACACCTCGGCGCGGCTGAAGACCAAGGCGCGTGACGGCACCGTGCTGTTTGCAAAACAGTACGGCCGTGTCGAATTCCGCGCCAAGGTGCCCTGGGGCAAGGGCCTGTGGCCGGCGCTGTGGATGCTGCCCGTCGAAGACAAGTACGGCGGTTGGGCCGCCAGTGGCGAGATCGACCTGATGGAGATCGTGGGCGAAAAGCCGCACGAGGTGCTCAACAGCATCCACTTCGGCTCGGTCTACCCCAAGCGCTCGCTCATCACCCATGTGCACGCGTTGCCCGGCGGCAGCACGGTAGCCGACTGGCATGTGTATGCCGTGGAATGGGAGCCCGGCGAAATTCGCTTCTATGTGGACGGCGTGCTCACGGCGACGTATGACCACTGGTGGAGCTGCAGCAAGCTCAAGTCGGGGGTCGGTGTCGAGCCAAAGAAGGCCGAGGACCTGAACCCCTGGCCGGCGCCCTTCGACCAGCCGTTTTACCTGTTGATGAACGTCGCCGTCGGTGGCAACTTCCCTGGCGCGCCCAACGACGAGACGCGCTTCCCGGCCGAACTGGTGGTCGACTACGTGCGCGTCTACGAGAAGGCGGGCGGCTACGGTCCGGCGCGCCCCATCGGCAAGGGCCAGTTCCCCTGGCAGACGCCCACGCAAAAGCCGACGAAAAAGCAGAAAACGGCCAAGGCCTGAGAGAGGTTCCCCATGTCCAAACCGCCGACGGGCACGCCCGCGCAATCCACCCAAGACGCCGACCAGGGCGCCTGGCACAACCCCGCGCTGCCCCACTCCGGCGCCATGCCGCAGGCCGGCGACGGCGGCCGCTGGGCGCGCACCGGCCCCGTGGTCTACACCGACGAGCAGCGTGACGCGCTGGGCGCCGAGTTCACCGCCACGCTGGCCCGCGGCGTGCACGGCCTGTGCTTCAGCCCCTACCTCGAAGGCCAGCAGCCGGGCTCGCTCGTCAGCGAAGCGCAGATTCGCCAGCGCCTGTTGCATATCAAGCCGCACACCGGCTGGGTGCGCACCTTTTCCTGCACCGACGGCCACGAACAGACACCCCGCGTCGCGCACGAACTGGGCATGAAGACGCTGGTCGGCGCCTGGCTGGGCACCGACGCGGCCATCAACGAGCGCGAGATCCAGGGCGTGATCGAGGTCGCGAGCGCCGGCCATGCCGACATCGTGGCCGTGGGCAACGAGGTGCTGCTGCGCGAAGACCTCAGTGAAGACGAACTGCTGGCCTGCCTGCAGCGCGTGAAGGACGCGCTGCCCGGCGTGCCCGTGGGCTATGTCGACGCCTACTACCTGTTCGAGAAACACCCGCGCGTCACTGCAGCCTGCGACGTCGTGCTGACCAACTGCTATCCCTTCTGGGAAGGCTGCCCGCGCGAGGCCGCGCTGGCCTACATGCAGAGCATGGTGGCACGCACGCGCGCCGCGGCGCCGGGCAAGCGCATCGTCATCAGCGAGACCGGCTGGCCCGACCAGGGCAGCCCCTTCCACGGCGCCATGCCCTCGCGCGAAGGCGCCATGCGTTACTTCGTCGACACCTGCCAATGGGCGCACGAAGACGGCATCGAAGTCTTCTACTTCGCGGCCTTCGACGAGGCCTGGAAGGTCGGTGCCGAGGGCGACGTGGGGGCCTTCTGGGGGCTGTGGGACAAGGACGGTGTCCTCAAGTTCGGATGAAGACCATGTTGAAGCTGCCCTCAGGCAACGCCATCTGCTATTCGGGTTACCGCGACGGCCAGAACCCGGGCGAACAGACCTACCCGTCGCTGGACGAGATCCTTGAGGACCTGCGCATCCTGCAGAAGAACTGGCGCCTGCTGCGCCTGTACGACTGCAGCCCGCATGCTGACCGCGTGCTGCAGGTCATTGCCGAACACAAGCTGCCCTTCCAGGTCATGCTAGGCGCCTACCTGGGTGCCGAGATGAACAACTTCGGGTGCCCCTGGGGCGGCACCTACACCGAAGAGCAGCTCGAGGTCAGCACGCTCGAAAACGGGGCCGAACTGCAGCGCCTGGTGGCCCTGGCCAACCGCTACCCGGAGATCGTCTTTTCCGTCGCCGTGGGTAACGAGGCCACGGTCGACTGGACCGATCATTTCGTGCCCGTGCCGCACATGATCGACTACGTGCGGCGCGTGAAGGCCGCCGTCAAGCAGCCCGTCACCTTCTGCGAGAACTACGTGCCCTGGCAGCACAAGCTGCGCGACCTGGTTTCCGAGCTGGACTTCATCTCGGTTCACACCTACCCGGTGTGGGAATACAAGCACATCCACGAGGCGCTGGACTACACCAAGGACAACCTCGCCAGTGTGGCACGGCTGTACCCCGACAAGCCCATCGTCATCACCGAAGCCGGCTGGTGCACCAACAGCAACGGCCGCGGCATGCACGCCGAACATGCGGTGCAGGAACTGCAGGCCATCTACTACCAGGACCTGATGGACTGGACGCGCGAAGCCGGCATCCTGTGTTTTGTGTTCGAGGCCTTCGACGAAACCTGGAAGGGATCGCCCGACCCGCTCGAGCCCGAAAAGCACTGGGGCCTGTTCACCGTGGACCGCAAGCCCAAACTGGTGATGCAGGCGCTGTACCCGGAGCTGCTGCCGCAGGCCACTGCAGAAAGCACACCATGACCCCAGCCACCACAA
>JANNWL010000525.1:0-2033 GCA_031414735.1 Burkholderiales bacterium | reverse complement strand
ATCACCGACACCGGTGGTGCTGGCGCTGCCCGCGGTGGTCTGGCTGCTCAGGCGCTTGAATGGGACCGACACGAAAAGCGCCAGGCTGTCGCGCAGGCCGAACTCGGCGTAGTAGGTGAGGTTGATGTCGGTGAACTTGCGGACCCCCACAGGAGCGTTGCCAAATGTGCTGTCACTGGAGAAGCTGTTGACTGCCACCTTTTGATAGGCACTGCCGGTCGCAGGAGTCCAAGCGCCTGCCTGCGCCGCCAGAGGCATCACGGCGACCACCAATGCGCTGGTCAGGCGCGTCAAAGCAAGAAATTTTTTGAGCGGATGCACCGGATGAACTCCCAAGGCAACGGGAGCGCAGGGGCGCACTCCACTGCTGGGAAGGTCGGCCGGGCTTGGTGGTTCTTACGTCACGGGAAAGCCGAAAGCGCCGACGAACGAACGGTTGTTCAAGCCGCGCGCGCTGTGCCTTGGCGCTGGATGCCGGCCAGCGGCGCGTCCAGCACCAGCAGGTCGCCCTGCCGGTACACCCGCCCACGCAAGCGCACCGGGTCGCCCACCAGGGGCAGCAGGTCCGGGCCATACGCGCGCCCGCCGCTGACCATGATCATCAGCGCCTGTTGCTGCCCGGGGCCGCAGGCAAAGAACGCCGGCGGGATGCCGCCACGGATGCACAGCGCGGCGCAGGCCTTGTGGACCTTGCCGCTGGAGGGCCGCATGGCACCGAACCAGCACTTGCTGTCCAGGATCTCGCCGGCCAGGTCTACGTCACCCAGTGCCTGCAGGGCCGGGAAGTGCAGGGCCGCATCAAGCTGGGTGGCGGTATCGCGACGGATCCAGTCGCCCACCTCGTCCACCGCCAGCATGGCGTGCGGGCCGCGCTGGATGAGGCTGCCGGTGACGACCACCGGCACGCCCGCCAGCGCGCCGATGCGCTCGGCCACGCCGCACTTGCCCAGGCACGACAGCAAGGCCGTGCGCGGCCCGCCGCCCAGGTCGAGGGTGCGCAACATGGCATAGGGCTCGGCGCTGACGATGCCCCGCCACTCGCGCACGGCGTCAGGGTCCCAGCTGCCTTTTCCGGGCGCGGACTGCACGGCGGCCAGGCCAAAGCCCAGGCCCGCGGCGGCGGTCGTCAGGCCGAGGCCGGCGCGCAGGAAGAAGCGGCGGTCGACAGCCGGGGTGTCAGCCCAGCCGATGAAAAATGGATCGTCGCCGTCGGGACGTGAACTCATGAGCGGGCTGCCTCGATCCGGGTGGGGGCCACCGGAGTGCCGGGGGGTCTGGGTTGGCGATGCACGAACACCACGCCGTGCTCGATGCGCGTGGCATAGGTGGCAATGCGCTCGGAAAACGGTGCCGGCGAGCAGCCGTCTTCGGGCCGGTACTGGTAGCCATGCCAGGGGCAGGTGATGCAGCCGTCGATGACACGGCCTTCGCCCAGGGGCGCACCTTGGTGGCGGCAGACGTTGGACACCGCCGCCACCTTGCCGTCATAACGAAAGACGGCGATGCGCTCGGCGCCCTCGGGCTCGACGATGCGGGCGCGGTTGTCCGGGATGTCCTGCACCGCGGCCACGCGCAGCCAGTCGGGGCCCAGGGGCGCGCGCAGGTCGGGCTTGGACGCCCACCACGCCGTGCCCAGTTGCAGGCCCGCCACCGCCGTGGCGCCGGCCACCAGCGCCACCACGTTCAACGGGTGCGCGTTGGACTGCAAGGCGCCCAGCGCCACGTGTGCCACCAACAGGGCGTAGGCGGCATAAACCGACAGGTGAATCGCCTTCCACTGGCCCGGGCCGAGGTGGGTGTTCCAGAAGTCATGGCTGGTGGCGGCCATGACAAACAACAGCAGCAGCGCGATCAGGCCCAGCGATTCGAAGGGAAAGCCGGCCAGCGAGTCATAGCGCGGGTTGGACACCAGCAGCGACACGAGCGGGTTCAGGTCACCAAAGCCGTGGTACCAGAGCGTGACCAGAACGCCATGCACCAGCGCCAGCACAAAGGTGGCCACGCCCAGGTGGCGGCGGTTGTACAAGAAGGGC
>JANNWL010000524.1:0-1623 GCA_031414735.1 Burkholderiales bacterium | reverse complement strand
TGCCGCACGGGCCCGTGGGATAGTCCCGGCATGAATGACCGCTACCAACCGCTGGCCGTGAAGACGCGGGTGTTCATCGTCGTGCTGGCGCTGGCGACCGCCGCGACGGTGCTGCTCTCGATGCTCTACCGCCTTGGCAGTCCGCCACCGCCGCCGCGCGCCGTGGCGCCCGATGCCGCGCGCTGCGCTCCCGGCCAGACCACCGACTGCGTTGGCGGCACCGCCGCGGTCATCGCCTTGCCCGCCAGCGCCGCCCCGGCCAGGGCGCGTTGAGCGCGCGGCCCCGTCAGCGGGCCAGCTTGATGCTGCGCGCCGGGCGCGCGAGGGTCAGCTTGGACTGGCCCTGCGGCCCGGCCACCTGCACGTCGATGCGCTTGAGCCTTCGGTAGGTGTCGAACAGGCCCAGCTCCAGACTACCGAGCTGGGCGGGCCGGGCGCAGGTGAAGGTGTAGTCGGCGTCGAGGTCGGCATGCCCGTCCTTGGCCGCCGTCTTGGCGGGCGCTTCCAGCACGGGCGCCCGCACCGCAGCCTGGCGCAGGCTGCACTGCGCGGCGGCATCGGGCACGAACAGCGGCGTGCTCTTGTCCGGGCTGCGCAGGCGGGCAGCAGGTCGGCCGCGGCCTTGCGTTCGGCGTCGGTGCGCGGCGCGCGCTCGAAGCCCAGGAAGCTGTCCAGCGGCGACTCCAGCGCGATCGACAAGGTGTTGCCCTCAAGGGCGATGTCGAGCTTCATGACGCCGTGTTCGTGCGCCTTGCCGGCCCAGGCGGTCTGGGCGGCCGCGAGCGACAGACCGATCAGCGTGAAGGTGAGGGTGAGGGCGAGGGCGAGGGGTTGCATGGCGAGGCTACAAGGTGTTTCTGGCGGTGGGTGCGGGTTGGTAGCGCGCCGCCAGTTCCTGGGCCGCCTGCGGCTCGCCCTGCAGGCGCGTCGCGGCCAGCCACACCGCGGTGGCACGGCCCTGGGCGTCCAGTTCCAGCCGCGCTGTCTCGCCGTGGCTGGCAAAACTGCCGGCCAGGGTGATGCGGCCCTGGCCGGGCTGGCGGGCGCGGGGTTCGATCTGCGTCGCGTCCAGCACCGGGTTGGCCAGCGACGGCTGCGCCACCAGCACCTTGCCCGCCATGGGCAGCAGGTCGAAGGCGCCCCACAGGCTCCACCAGCGGCCGGCCCAGGGGGCGGTGCGTGCGCTCGGCGCACCGTGTTGCAGGTAGGCGCGAATGATCTGCACGGCGCCGTCCACCCACAGGTAGGCCTGGCCGTCGGCGGCGTTGCTGAGCGCGCTGATGCACAGGCCTTGCTGCGGCAGGCACACGGTGCGCGACAGCGTGCCCTGGAAGCCGCCGGTGTGGCCGAAACCGTCCCAGTCGCTGCCCGCACCCGGCGTGGCGCCGCTGATGGTGCCCAGGCCGTACCAGCGTTCGACGCTGCCGTAGGCGTCGCGCCACTGGCGGCGCAGCATCTCGCGCCGGCTGGCCGGCGATAGCACGCTGTGTCGGGCTTCGGGCACCAGGCTGCTGAAGAACTTCACCAGGTCGGCCGCGGTGCTGACGAAACCCGTGGCCGAGGCCAGCGCGTGGGTCGGGTTGTCGCCGGGGATGGTCTGGCGACGGCCCAGTGGCCACTTGG
>JANNWL010000523.1:0-2171 GCA_031414735.1 Burkholderiales bacterium | reverse complement strand
GGAGAGATGCCCAATATAGAATGCAATATGAAAGTCTAGGGCGTTTGAACCATTCCCTGATATCTTGATATATTCAACCCTTGTGCCGAGTTTCTGCATTGCCGCGACGACATCGAAGGATAGCTTCGTCTGACTCGCGCCAACGAATAGGAGAATCTTGAAGTGTTCCGCGTCCAGTCCCGCGAGAGACTCGGGCTGGACGTTCTCGTAATCGATGAGGACGTAGTTTGTTCGCACGGCGGAGGACAGAGTAGGGGTGTTTGCGTTGCCTAACGTTCGAGCTAAGCGGGCGACGACGGCAGGACGCCAAGCCCGGGCCGGTGAAAATGTACAGAGTACCACCGGCCCGGGCTTGGTGGCCTGCCGTTGGCGCTCCGCTTGAGCGAGGGGTTAGGCCGCACTGCGCCTGCGGCGAAAGCGAACTTCACAGCCAACCTCTCGATATACCGACCGCAATCGCAAGAGTGATCAAAGTCGCAGCTGTCCGGAACACTAGGGCGACTGTGTTGCCCTTGCCATGCACGATCTGCAGGGCCAACAGCTTCACAACGGCGCAGTTCTTCGCGAAGTGCTTCATTGGATCTATCGGTAGCGGTGACTTTGATTGGTCCACGGTCTGCTTTCCACCAGTTCTTGGTGACAAGCTGAAATTCTACGAGGCGCCGTTCTGCGTAGGTGTGCACAAGCCTGTGGATAACGCGTGGGTCAGTCTGATTCCTTGGCCTTCTGACAAGCACTTAGGTCTAGAAACGGCACTTTGTGGATAGATGCTGAGGACAAGTACCTGCCTCGCTGCTTCCGCTCTGCACCTGGTAGCTCGGTACCTTCTCAAGCATGTTGATTTCCTTGTAGTCCATCTCCTCGACCAGCTTGCGCTGGTTGCCGCCGAAGTCCTTCTTGACGTTCTCGATCACGATCGCGGTGACGCCGACTTTGTCCCTGTGGATGCGCCTACTGCGTGTGCGTAAAAGTTATTCACTCGCATCAGCTCTAGCTTCTCCTGCCCGACCGCCTGAGACCAACCTTTCGAACCGCGGCCTGACGGTCGCAAAAGATTCAGACGGGATGGGCGGTGGACTGGATTTGTGCGGCCTAACGTTCGAGCTAAGCGGGCGACGACGGCAGGCTGCCAAGCCCGGGCCGGTGAAAATGTACGGAGTACCACCGGCCCGGGCTTGGCGGCCTGCCGTTGGCGCTCCGCTTGAGCGAGGGGTTAGACGTCACGCGTGTTCTGCCGGAAAGCGGACACTGTGTGTAGCCCACCTCATTTGACTGGTATGGCGCCATTCTCGCGAATCAGTTGAGTTCCTGCGGGGCTGCGGACAAACATTAAGAAGCGCTCTACGGCTTGAGTTGGAGCCGCCTTCGCTACGAGTATGGACTGGCGCGCGAGACGATACACACCCTGCTCGACATTCTGGGCGCTCGGTGACGTGCCGTTGATCGTCAGAGGTTTGATCCTGCCGCCACTCTGCTCAACGACCGTCATCGTGGTCATCCCGAACGATCCAGCCGTGCTGGCAAGTTCGTTCGCCATGTCGCCAGACCGGGGCATCACTTTGACGGCCTCAGCCATGCGAAGCTCCTTCATGCACGGTATTCCCGCACGAATCACCTCCGCATCCACTTCAGAGTCAGGCCTGGTGCGGGCGGCGATCCCCATCTCGGGCCCACCGACAACATTCCAGGTCAGAGTCTTGCCAGCGTAGATATCGCAGACCTGCTGCTCCGTCAGGCCGGCAACCGGGACGGTGGCGTTCACCGCCAACACGACCGCCATCCTTGCAATCTCATGCGCCACCATCTGCTGGGACGCAAGGTCGCCGCTTGAAAGACCATGGCTAGCCAGTGCGATATCGATTTTTCCCTCTGCAAGGGCTTGCAGACGCGCCTTCGTGCCGAGCCCCTTGCCCAACTCGACGACGACACCAGGGTTCTGTACCTGGAACGCCTTCGTAAGCGAAATGGCGAGCGGCATGACGCCAGTAGATCCGTCGATTGAGAGCCTTTCTGGCGCTTGCGCGTGTGAGTCGAATGTGAAGGCGGCGGCGAGGAAGAGCCCGCAGAGTTTAGGAATGCTGTGCATTGTCATGTTCGTCTCCATGAGAAACCGATGAGCAGTACAACGGGCGAGCGAGTAGTTGGAAGGGAGGTTGTGACGTCTAACGTTC
>JANNWL010000522.1:0-15648 GCA_031414735.1 Burkholderiales bacterium | reverse complement strand
GTGGCTGTGCTGGCCGCGCCCGTGGGCCTGCTGGTGGGCACCGTGGCGGGCTATGCAGGCGGCTGGGTCGATGCGGTGCTGATGCGCATCACCGACATCTTCCTGGCCTTCCCTCGCCTCATCCTGGCCCTGGCCTTCGTGGCCGCGCTGGGCCCGGGCATCGAGAACGCGGTGATCGCGATCGCCATCACGTCCTGGCCGCCGTACGCCCGCATCGCGCGGGCCGAGACGCTGACGATCCGCCAGGCCGACTACATCAGCGCCGTGCGCCTGCTGGGTGCCAGTCCGTGGCGCATCGTGCTGCGCCACATCATGCCGCTGTGCATGTCCAGCGTGATCGTGCGCGTCACGCTGGACATGGCGGGCATCATCCTCACCGCCGCCGGCCTGGGCTTCCTGGGCCTGGGCGCGCAACCCCCCAGCCCGGAATGGGGCGCGATGATCGCCGGCGGCCGCGCCTATGTGCTCGACCAGTGGTGGGTGGCCGCCGCACCGGGTGCGGCCATTTTTTTGGTCAGCCTGGCGTTCAATCTGCTGGGTGACGGGCTGCGCGATGCGCTGGATCCGAAGGCGGTGAAGTAGCGCTTCGTGGGGGCCGCTGAGCTGTTGGTGCCACCGCAGCCTGCCTTGTCACCAGCGCCACGGTGCAATCGGCAACAGGCCAAAGGTCGCCAACATGGCGCTCAGGGCCAACACGGCCCACGCGGCCGCCACTTCAAGCCGCCACGCGGCGCCAACCTGGCGTTGTTGCACCGCCAGCACCCCCAGCCACACGGCTGCCGCAGGCAGCAGCAGCGACCAGGCGCTCACGACGACGTTCGCCGCGCTGGCCTCGGCCAGCTGTTGCCACGGCATGCGGGCCGCGACCAGACCAGAAAGCAGCAGACCCCGCGCCGCCACGGTCGCCGGTTGCGCCAGGCGGCGTCTGCGCCGGTGGCAGCGCCACGGCAAGGCGACTGTCGTGTACCGCAAGCCCGCTGCGCCCGCGGCCACGACAGCCCAGGTGGCCGCCCACTCGACGGCATGGACACGCCGCAGCCCGAGCATGCCGCTGGCCACGCGCGGCCTTCGCTGCTGAGGACCAGCAGCACTTTGGGGGCTGCGGCCGGGGCTGCAGCGTGCAGCCAAAAACTCGTGAATAGTGCGGGCAGGGCAGTGAGCAGCCAGCGCTGGGTGCGGTGCATGTTGAGCCTTGTGAGAAGTGGCGAGAACCCGCACTGTCGCCAGCCGCGGTGAAGAGGAGATCAAGCCGCCACGGTGATCGATCTGTCCCCAACGCGGCTTGAGGATTCCGCGGCCGCAGTAAACTGAGCCTTGACACGCCAGTTGACGCGATCAAACGCTGGGGGTGTTGGCACGGCCGTGAGGCAGGTGCTGACTGAGAGAGTCCCTTTGAACCTGATTGAGGTAATCCTCGCGCAGGGAAGCCCGTTCAAGGTCCTGCCGGTGTCGCTCTCTCGCGCCGGCATGGCGGCCCAGAGCGAATGCCCACCTGCGAATTGCATGAGTTGCACATGGCCTGTACGCCGTCGTTGGTTTCGCGCCCCATGCGGGCTTTCTCGTTGTCGTTGTCGCTCCTGGTCTGCGGCGCTGCCTGGGCCCAACCCTTGCCTCGGCAGGCACCCTTGACCGCGGTCGATCCAGCCCCCGGCGGGCACATGATTGCCGAGATCCAGGTCATCCCTCGACCCGCCGGGACCGCGGACAACCGCTACAAGCACGTGGACGCTGCGATCGCGGTGATTCAGTCGTCTGGCTTGCGCTACGAGGTGCACGCCCTGGGCACCGTGGTCGAAGGCCCACCCGAGAAGATCTGGCCGCTGCTGCAAGCCGTCCACCAGGCCACTCTTGAGGCTGGGGCAGAGCGCACCCTCAGCATCATCAAGGTCTCCAGTGCATCGCAGGCGGGCGGCCCCCGTGTCAGTGACCTGGTTCGCAAGTTTCGGCCATGAGTTGAGAAGGCGCGCGGTGCGGTTGCTTCCTGTGCTGCGCGGTGGCTTGTCTGGACCGCGTAAACCAGTGAAATGAAGGGCCTGCTGGTGCTGGCGCCGCCTTGATCAAATCGGTGGGCAACCTGGCGGGCGAGGAGCCCGGTAAGCGCGTCGGCCCATCCAGCCCTCAGCGCCAGCCGGCAATCGTCACACCGATGCCGACCTTGGTCTGCGCCTGGTTGTAGTCGATCAGGCTCTCGCCGTAACCACTGAACACCTGCACATAGCCGTGCAGCGAGCCCTTCAGCGGGAACACCCAGTCGAGCTGCGCCGACCCGCGCGAACGTTCGCCGCCGCGCAGCGAGTGGCGCAGTTGCAGCGTCAACGCCTGCTCGCCCCATGCGCTTGTCCAATAGCGGCCGAGCAGCAACTCGCCGCGGCCGATGTGGTCCTCGATGTCGGGGTTGTCGTCGTCGGCAGGCTTCTCACGAATGCGCAGCCAGGGGCGCAGTTCGGCCACCCAGCCGTCGCGTTCCAGCGCCAGGGTGCCGATGAGGCGGTTCCAGCTGCGCGACAAGGGCAGCGAACGGCCGTTGGACTGGTGCGTCAGCGACACCGACGCCATGCGCATCTGCCAGCCCAGCACCTCGGCCTGCAGGGGCCACACCAGCATCAGTTCGGGTTCGTAGTTGGTCTCGCGAAACGGCCGCGACGCGGCACCGTTGTAGACCTGCCACCGCGACGACTGGGTGTAGCCACCCCACAGGCTGACGGGTGTGCCCAGCAGGTGGTGACCCAGCTTGGCCTTCAGGCTGATCTGGTACTTGGTTTCGGGGACGACGAGTTCGAGGTCGCTGGCCACGCTGTTGCGGGGCGAGGGCGATGTCGGGCGGCGGTTGACATGGTCGGTCCAGGTGGCGGGCAGGATGTACACCGGCCGGTAGGCGCGTGGCGCGAACATCGCGCCTTCAGGCCCGTCCAGGTCCCAGCGGGTGGACAAGGTGCTGCGTGGCACCGCAGGCGTTGCGGGCGGGGTGGGGCTGGCCGTGACGGTTGCGGCCGTGGATGGCGCGGGCATGGGCGCGGCGCGACCGTGGACCCGGTCGTAGCAGGCCAGGCGGTCGGCGTCAGCCCGCAGATTGACGCAATCGGCCGCGCTGCCTTGCACGTGGGCTGTCGTGCAGGCCAGCAGCAGGCCAAGCACCCACGCAGGCGCCAGCCGTGCGGGACAGTGGTACGGGAACTTCGGCATAGGGTCTCGTCGTCCGCAGGTGTGCGGCCGCGGCATTGTCAACGGACGCCGCAGTGTCTAATCGGCCCCCATGTTGCAAGCCGAATCGCCGTTGCTGACCGCCTGCGACCTGCGCGTGGCCTACCCTGACCGCGAGGGCCGGCTGGCCGAGGTCGTGCGCGGTGTGTCGTTTACGCTGGGGCGCGAGCGGTTGGGCATCGTGGGTGAATCCGGTTCGGGCAAGAGCCAGACCGGACGCGCCATCGTGGGCCTGACGGCGCCGGGCGGCGTGGTGACGGCGAAGCGCTTGGACTTCAAGGGCACCGACCTGCTGCGCTGCGACCCGGCCCAGCGCCGCCAGCTGCGCGGCGGCCGCATCGCCATGGTGCTGCAGGACCCGAAGTTTTCGCTCAACCCGGTGATGCGCATTGGCGCGCAGATCGCCGAGACGCTGCGTGCCCACCAGCCCGTGTCGGCGCGGCAGGCGCACAAGCAAGCACTTCAGGCGCTGGCGGCGGTGCAGATCGACGACCCCGAACGCGTCGCCGCGCTGTACCCGCACGAGGTCTCGGGCGGCATGGGCCAGCGCGCCATGATCGCCATGATGCTGATCGCCGGGCCCGAGCTGCTGATTGCCGACGAGCCGACCTCGGCGCTGGACGTGACAGTGCAGCTCGAGGTGCTGGCGATCCTGGACAAGCTGGTGGCCGAGCGCGGCATGGGGCTGATCTTCATCTCGCACGACCTGCGGCTGGTGTCCTCGTTCTGTGACCGCGTGCTGGTGATGTACGCCGGCAAGGTCGTCGAACAACTGGCCGCGGCCGACCTGGCGCAAGCGCAGCACCCGTACACGCAGGGCCTGCTGAACTGCCTGCCGCGGCTGGACGCGGCCCGCCACCCGCTGCCCACGCTGGACCGGCAACCGGCGTGGTCGCTGTGATCGGCCTGCGCGCCGAGTCTTTGCGCGTGGTCTACGACGGCTTCGTGGCCGTCGACAACGTGAGCTTCGATCTCGCGCCCGGTGAAAGTTTCGGCATCGTCGGCGAATCGGGCTCGGGCAAGAGCACGGTGTTGCGTGCCTTGTGCGGCCTGGCGCCGCTGGCCGCCGGCAGCGTGCGCCTGACCGGCGACAGCGCGCTGCCCGCGCCCGGCAGCAAGGCCTACAGGCGCCAGGTGCAGATGGTGTTCCAGGACCCGTACGGGTCGCTCCACCCGCGCCAGACGGTGGACCGCCTGCTGGCCGAGCCGCTGGCCATCCACGGCCTGGGCGACGCAGAAGCGCGCATCGCCCGCGCGCTGGACGAGGTGGGCCTGGGCACAGGTTTCCGTTTCCGATTCCCGCACCAGCTTTCCGGCGGGCAGCGCCAGCGCATCGCCATCGCGCGGGCGCTGATCCTGGAGCCGCAGGTGCTGCTGCTCGACGAGCCCACCTCGGCGCTGGACGCCTCGGTGCAGGCCGAGGTGCTGAACCTGCTGGAGGCGCTGCGCGCTGCGCGGGGCCTGAGCTTCGTGATGGTCAGCCACGACCTGGCCGTGGTGACGCACCTGTGCCAGCGCCTGATGGTGATGCAGCGCGGCCGCATGGTCGAAACGCTGCCCGCGGCCGACCTGGCGGCGAGCCGGGTGCAGGCCGACTACACGCGAACGCTGATGCAGGCGTCGGTGGGTTTTCGTCGCACGCCGGCAGCGCCGGCTGAGACACCCGTTCAAGGCGCCTGATACGCCCCAGCCAGCGTGTGCAGGTGCTGGCGCGAGTCGGGCTCCAGGTAGGGCAGCAGCAGGCTCAGCGTGTGGAAGGCGCCCCGGCCCATCGATGCCGCTGCACTGTCGGGCTCCAGCGCCTTGCGCGGTTCGCGCACGTATTCGTAGCTCAGCCAGTAAGTCAGCACCACCACCATGGTCGTCGCGACAGGCGGCACCTCGGCAACGGTGATGCGCACCGCGCCTGCGCGCGACAGCCCGTCGAGCAGCGCGCGCACCGCACGGCCCTTGTTCTGCAGCACGCTCTGGAAGTGCGTTTCCAGGCGGCGGTTCTTGCTGAGCAGGTCGTTCAGGTCGCGGTAGAGAAAGCGGTACTGCCAGATCAGCTCGAACAGCATGTGGAAGAAGAGCCAGGCGTCTTCGACGTTCTCGACGCCGTCTGCCGCTTGCAGCAGTTCGTCCAGCGCCGCCTCGTAGCGACCGAACAGCGTGTTGATCAGCTCGTCCTTGGCGGGGTAGTGGTAGTACAGGTTGCCCGGGCTGATGCCGAGTTCGGCCGAGATCAACGTCGTGCTGACGTTCGGCTCGCCGAAGCGGTTGAACAGGTCCAGCGTCACCTCGAGGATGCGCTCTGCCGTGCGGCGGGGTTTCTTGGGCGGGGCCATGGCGGCGATTCTGGCATCGCTGTGCCTCGGCAGTGGCCTGCCTACAATCGCGCGCCCATGCCCGCCGTTCGCTTCGACCACGTCTCCAAGACCTTCCAGGGCGCCAAGGGCTCGCTGCGCGCGCTCGACGATGTCAGCTTCAACATCGAGGCCGGCGAGTTCTTCGGCCTGCTGGGCCCAAACGGCGCCGGCAAGACGACCTTGATATCCATCCTGGCCGGCCTGGCGCGCGCCGACGCCGGCGGCCATGTGCAGGTGATGGGCCACGACGTGGTCACCGACTACGCGGCGGCGCGCAAGTCACTTGGCATCGTGCCGCAGGAACTGGTGTTCGACCCCTTCTTCAGTGTGCGCGAGACCTTGCGCATCCAGAGCGGCTACTTCGGCGTCAAGCACAACGACGCCTGGATCGACGAACTGCTGGCCGAACTGGGCCTGGCCGACAAGGCCGGCGCCAACATGCGGCAGCTCTCGGGCGGCATGAAGCGGCGCGTGCTGGTAGCCCAGGCGCTGGTGCACAAGCCGCCGGTGATCGTGCTCGACGAGCCCACGGCCGGCGTCGACGTGGAACTGCGGCAGACGCTGTGGGCCTTCATCTCGCGCCTGAACCGCGCGGGCCACACCGTGCTGCTGACGACGCATTACCTGGAAGAGGCCGAGGCGCTGTGCGGGCGCATCGCCATGCTCAAGAAGGGCAGGCTCGTGGCGCTGGACAAGACCTCGGCCCTGCTGGCCGGCGTGGCCAGCACCATGCTGCGCTTCAAGGCCGACCAGCCGCTGCCGGCCGACTTGGCCGCCCGGGCGCGCGTCACCGGGCGCATCGTCCAACTGGCCGCGCGTGACGCCGCCGAGGTGGAAACGCTGCTGGCCGCGCTGCGCGCCGGCGGCGTGAAGGTCGAAGACCTGGAAATCGGCCGCGCCGATCTGGAAGACGTGTTCCTGGACACCATGAAGGCAGTGCCCCAATGAGTTTTGAAGGCACGGGCACGCTGTTCCGCAAGGAAATCCTGCGCTTCTGGAAGGTGGCCTTCCAGACGGTGGCAGCACCCGTGCTGACGGCGGTGCTGTACGTGCTGATATTCGGCCACGTGCTGGAAGACAAGGTGCAGGTCTTTGAAGGCGTGGGCTACACCAGCTTCCTCATCCCCGGCCTGGTGATGATGAGCGTGCTGCAGAACGCCTTTGCAAACAGCAGCAGCTCGTTGGTGCAAAGCAAGGTCACGGGCAACCTCGTGTTCCTGCTCGTCACGCCGCTGTCGCACCGGGCCTGGTTCGTGGCCTATGTGGGCGCGGCCATGGTGCGCGGGCTGGTGGTGGGTACTGGCGTGTTTGTGGTTACCGCCTGGCTGGCACCGCTGCGGCTGGCCGAACCGTGGTGGATCATCATCTTCGCGGCGCTGGGCGCCGGCATGATGGGCTCGCTGGGCTTGATCGCTGGTCTGTGGGCCGACAAGTTCGACCAGATGTCGGCCTTTCAGAACTTCATCATCATGCCCATGACGTTCTTGTCGGGTGTCTTCTACTCGGTGCATTCGCTGCCGGCGGTGTGGCAGACAGCCAGCCACCTGAACCCCTTCTTCTACATGATCGACGGCTTCAGGCGCGGCTTCTTCGGCGTCAGCGATGTCTCGCCCTGGCTGAGCCTGGCGGTGGTGGGTGCGGCCTTTGCGGTGGTCGCGACGGTCACGCTGCGGCTGCTGGCCAGCGGCTACAAGCTGCGGTCCTGAGACAATCTGCAGCAACATGAGCGATCCCACCCCTCAGCAAGTCCAGGACTACATCGCAGCCGGCCTGGGCTGCACGCATCTGGACGTTCAAGGCGATGGCCGGCACTTCTTCGCCACCATCGTGTCCGCCGAGTTCGAGGGCCTGGCCCGCATCCGCCGCCACCAGCGCGTCTACGCGGCGCTCGGCGATAGAATGCGCGAGCAAATTCACGCGCTTTCCATGAAGACGCTCACCCCCGCCGAATACGCCGCCGCCTTGCCCGTCCAGGGCATGGGCGCGCCGGCCCAAAACCACCACTGACCAACCCTGCGGTGCGCCGCAGGGAGCCGCCGTGCGCCGCCTGCGGGCTGCGTGAGTCGGGTCCCGGCGGTGCAGCGCGACAGCCTCAAGCCACCCCATGGACAAACTCCTCATCCGCGGCGGCCGCCCCCTTCAGGGCGAAGTCGCGATCTCCGGCGCCAAGAACGCGGCCCTGCCCGAGTTGTGCGCCGCGCTGCTCACAGCCGAGCCCGTGCAGTTGACCCATGTGCCACGCCTGCAGGACGTGTCGACCACGCTGAAGCTGCTGCGCCAGATGGGGGCGGTGGCCGACTGGACCGACGCAGCCGGCCACAGCGTCACCATCGACGCCGGCCCGGTCAACAGCCCCGTGGCGCCGTACGAACTGGTGAAGACCATGCGCGCGTCCATCCTTGTGCTGGGCCCGCTGCTCGCGCGTTTCGGCGTGGCGGTGGTGTCGCTGCCCGGCGGCTGCGCCATCGGCTCGCGGCCGGTCGACCAGCACATCAAGGGCCTGCAGGCCATGGGTGCGCAGATCGCGGTCGAGCGCGGCAACATCATCGCCAAGGTCTCGCGGCTGAAGGGTGCGCGCATCACGACCGACATGGTCACCGTCACCGGCACCGAAAACCTGCTCATGGCCGCCACGCTTGCCGAAGGCGAGACGGTGCTGGAAAACGCAGCGCAAGAGCCCGAGATTCCCGACCTGGCCGAGATGCTGATCGCCATGGGCGCGCAGATCGAAGGCCACGGCACGCGCCGCATCCGCATCCAGGGCGTGGACAAGCTGCACGCGCCCAAGGTGGCGCACCGCATCATCCCCGACCGCATCGAGACCGGCACCTTCCTGTGCGCCGTGGCGGCCACCGGCGGCGACGTGGTGCTGCGCGGCACCCGCGCCGACCACCTGGACGCCGTGCTGGACAAGCTGCGCGAGGCGGGTGTGCAGATCGAGATCGGTGCCGACTGGATCCGTGTGCGCGCAACCGGCCGGCCGCGGGCGGTGAGCTTCCGCACCAGCGAGTACCCCGCCTTCCCGACCGACATGCAGGCCCAGTTCATGGCCGTCAATTGCGTGGCCGACGGCGTGGCGAAGATCTCGGAGACGATCTTCGAGAACCGTTTCATGCACGTCAATGAGCTGGTGCGCCTGGGCGCCAACGTGCAGATCGACGGGCACACTGCCGTGGTCCAGGGCGTCGCCAAGTTGTCTGGCGCCACCGTGATGGCCACCGACCTGCGCGCCTCGGCCAGCCTGGTCATCGCCGGCCTGGTGGCCGACGGTGAAACGCGCATCGACCGCATCTACCACCTGGACCGCGGCTACGACGGCATGGAAGCCAAGCTGCGCGGCCTGGGTGCCGACATCGAACGGGTGAAGTGACAGCCCCCCGAACCCCTGACATGATCACCCTCGCCCTGTCCAAGGGCCGCATCCTCGACGACTCGATGCCGCTGCTGCGGTCCGCCGGCATTGAACTGCTGGACGACCCCGAGCGCAGCCGCAAGCTCATCCTGGCCACCACCCGCGCCGACGTGCGCGTGGTGCTGGTGCGCGCCAGCGACGTGCCCACCTACGTGGAGCACGGCGGGGCCGACCTGGGCGTGGCCGGGCTGGACATGCTGCTCGAACACGCGGCGCTGGCCGGCGGCGGCGCCGTGGGCCTGTACCGCCCGCTCGACCTGAACATCGCGCGCTGCCGCCTGAGCGTGGCGGTGCGCGAAGACTTCGACTACGCCAGCGCCGTGAAACAGGGTTCGCGCATCCGCGTCGCCACCAAGTACACCCACCTGGCGCGCCAGCACTTCGCCACCAAGGGCGTCCACGTGGACCTGATCAAGCTCTACGGCTCGATGGAGCTGGCGCCGCTGACGGGCCTGGCCGACGCCATCGTCGACCTGGTGTCGACCGGCAGCACACTCAAGGCCAACCACCTGGTCGAGGTCGAACGGGTGATGGACATCTCGTCGCGGCTGGTCGTCAATCCTGCTTCGCTGAAGCTGAAGCGCGAGCCCTTGCGTGCGCTCATCGATGCCTTCGAGCGCGCCGTGGGGGCGCAGTCATGACCGAACTGATCCGCCGGCTGTCGACGGCCTCGGCCGACTTCGAAGCGCAGTTCCAACGCCTGCAGCACGACGGTGCCGACGGCGACCCGGCCATCGACGCGCGTGCCGCAGAGATCATTGCCGACGTGCGCGCCCGCGGTGATGCCGCCGTGCTCGAGCTGACCGCGCGCTTCGACGGCGTGCACGCCGCCGACATGGTGGCACTCGAAATCGGCCAGCCCGAGCTCAAGTCGGCCTTCGACGCCATCACGCCCGCGCAGCGCAGCGCGCTGCAGGCAGCGGCCGAGCGTGTGCGCGATTTCCACGAGCGCCAGCTCGAAGCCAGCAGCCGCAGCTGGCACTACACCGACGCCGACGGCAGCCGCCTGGGCCAGAAGGTGACGCCGCTGGACCGCGTGGGCATCTATGTGCCCGGCGGCAAGGCGGCCTACCCGTCCAGCGTGCTCATGAACGCCATTCCCGCGCACGTGGCCGGGGTGGCGGAAATCATCATGGTCGTGCCCACGCCAGGCGGCGAACGCAATGCCCTGGTGCTGGCCGCCGCCTTCCTGGCCGGTGTGCAGCGCGTCTTCACGATCGGCGGCGCGCAGGCCGTGGCGGCGCTGGCCTACGGCACGCAGAGCATTCCGCGCGTCGACAAGATCACCGGCCCGGGCAATGCCTACGTGGCCGCGGCCAAGCGCCGCGTGTTCGGCCAGGTCGGCATCGACATGATCGCCGGGCCCAGCGAGATCCTGGTCCTGGCCGACGGCACGACGCCCGCCGACTGGGTGGCCATGGACCTCTTCAGCCAGGCCGAGCACGACGAGCTGGCGCAGAGCATCCTGCTGTGCCCCGACGCGGCCTACCTCGACCAGGTCGCCCAGGCGATGGAGCGCCTGCTGCCCGAGATGCCGCGCCGCGACATCATCCGCGCCAGCCTTCTGGGCCGCGGTGCGCTGATCCACACCCGCTCGATGGAAGAAGCCTGCGAGATCAGCAACCGCGTGGCGCCCGAGCACCTCGAAGTCAGCGCCACCGAGCCCGCGCGCTGGGAACCGCAGCTGCGCCACGCCGGGGCGATTTTCCTGGGCGCTTACACCAGCGAGAGCCTGGGCGACTACTGCGCCGGCCCCAACCACGTGCTGCCCACGTCAGGCACGGCGCGCTTTTCGTCGCCGCTGGGCGTGTACGACTTCGTCAAGCGCAGCAGCCTCATCGAAGTCAGCGCCGCAGCCGCCCAGCCCTTGGGGCGCGTGGCCGCCGAGCTGGCGCATGGCGAGGGCCTGCAAGCCCATGCCCGCGCGGCCGAGATGCGCCTGTCCGACGCCGCCCAGCCAACGCGTGCTGACATCGTGTTCAGCGTTCGGCGCGTGGATGCCGGCAACGCAGCGGCCGTGATGAAGCTGCAGGTGGCCCCAGGCCAGCGCAAGTTCGTGGCACCGGTGGACCGCTCTCTGGCCCAGGTCGCGTATGAGCCCGCCGGACGCGCCGTGGCGATGTTCGACGGCGACGAGCCCGTCGGCATGATGCTGCTCTACGACGCGCGCCTGGACAAGGAGAAGCCGGCCGAGCAGTTGTACGTGTGGCGCCTTCTCGTCGACGCCCGCCACCAGCGCCGCGGCCTGGGTCGGCTGGCGATGGCCTGGGTGCTTGAGGAAGCGCAGCGCTGGGGCGTGGGCGAGGTGGGTCTGTCCCACGTGATGGCGCCGGGGCACGCCGGACCGTTCTACGAGAAGCTGGGCTTTGCCTACACCGGCGAAATTGACGAGGGCGAGCACAAGATGGTGCTCAGGCTGGACCGGCCGCCCACACCATGAACCCAGGCCTTTCCGCACGCATCGCCCACACCCTGCGCCAGGACGTGCAGTCCATGCACGCCTACGCTGTGCAGCCCAGCGACGGCATGGTCAAGCTCGACACCATGGAGAACCCGCACCGGCTGCCGCAGGCCTTGCGGCAGGCGCTGGGCGAACGGCTGGCGCAGGTGGCCCTCAACCGCTACCCGGCCGGCCGCGGCGACGACCTGAAGCGCGCCCTGGCCTCGCATGCCGGCCTGCCTGTCGGCTGTGCGCTGACGCTGGGCAATGGCTCCGACGAGATCATTACCATGCTCAGCATGGCCTGTGATGTGCCGGGTGCGGTGGCGCTGGCGCCAGTGCCGGGCTTCGTGATGTACGAGATGTCGTCGCGGTTGCTGGGCTTGGGCTTCGTGGGCGTGCCGCTGACGGCCGACTTCGAGCTGGACGTGCCGGCCATGCTCGCAGCCATCGCGCAGCACCGACCGGCCCTGGTCTACCTCGCCTACCCGAACAACCCCACGGCCAACCTGTGGGACGTGCGGGCGGTACAGGCCGTCATCGACGCCGTGAGCGCACAGCATGGTCTGGTGGTGATGGACGAGGCCTACCAGCCCTTTGCCAGCCGCGACTCGATGGCCTGGCTGCGCGCGCATGACCATGTGCTGGTGATGCGCACGATGAGCAAGTTCGGCCTGGCCGGGGTGCGCATCGGCTACCTGATGGGCCGCAGCGAACTCATCGCACAGATCGACAAGCTGCGCCCACCCTTCAACGTGGGCGTGCTCAACGCCGAGGCGGCGCTGTTCGCGCTGGAGCATGCCGACGAATACGCCCGTCAGGCCCAGTCCATTTGTGAGCAGCGCCAGCGACTGGTCGCCGCACTGCAGGCCCTGCCCGGCGTGCACCCGTTCCCCAGCGACGCCAACATGGTGCTGGCCCGCGTGTCCGACGCCGCGCGCAGCTTCGCGGCGCTGAAGGCGCGCGGCATCCTCATCAAAAACGTGTCGGCGCTGCACCCGCTGCTGGCCAACTGCCTGCGCCTGACGGTGGGCACGCCCGACGAAACCACCCAGCTCATCGCAGCCCTCAAGGAGTCCGTGTGAACCGCACCGCCGACGTTCGTCGCGACACCAAGGAGACGCAGATCCGCGTCCAGCTGAACCTGGACGGCACGGGTGCTGCGCAGCTTTCCACCGGGATCGGCTTCTTCGACCACATGCTCGACCAGATCGCCCGCCATGGCCTCATCGACCTGGACATCCAGGCCGTGGGCGACCTGCACATCGACGGCCACCACACGGTGGAAGACGTCGGCATCACGCTGGGCCTGGCCGTCGCGCAGGCGGTGGGCGACAAACGCGGCATCACGCGCTACGGCCACGCCTACGTGCCGCTGGACGAAGCGCTGTCGCGCGTGGTGATCGATTTCTCCGGGCGCCCGGGCCTGCACATGGACGTGCCCTTCAAGGCCGGCGCCATCGGCGGCTTCGACACCCAGCTGGCCTACGAGTTCTTCCAGGGCTTCTGCAACCACGCGCTGGCGACAGTGCACATCGACAACCTCAAGGGCCACAACGCGCACCACCAGTGCGAGTCGGTGTTCAAGGCCTTTGCGCGCGCACTGCGCAAGGCGCTGACGCTTGACCCACGGTCGGCCGGCGTGATCCCTTCAACCAAGGGCAGCCTCTAGCGCCATGCCGACCGTCGCCGTTGTCGACTACGGCATGGGCAACCTGCGCTCGGTGTCGCAGGCCGTGTTGCACGTGGCTGCGGGCTCGGGTATCGATGTGGTCGTCACCTCACGCCCCGACGACGTGCTGGCCGCCGACCGCGTGGTGCTGCCCGGCCAGGGCGCCATGCGCGACTGCATGCGCGAGCTGCGGGATTCCGGCCTGCAAGCCGCCGTCCTGCACGCCGCCGCGAACAAGCCGCTGATGGGTGTGTGCGTGGGCATGCAGATGCTGCTGGACCACAGCGAAGAGCAGGACACGCCGGGCCTGGGCTTGATTGCCGGCCGGGTCCGCCGCTTCCAGCTCGAAGGCCGGCTGCAGCCCGATGGCAGCCGCTACAAGGTGCCGCAGATGGGCTGGAACCGCGTCACGCAACCCGTGGGCAGTGCGGCGCATCCGATCTGGAACGGCGTGCCCGATGACAGCTGGTTCTACTTCGTGCACAGCTTCTTCGCCGCGCCTGCGGACAGGCTGCACAGCGCCGGCGAGACCGATTACGGCGGCCGCTTTACCTCGGCGCTGGCGCGGGATAACATTTTCGCGACCCAGTTCCACCCCGAGAAGAGCGCCGACCAGGGCCTGGCCCTGTACCGCAACTTCCTGCACTGGAAACCGTAAGTCACCCGGTCACCCGCACGCCCACCCCGCCGACCTCATCACCCAAGCACCTCCAGCCATGTTGCTGATACCCGCCATCGACCTCAAGGACGGTCACTGTGTTCGCCTGGAACAAGGCGACATGAACGTCTCCACCACCTTCGGGCTTGACCCCGCCGCCATGGCGCGGCGCTGGGTCGAGGCCGGCGCCCGCCGCCTGCACCTGGTGGACCTCAACGGCGCCTTTGCTGGCAAGCCAGTCAACGAGGTCGCCGTCAAGGCCATCCTGCGCGCCGTGGGCGACATCATCCCGGTGCAGCTGGGCGGCGGCATCCGCGACCTCGACACCATCGAGCGCTACCTCGATGACGGCCTGAGCTACATCATCATCGGCACCGCCGCCGTCAAGAGCCCGGGCTTCCTGAAGGACGCCTGCAGCGCCTTTGGCGGTCACATCATCGTGGGCCTGGATGCCAAGAACGGCATGGTGGCCACCGACGGCTGGAGCAAGCTCTCCGGCCACGAGGTCATCGATCTGGCCAAGAAGTTCCAGGACTACGGCGTCGAAGGCGTGATCTACACCGACATCGGCCGCGACGGCATGCTCACCGGCATCAACATCGACGCCACGGTGAAGCTGGCGCAGGCCCTCACGATCCCGGTGTTCGCATCCGGCGGTCTGTCGGGCATGACCGACATCGAGGCGCTGTGCGCGGTGCAGGGCGACGGCGTCGAGGGCGTCATTTGTGGGCGCAGCATCTACAGCGGCGCGCTCGATTTCGCCGCGGCGCAGGCCCGCGCCGACGAGCTGAACGGCGCGGGCTGAGCGCCAGGTGCTTGCCAAACGCATCATTCCCTGCCTCGACGTCACAGGCGGCCGCGTCGTCAAGGGTGTCAACTTCGTCGAACTGCGCGACGCCGGCGACCCGGTTGAAATCGCCGCGCGCTACAACGGGCAGGGCGCCGACGAGCTGACCTTTCTCGACATCACCGCCACCAGCGACCAGCGCGACGTGATCCTGCACATCATCGAGGCCGTGGCGTCGCAGGTCTTCATCCCGCTCACGGTCGGCGGCGGCGTGCGCACGGTGGACGACGTGCGCCGGCTGCTCAACGCCGGTGCCGACAAGGTCAGCTTCAATTCAGCCGCGGTGGCCAACCCGCAGGTCATCCGCGATGCGTCGGACCGCTACGGCGCGCAGTGCATCGTGGTCGCCATCGATGCCAAGCGCCGCGCCGACGGCTCGGGCTGGGACGTCTACACCCATGGCGGCCGCAAGAACACCGGGCTGGATGCCGTGGCCTGGGCGCGGCAGATGGCCGAACTCGGCGCCGGCGAAATCCTGCTCACCAGCATGGACCGCGACGGCACCAAGAGCGGCTTCGATCTCGAACTCACGCGCGCCGTCTGCGACGCCGTGCCGGTGCCGGTGATCGCCTCGGGCGGCGTCGGCACCTTGCAGCACCTGGTCGACGGCATTCGCCACGGCGGTGCCGATGCGGTGCTGGCCGCCAGCATCTTCCACTACGGCGAGTTCACGGTCGGCCAGGCCAAGGCGCTGATGGCGCAGCAGGGCATCGCGGTTCGGCAATGACCGGCGCCCGGCCTCGCGAGGTGCGGCTGATCGGCGGCCAGTGGAAGCGCAGCAAGCTGCCCGTGCTCGACCGGCCCGGCCTGCGCCCCACGCCCGACCGCGTGCGCGAAACGCTGTTCAACTGGCTCGGCCAGGACCTGACAGGCTGGCGCGTGCTGGACGCCTTTGCCGGCAGCGGCGCGCTGGGCTTCGAGGCGGCCTCGCGCGGCGCGGCCGAGGTGACGCTGCTGGAGCGCGACGCCGCGCTGGTGGCCAGCCTGCAGGCCAGCCAGGCCCGGTTGGGCGCGACGGCGCTGCGCGTGGAGCGCGCCGAGGCACTGGCCTGGATGGCAAGGGGCGCCCC
>JANNWL010000521.1:0-1581 GCA_031414735.1 Burkholderiales bacterium | reverse complement strand
CACGTTGACGCTGCCGTCGGGCAGGCGCACCAGGCCCGAAGCGTTGACTGCGGCGCCGGGCGCGTCGAGGTGTTCGCCGTTGGGGCCGTGCGCGCCCGGGCCGGCCTGCGCGGGTGACAGCCACTGCAGGCTGGTGATCAGTGCCGTGGCTGCGACCGCGGCCGCGTGGCGCCTTGGAAGGAGTGGTTTCTTCATCATCACAGTCCCCCTTGCAATGCGCCTGCCGGCCGGCGGCGCTGGCGCCACCAGGCGATACCGCCGATGAGGCCCAGGGTCGCGACGCCGGCGCCGATCCAGGCGGCGCGTTCCAGCCCGTGGTCGTGTCCATGGCTGTGGTCGTCATCGCCGTGGGCGTGCCCGTCGCCGTTCTTCGCCGCGGTGGCGCTGCCAGTGCTGGCGGTCACCAGCGTGCCATCGAGCAGGTCGCTGTCCTTGCCCGCGACCAGCGCGAACACGAGGCCGTGTTCGCCGGGTGCCGCCAGTGCCTTCAGCAGGGGCGCGTCGGTGACGACGTAGTCGCCTTGCTCGGCGCGGAAGGTGGCCAAGGACTTGAGCGAGCCGCTCTCGACCTCGAGCCTGGCGCCCAGCACCGGTTCATTGGACTCAAAGCGGTCGACCACGATGACCAACTCGCCGGTGCGCAGTTCGGCGACCAGTTCGAAGGTCTCCGTTTGGGCTTCGACGCGTGGCAGTGCCGATGCGGCGCGCACCGTGGTCGGGCCGTCCAGGTGTTCGCCATTCGGGCCGTGGGCACCGGGGCCGGCCAGGGTTGGCGTGCTGGCGACCAGGAGCAGCGCGCTCAGGGCGGCAGCCATCAGGTGCTGCAGTGCGCAGCGGGTAGGCATCAGGTTCATGGCAGGAGTCCGAGGGTTTGTTGGAGGCGCGCGCGGGCCAGGCCCAGCGCGGCGGTCTGGCGGGCTGCCGCGCTGTCGGCCTGTGCCGCAGCGGCGAGCGCGCGCAGCAGGTCGGGCAGCGGTGTCTCGCCGGCACGGAAGGACTTGTCGATCAGGAAGGCGCGTTCACGCAGCAGGCGGGCACGCGTGGCCTCGGTCTCGGCTTGCGCCTGGGCCGATCGCTGCGCTTCGCGGGCCGCGGCGACCTCGCTGTCCAGGCGTTCACGCAGGCGTTGCTCGCGGGTCTCGGCGACGTCCAGTTCGGCGAGCGCGGCGGCTTCCAGCGGCCGGTTGCGGTCGTCGGTATCCAAGGGCAGGCGCAGCCCGACCACCAGGCTGCCCTGTGACGCTTCGCCACGCCCCGGGATTTCTTGGCGCAGGCCGAAAGTCAGCTCGGGGGCATCGCGGCGCGAGTGCCGCATCAGCGCCACACGCTTGCGAGCCAGTTCGGTGGACTGGCTGGCGAGCTGCAGTTCCGGGTGCGGAGTCGCCGTTTCGGCGGAGAGTGCAGCGACCGCGGGCTCCGTCAGGTCGGGCGCTGCCGCCAGGCCCGTGAGCCAGGTCCAGCGCGCGCGTGCCGCGTGCAGGCGCTGGCGAACGTCCGACTGCACCCCGGTGGCTGCCGCGTGCTCGGCCAGGGCGGCCAGGGCATCGGCACGCGCCAGGTCGCCTGCGCGCACGCGGCGCT
>JANNWL010000520.1:0-18686 GCA_031414735.1 Burkholderiales bacterium | reverse complement strand
TCGAGCAAGGCTTGCTCGGCACTGGCGTGGTCAAAGCCGCCAGACAGGATGAACAGGCCGTCGAAGGCCGCACGAAGCTTGAGCTTGAAGTCCGCCGGTACCGGTGGCGCGCCCATCGACGAGTGGTCGACCAGGTGGATGTACAGCAGGCCCAGCGCCGACAGCGACTTGGCCAGCGCCAGGTACTGCGCCTGCACCTCGGGGAACTCGCCGGTGCCGTTGAACACGCCGTAAGGCGACAGCCGCATGCCCACGCGGTCGCGGCCGATGGCCGCCACGGTGACGCGCGCGATCTCCACCGCAAGCCGGTTGCGGTCTTCGATGCTGCCGCCGTGGTCGTGCGTGCGCTGGTTGATCAGCGGGTTCAGGAACTGCTCGATCAAGTAGCCATTCGCGCCATGCAGCTCGATGCCGTCGAACCCCGCGTCCATGGCCAGCTTGGCAGCGCGTGCGTGCTCGGCCACCGTGTGGGCGATGTCGGCCAGCGTCATCACGCGCGGCAGGCTGTGCGGCTGCAGCCCCAAGGTGTCGGTGAACATCTCGCCCGGACACACCTCGGCACCCGGGCCCAGCACCTCGGCCCCGGCCGGCAGGTTGTCCACATGCGCCACGCGGCCGCAGTGCATGAACTGCACGAAGATCTTGCCTCCTTTAGCGTGCACCGCCGCCGTGCTTGCCTTCCAGGCCTCCGCTTGCGCGGCGTTGAAAAGCCCCGGTATGCGCGGGTAGCCCAGCCCGTTGGCGCTGGGTGAGGTGCCCTCGGTGATGATCAAGCCGGCGCTGGCCCGTTGGCCGTAGTAGGTGGCCATCAAGGCGTTGGGGGTGTGGTCAGGCGTGGCGCGGCTGCGTGTCAGGGGCGCCATCACCATATGGTTGCTGAGTTGCAGCGAGCGGGACTTGAAGGCGTCAAACAGCATGTCTGGTTCTCCGGTGGGGATGCTGCCCCGCGCCGAGCAAGGCGCTGCCGGCACCAGCGCACGCATGATCTGGGCCGACAGAGCATGCAAGGCGGCGGTTGCAGCGTCTGTTCGTTCGCGCACCCAGCGGCGGGCGCGGCGCCGGCGGTGCGGGGGTCGTCGCCGCCAAGCTTTGTAGGTACGAAAACTCTGAATAAATTGTAGGACTTGTCCTGTGCACGCTCGGCATAACGTCCGACTGACGGCATCCATTCCGCGCGTCAGAATCTTCGCCGGAAGGAAATTTTCAAGGTGGCTCCCCGGGCCGCCGAAGTCTTCGGCCCGGTACCCCCGTCGCGGCATCTCAACGATCATCCGAGGACCTCGACATGCCCGTACCGCAATCGTTCACAGCCCTGCCCACGCAGCCCATAGGCAGCATCCCAAGACCGCTGGAACTGATTCAAGCCATGGCCGCGCAAGCCCAAGGACAGGTGACCGCGGCGGAACTGGAAGCGCTGTACACGGCCGCCACAAAGGACACGATCCTGCGCTTCGAGGCCACCGGGTCGCCCGTGATCAGTGATGGCGAGCAGCGCAAGTTCCAGAACTTCGCGACCTATTGCGTGCATGGCAGTGCCAACTTCGCCCCGGACGGCTTTAGGCTGCAGTTCGTCGACCACTACCGGCAGTGGCCACGCCTGACGCAGGGTCCGTTTCGCTATGCGCGCTACGCCGACCGCTTCGTCGCAGAAGCGCTGGCAATGACCCACCTGCCTGTCAAGCAGGCGGTGATCTCGCCTTCGGCACTGAGTCTTTTCTACCCCGCCGACGACTTGCCGGGCTATTCGCGCGACCAGTTTTTGAAGGACCTGCTCGCTGAACATGAACACGAGGTGCGCGCCTGTCTGCGCAAGGGCGCGCATCTGGTGCAGATTGATTTCACCGAAGGCCGCCTGGCCCACAAGCTGGACCCGACGGGTCGCCTGCTGGACAACTTCATCCAGCTCAACAACCTGGCCCTGAACAACTTCTCCGCCAGCGACTTGCAGCGCATCGGCGTGCACACCTGTCCTGGTGCCGACCGCGATTCCACCCACAGCCGCGACGTCGACTATGCCGAGCTCTTGCCCAGCCTGTTCGAGCTGCGTGCCGGCAACTTCTTCATCGCGCTGGCCGGCGAGCCGGACCGGCTGCGCGTGCTGCGCTCCATCCGTGACCTCATCAAGCCCGAGCAACGTGTGTTCATCGGCGTCATCGATCCCTTGAACGGACAGGTGGAGTCACCCGAACAAGTGCGTGACCGCATCCTGGAAGCCGCCGAGTACATCCCCGTGCACCAACTTGGCAGCACCGACGACTGCGGCTTTTCGCCGTTCTGTGACGACGTGTCGACCACCCGCGAGCTGGCCTTCGCGAAGATCCAGGCGCGGGTCGAGGGCAATGCCTTGGCCAGTGCGGTGCTGCAACGGCGGCTTCGTACCGAATTGCCTTCGGGGCCTTGAACCGCGTCAACACGATGACAGTTTCAATCGCACTGCCGGCCGCAGACGATGGCCCTGCCTTGCGGCGGGCGGCCATGCTCACCTCGCGCAGCATCCAGAGCCTGCAGCGCGAGACCCAGCACGCACTTATTGCGGCAAAGCTGTCGCTCGAAGCCAGGGCCAATGAACTCAGCGCCTCGCTGGCGCTGTTGCACGCCACCCTGGAAAGCTCGCCGGACTGCATCGTGGCGCTGGACACCACCCACCGTGTCCTGGCCTGGAACCAACGCTACATCCAGCTGTGGAACATGCCGCTGCTGCTGATGCAGCAGGGTGACGGCGCAGCGCTGACGCGGTTTGCAGCCAACCAGGTGGAAGACTCTGCGGTCTTTGTGGCGCGCATCGAAGCGCTGCGCGCGCTGCCCGAGCAGGAGCACTGCGACACCTTCAGAATGCGCGACGGCCGCCGCTTCGAACGCTTCGTGGCGCCGCAGCGCATGGCTGGGCAGTGTGTGGGCACGGTCGTTTGCTGGCGTGACGTGACCGAACGGCAGCTTGCGCAAGAGGCCCTTCTGCAAAGCCAGCAACGCCTGCAGTCCCTGTTCGACAACGCCTTGAATGCGATCGTGCTGGTCGACCGCCACGGGCGTGTGGCCGATGTCAATCTGGCGGTCTGCGAGCTCTTGGGCTACAGCCGGCAAGAGCTGCTGGGCACGGAAGCAGCCAGCTTCCTGGTGCTGCCAGCGGCGGTGGAGCAACCCGCAGATTTCTGGCGTGACTTGCAGACCCACGGCAAGCACCACGGGCTGTTGGACGTGCGGCGCAAGAACGGCAGCTTGTTGGCCGTGGAATTCAAGGCAGCGGCCAACGTGCTGGAGGGCCTGCACTTGTGTGTCATGTCCGATTTCAGCGCGCGCCAACAAGCTGAACAGATGCGGGTCGACAAGGAAGTGGCCGAGGCCGCGAGCCAGAGCAAATCGGCCTTTCTGTCGCGCATGAGCCACGAGCTGCGCACGCCGCTGAACGCCATCCTGGGCTTTTCTGAAGTGCTGCAGGGCGGACTAGAGCAGGCTTTGACGCCCGAACAGAGCCTGCATGTCGGGCGCATTCACAGGGCAGGCGAACACCTGCTGATGTTGATTGACGAGGTACTGGATGTCTCGCGCATCGAGGCGGGCTCGATGGCCATCCTGCTGCAGGACATCGACCCCAGGGACGCGGCGCAGGACGCCCTGCGCAGCGTCAACGTGCTGGCTGCGCCGGCCCACGTTGACCTGACGCTGCAGGACCCGGCCGCCGGTGCCAGCGGCCACGAAGCGCCTGCTCTGAGGGTTCGCGCCGACCCCATGCGCCTGCACCAGGTGTTGCTCAATCTGCTGTCCAACGCCGTCAAGTACAACCGCGCTGGCGGACAGGTGCTTTTGCGCGTGGAGGCCTGCGCGGGCCGCGTGCGCTTTGTGGTGAGCGACACCGGCTTGGGGATGAGCCCGGTGCAGGTTCAGGCTCTCTTCCAGCCTTTCAACCGCCTGGGCCGAGAGAATTCGGCGGTGCAGGGGACGGGCATCGGCCTGGTGATCACGCGCAGGCTGGTCGATTTGATGGGCGGCAGCCTCGCGGTCGTCAGCGTGGAGGGCCAAGGCTCGGAGTTTTCCTTTGATCTGGAGTCTGCAGCACCCAGTGCAGTCAAGGCCAACGAGCCCGCTGCCGCCCAGGCCAGGCTCAGCGAGGCGGAGTTGCGCAACGAAATCCGCGGTACGGTGCTGTACATCGACGACGACGAGGTCAATCGCCTGCTGATGGAGGCGATCTTTGCGTTCCGACCCGGCGTGCAGTTGCACCTGGCGGTCGATGGCGCCAGCGGGACAGCAGCGGCGGCGCAGCATCGGCCCGATCTGGTGCTGGTGGACATGCGGCTGCCCGACATGAGCGGCATCGACGTCTTGTCCGTCCTGCGTGCCCAGGCGGAGTCTGCCGCGACGCCGTGCATCGCTGTGTCGGCCAATGCGATGCAAGACGACATCGCCTTGGCCAAAGCCGCAGGCTTTGTGGCCTACATCACCAAGCCGGTTTCCGCGGCGGCACTGCTCGCTGAAGTCGACCACCAGCTGAACGCGGCGGCGCGTGCCCAGGCATCCGTGCAAACCGCTGCGCCTTCAGCGCAGGCGGAAGGCTCGGATTTGCGCTGATGGTGACCTCAACGCATTGATTACCAACTCACCTATGGAAGCCGAAGTCGAAACCGATCTTGCTGCAATCAACCTTGAACGAATCACGGATGAATTGCGGCGCGCTGCGCAGTTGCTTGACCAGCAAACGGGCCAACGCCTGTTTGCGTTGGACGTGCGCGCGCGGCCGTGGCGTGATGGCGAGTCAACCAAGGCGCCCGCGCATGCCCGCTTGCAGGCGCTGTTCGACGGCGCATTGAACGCCATTCTGCTGGCCGACGACCACGGGGCCTATGTCGATGCCAACCCGGCGGCCTGTGCGCTGCTGGGCTATTCGCGGGATGAACTGCTGCAGCTGTCGTTGCCCGACCTGATGGCCGAGCCCGAGCGCTCGAGCCAGGTCTGGCGGCGCTTCATCCACGCCGATCACGAGGTCGGGCGCGCAACGCTGCTGCGCAAGGACGGCCGCCGGCTGGTGGTGGATTACATGGCCACGGCACACATCCAGCCCGGCGTGCACCTGAGCGTTCTGGAAGACGCGTCCCATCGGGTGCAGACGGAAGCATCCCTCGTCGAGACGCGCCTGCAGCTTGAAGAAGTGACAGCGCAACAGCAAGAAAGACTGGACGAGTTGCGCGCCGAACTGGCGCGCGAGCTGCATGACGAACTCGGCCAGTTGCTCGGGGGCCTGCGCCTGGAAGCCGATCTTGTTGCCGCCCTGGCCCCCGTGGCTGCAGAGCACATGCACCGGCTGTTGGACGGCTGCACGGCAGCCGTGCGCGACCTGAGCCGTGCACAACGGCCTGCCGCCCTGGATCTGGGTCTGGTGCCCGCGTTGCAGGGCCTGGCCGTCGACTTCTCACGCCAGGGTGATGTGGACATCGATCTGCACATAGGCACCATCCCTCCTGGATTGCCCGTCCCCGTGGTACTGATGCTGTTCCGCGTGGCGCAAGAGGGCCTGGGAAACGCAGTCCGCCATGCCAAGGCGCACCACATCTCGCTGACGCTGACCTGTTGCAGTGAAGGACTGGAGTTGCGCGTCGAAGACGACGGCAGTGGCTTCGATGTCGAGCGTGCGCGGCGGGGCCCAGGCCGCGGTTTGGCAGGCATGGGCCAGCGCGCCAGCCGCGCCGCCGCGCGCCTGCAGATCCAGAGCCAGCCTGGGTTGGGCACCTGCCTCAGCCTGGTCGTGCCGTCGCCTGTGGCTGGGTGGTCTGCATGATCCGCCTGCTGCTGTGCGATGACCATGTGTTGATGCGCGAAGGCCTGGCTCACGCGCTCAATGCCGATCCCCGCTTCAACGTGCTGGCCCAGGCCGGCAGCCGCGTGGCCGTGCTGGACTGGCTGGAACTGGACCAGGCGGTGGACGTGGTCGTGCTGGACCTGAGCCTGGACAGCGGCGGCGTACCGGCCGGGGTGGATCTGATCGAAACCTTGCGTGCAGCGCGCCCTGGCTTGCCCATCGTCGTGCTGTCGATGCACGATGACGACAGCGTCGTCAGTGCCGCGATGCGCGCTGGCGCACGTGGATACGTCACCAAGGACAGCGGCCTGCACCATCTGCAGGAAGCGCTGGTCCAGGTTCACAGTGGCCATCACTTCCTTGCGCCCCGACTCGTGGAGCCCATGCTGCGGCGGCAGCAAAGCGCCAGTGACTCCGCCTGGGACGCGGCCCTGACAACCCGCGAGAAGGACGTCTTCCAGTTGATCTGCGCGGGACGCCGCTTGAGCGAGATTGCCGCGGACTGGGGGGTGAGCATCAAGACCATCTCCACCCACAAGACGCGCTTGATGCAGAAACTGGGCATCGACAGCAATGCAGCACTGATCAGGCTGGGCACGCGGCGCGGCCTGGGCTGAAGGGGTCGCAAGCCGGTGCTGCGGCGGTCTGGCTGCAGGCGCGTCCCTGTCGATGGTCGGACATCGCCGCTCGAACGGCGGCGGAGCGTCAGAAGAAGCTGACGTGGCAGCGAACAGCCGCGCTTGAGCCGCCGACACCGCCAGAACGCCCGGCGGGCAAGGGCATAAGGTTCATCTCGTCCGAAATGAACCCGTTCGGACACGGTCCAGCGGTTTGCGCAGACGTGTTCGGCTTTCCCTGTTCAACCTCCATCGACGTCATGAATCTCTTGAAACTTCGAATCGGCCTGCGCCTGGCGCTGGGCTTTGGCACCTTGCTGCTCTTGGGCTCGCTGGCCTCCGGCGTAGGCTGGTGGCGGTTGGAGAAAACCCAGGTCGAGCTGAAGGCGCTGATGGCGAGCAACGAACATGCCGCAGACGCCTTGACGTGGGAAGGCTTGACACGCCTCAACGTCGGTCGCGCGCTGGCTTTGGCCAAATCTGGCGCCGGCCCAGAAGTGGTCGCGCAGTTTGATTCACCCATGAAAGAGACCTCAGCGCAGATCACCGAACTGCAGCAAAAAATGGAGGCGCGAGAAACCAGCGACGAGGGTAAAGCCCGGTTTGCCGCCTTGGCCAAGGAGCGTGCGGCCTATCTGGGTACACGCAAGGCCGTGTTCGACCTGGTCAAGTCCCGCTCGCCCGAGGCCACGGTGGTGCTGGAGCGGCAATTGGTGCCCGCTGCGGCAAGCTACCTTGCGCAAATCGCCGCCCTGCGGGCCGGCATCCAGGACCAGGCTGCCACACAGAGCCGGGCATCCAACCTCGCCATCGAAGAGTCGCAAGGGGTCTTGCAGTTGCTGGCAGCGATGTCGCTGCTGGCCGGCGTGGTGGGCAGCGTGCTCATGACGCGATCTGTCACACGGCCCCTTCAGTTGGCAGGCGCGGCGGTGGCGCAAATTGCCGACGGTGACCTGAGCGCCGAGCTGCACGTGAACGGGCATGACGAAGCGGCTGACCTCATCAAGGGTCTGGAGCGGATGCAGACCTCCCTGCGACGGCTCATCGGTGAGGTTCACGGTGCCACCGACTCCATCCGCACCGCCAGTGGCGAAGTGGCAGCTGGCAGCCTTGACCTGTCGTCACGCACCGAGCAAGCGGCGGCCAGCCTCCAGCAGACCGCTTCTTCGATGGAGCAGATTGCCACCTCGGTGACGCAGAACGCCGAATCGGCGAAGCTGGCCGACGGCCTGGCGGCCGCCGCCAAAGCGGCTGCCGACCAAGGCGGCGCCGTGGTGGCGCGTGTCGTGCAGGCCATGGACCAGATCTCCGAACGTTCGCGCCGCATGACCGAGTGCATCGCGGTCATCGAGGGCATCGCCTTCCAGACCAACATCCTGGCGCTCAATGCCGCGGTCGAGGCCGCGCGTGCGGGCGAAAGCGGCCGCGGCTTCGCAGTGGTGGCCACGGAGGTGCGCACACTGGCACACACGGCAGCCACTTCGGCCAAGGAGATCCGGGCCCTGGTGACGGCCACCATGGAAACGGTGGAGGGTGGCCGCGATCTGGCCGGGCAGGCCGGTGAGTCGATGGTCGAGATCGTTGGTGCGGTAGGCCGTGTGGCCGCTGTGGTGGGCGAGATCCGCACGGCCTCGTCCGAACAGGCTCTCGGTGTCACCCAGGTCAACCAGGCGGTGGCCCAGCTGGACCAGATGACGCAGCAGAACGCCGCTCTGGTGGAAGAGTCGGCCGCCGCAGCAGCCAGCCTGCGCGAGCAGAGTCTGCAACTGGTGGACACGGTGTCGGTCTTCCGGCTCAAGCCACAGGCTGAACTCGAAACGGTCTGAGGACCGCAGCCGCCACGCTGAGGGACATGTGGCCCACCGCACCGACAGGGTCTGCTGGCTCGACCTAGCCTCATCGGTGCTTGTGCATCCCACTGGAGCCCACCACCATGACAGTCACCCGCAAGGCCTACTTCGTCGGCGGGGGCATCGGCTCCCTGGCTGGCCAATTGAAGGCGTTCAAATGAGCCCGGCCGCCGCCCACCCCAGCGCCACCCCGTGGCAAACCAGCATCTCGAACCGCCGCATCGTTCTGAACGCCAGGCCGCGCGGCGCGCCGACTGCCGAAGACTTCCGCTTGGAGAACGGTCCGGTCCCGCACCCCGCCGCCGGCCAGGTGCTGCTGCGCACGCTGTTCTTGTCACTGGACCCCTACATGCGCGGCCGCATGAGCGACGGCCCTTCGTACGCAGCACCCGTGGCCATTGACGACGTGATGGTCGGTGCCACCGTGTCGCGCGTGGAGGTCTCGAACCACGGCGATTTCAAGGTCGGCACCCTGGTGCTGGCTGGCAGCGGCTGGCAGGATTACGCTTTGTCAGATGGCCAGGGCTTGCGGCCTCTCTACCCGGAAGACCCACACCCATCGCGCGCACTGGGCGTGCTGGGCATGCCGGGCTTCACGGCGTTCATGGGGCTCACGGACATCGGCAAGCCGGTGGCCCGTGAAACCGTGGTCGTGGCCGCCGCCAGCGGGCCGGTTGGCTCGGTGGTCGGGCAGGTGGCCAAGCTCAAGGGCTGCTACGTGGTGGGCATCGCCGGGGGCGCTGACAAGTGCCGCTATGTCGTCGACGAACTCGGCTTCGACTTCTGCGTGGACCACCACGCCGCCGACCTGCCCGGCCACCTGGCAGCCGCCTGTCCCAAGGGCATTGACGTGTACTTCGAAAACGTCGGCGGCGCCGTGTTCGACGCCGTGCTGCCGCTGCTGAACACCCAGGCGCGCGTGCCGGTGTGCGGCCTGGTCTCGGCCTACAACGCCACGGCCTTGCCCGCCGGCCCCGACCGGCTCGGACTGCTCATGGGCACGCTGCTGCGCAAGCGCATCAAGATGCAAGGCTTCATCGTCTTCGACGACTACGGCCCGCGCTGGAGCGAGTTTGCCGGCGTCATGGGGCACTGGGTGCAGCAGGGCAGCGTGAAGGTGCGCGAGGACATCGTCTTCGGCCTGGAAAACGCGCCCGAAGCCTTCATCGGGCTGCTGCAGGGCAAGAACTTCGGCAAGCTGGTGGTGCAACTGGCGCACGACTGAGGCTCGGTGTGGTCCGATTGCGCGCCGCATGAGCGCTATGTTCGGCAACTAACAGACGTGTCGGCCCGCCCGCAGCACGCTCGCTCCACGCAGCTGGCTGCCCGGTGCCCTCGCAAAGCAAATGGGGCCAAATAGAATTTCCGGCACAAGTCGCCCTGCAAACATGCCCGCTTGGCCGGTCGTCGACGTGCGTTCGGATGCCCAAACTGAAGGACCTGGCGTTGATTCTTCAGCGACTCAAGCTTGCCACCCGCGAACGCCACCAGGCGCTCGAGCAGAAATTGCCGCTGCTGCATCCCACCTTGTCGCTGCGCGACTACCAGCTGTTCCTGGCCCGCTTTCTGGGCTACTACATGCCGCTGGAGGACCGCCTTTTGCCCTTGCCCTGGTGGCCGCAGATGGCATTTGCCTACAGCGACAGGCGCAAGGCGCCAAGCCTGCAGCAAGACCTGCGGGCACTGGGCGAGGCTGCAGGGTCGGTGCAGTCGCTGCCGCAATGCCGCGACCTGCCGGCTCTTGAGTCTTTGCCACAGTTGCTGGGTTGCTTGTACGTGGTGGAAGGCGCCACGCTGGGCGGGCAGATCATCAGCCGGCACCTGCATGCCACTTTGGGGCTGACCGCGGAAACGGGGGCGGCCTTCTTCGGCGGCTACGGCACGCGCACCGGCTCGCACTGGAAGGCCTTCTGCACGGCGTTGACGTCTCATGCAGCCCGCTGCGACAGCGACGACGCCGTGATCAGCAGCGCCAACGACACCTTCGCCACCCTGGACCGTTGGTTGTTCCCGAAAGCACACGGGTGAGCAGCGCACGGTCGTCCGCCGCTGAAACTTGGAAAGAAGCGCCGGCTGACGCTGTCGCTCCATCTGCAAACCCACTGCCACCCTGGGCAGAAGCCCCCTACAGCATCAAGCGCCATGGCCTGACGTTGGACAACTGCGACAGCGAACCGGAGCAGACGCCGGGTTGTATCCAGTCGCACGGCGCGCTGCTCGTCCTGCGCATCACGGACTTGACCGTCCTGCAGGCCAGCGAGAACACCGCTGCCGTGCTCGGCACGCCGGCGATTGATCTGCTGGGCCGGTCTGCAGAAATTCTGCTGGGGGCCGTTCACGCGGCGCGCCTGCGTGATTTGCTGTCGCACGGACAGCTTGAGGGCAATGCAGTCCCTGCCTTCACCTGGGCTGCCCAGGCCGACCGCAAGGCCATGAACGCCAGCCTGCACACCAGCGGCGGTGTGGCCGTGCTGGAACTGGAACCGGGCCTGGAAGGCGACGCCGCAGCCGACGGCCTGACCCTGGCCCGCCTGGGCGCGGCCGTGACGCGGCTGCAAGCCATGCAGGGCGTGCAGGACTTCTGCCAGCAAGTGACCGAAGAAGTGCGGCAGCTCAGCGGGCTGGACCGCGTGATGGTCTACCGCTTCCATGCCGACGCCCACGGCGAAGTGCTGGCCGAAAGCCGGCGCAACGACCTGCCGCCCTGGCTGGGCCTGCACTACCCGGAAGGCGACATCCCGCGCCCGGCGCGCGAGATCTTCAAGCGCATCTGGATCCGCCCCTTGCCAGACGCCGCAGGCGCGCTGGCCGAACTGCTGCCGCTGGCCAACCCGGACACCGGGCTGCCGCTGGACATGAGCCACTGCGCGCTGCGCGGTGCGTCCGTCATGTACACCGAGTACCTGGCCAACATGGGCGTGGCCGCGTCGCTGACCATGCCCCTGCGCGTGGACGGCGAGTTGTGGGGTTTGATCGCTGGCCACCACCAAACGGCGACAGCCTTCCCGCAGGCGCTGCGCGCGGCCTGCGAACTGCTGGCGCAGGTGGCTTCGCTGCAGATCAAGTCGGCCGAGCAGAACGAACTGCTGGCCTACCGGTTGCGCATGGACAGCGTGCACCAGCAGCTGGTGGCCCGCGCTGCGCGGGAAGGTGACCTGACCGCGCTGATCGACCACCGCCCCGGCTTGCTTGACGCCGTTGACGCCGGTGGCGTGGCCTTGTTCCACCACCACCGCTGGTGGTGTGCAGGGCAGACGCCGGACACCGCGCAGCTGGACGATCTGGCGGCATGGCTGATGCTGCAACCCGAACTCTTGGCCGCCGCCAGCACCGCGTTCGTGACCGACCGCCTGGTGGCCCGGTACGGCGCCGGTGCCGGCCTGGCCGAGGTGGCCAGCGGCGTGCTGGCCCTGCGCATCTCGCGCCTGCGACCGGACTTGATGATCTGGTTCAGGCCGCAAACCCTGCAAACCGTGCGCTGGGCCGGCAACCCGCACGACACCCCCGCCGTGCCCGGGCCCTTCGGCCAGCGCCTGAGCCCGCGCCGGTCCTTCGAGCTGTTTTTGGAGTCCGTGCACCAGCGGTCGCTGCCGTGGACCACGATGGAGATCGACGGCGCCATGCAGTTGCGGCTGCTGGTGATGGAACTGGTGGTCTCGCGCGGCGAACGCCTGGCCGACCTGAACCAGGACCTGACGCGCAGCAACGAAGAGCTCGACGCCTTTGCCTACGTGGCCTCGCACGACCTGAAAGAGCCCCTGCGCGGCATGCACCGCTACGCCCATCACCTGCTGGAAAGCGAACTGGCCCAGGACCCCGCCAACCGCGGCCGGCTGGACGGCCTGATGCGGCTGACCGTGCGCATGGACAGTCTGTTGGACTCGCTGCTGCACTTTGCCCGGGTGGGGCGCACCCAGCTTGAGATGACGGCCGTCGACCTGGACGATGTGCTCGACGAGGCGGTGGAGATGGTGGCGGCACGCGCCAGCAGCCCGCAGGACTGGCTGAGCAGACCGCGCCGCTTGCCCACGCTGCATGGCGACCGCGTTCGGGTGCGCGAGGTCTTCAGCAACCTGCTCAGCAATGCGCTCAAGTACAGCCGTGACGGCGAGGCTCATGTCGAAGTCGGCTACCTGCTGCCAGGCGAAGCGGGCTACGCTGCGCATGCAGCATCCGCCGCTGAACCTGCAGCACAGGGCCTTGTGCTCTACGTGCGTGACCAGGGCATTGGCATCGAGCAGCGACACCACGAGGCCATCTTCCGCATCTTCAAGCGCCTGCACCCGCCAGACGCCTTTGGCGGCGGGGTGGGCGCGGGTCTGTCCATCGTGCAGAAGGTGGTGCAGCGCCATGGCGGGCGTGTCTGGGTGGAGTCGGCACCCGGCCTGGGCAGCACCTTCTACTTCACGCTGGGCGTCGGCGTTGACGACGCAGTCGATGGCATCGACGCGGGGCTGTCGCCGTGATGCCGCAGCGCTCCGTGCTGGTGGTCGAAGACTCTGATGAGGACTTCGAAACCGTGCTCGACGCAGCACGCCGAGTCGGCATGACCGGCGAGATCCGCCGCGCTCTGAACGGCGATGCAGGGCTGCAGCAGTTGCAGGCCTGCGCCGCCCTTGGCGCACAACAGCCTGCACTGGTGCTGATGGACTTGAACACGCCGCAGGGCGACGGGCGCGACATGTTGCAGCAGATGCAAGTGGACAGCCGACTTCGCGCGCTGCCGGTGGTCGTGCTCAGCACATCGAACAACCCGCGCGATGTCGAGTTCTGCTACGCCCACGGCGTCAACGCCTTCCACGTCAAGCCGGTGCAGCACGCCGCTCACCTGGCCATGCTGGCGCACATCTTCGAATACTGGCTCACCCGGACCCAGCTGCCTGAAGGAAGGACGACTTCATGACCCAAGCCACCGCGAGGCATGTTCTGGTGGTTGACGACATCCCGGAGGACCGCGCCCAACTGCGCCGCCAGTTGCTGAGCGGCTCATCGCAGCGCTGGCGCTTCACCGATGCGGACACGGGTGCTGCAGCCCTGAAGGCGATCCACGACGCTGGCAATACACCCTTCGCCTGTGTGCTGCTGGACTACCACCTGCCGGACATGGACGCACCAGAAGTGCTGGCCCAGCTCTGCAAAGCCACGGGCCACACGCCCTGCCCGGTGCTGGTGATCACGGGGTCCACGGCGCACGACGGCAACGGCCTGGTGCGCGCCGGTGCGCAGGACTACATCGGCAAGGCCTGGACCACGGCTCCCAGCCTGACGCGCGCAGTAGACAACGCCATCGAGCGCTTTGCGATGCAGCGGGAAGCATGGCTTTGTCAGCAGGCGCTGGCGCTGGAGCGCGAACGCCTGCACATGGCGCTGACGGCGGGGCAGATGGGCGTCTTCGAGCTGAACCTGGCCGACGGCAGCCTGGTGTGGTCGCCCGAGGTCTACGCCCTGTTCGGCGTCGACCCCGCCAGCTTCGTACCCACGCGGGCCAGCTTTCGCATGCTGGTACACCCCGAGGACCGCTGCATTCCCTGGAAATCGCTGAACGGCGCTTCGGCTGACGGTATGGCTGGCACCCAGAGCGCACCGCCGCACCCTCAAGCGGCGGCAGACTCCGGCGCGTCCCCGTCGCCAGGCCCTCTGCCAGTCACCTGCGAATACAGGATCCAGCGTCCCGATGGTCAGTTGCGCTGGATGTCGCAGCGGGGGCAGACTTGCCACGGCGCCAGCAGCAGCAACGGCAGCGGGCAGCACCATGGCGTGGTCTTCGACATCACCGAACGCAAGCGCGCCGAATCTGCTCGAGAGGAGCACAGTCAGCGCCTGCGAGACCAGCAGTTCTACACCCGGTCACTGATCGATTCGAACATCGACGGCCTGCTGGTCACCGACCCGACCGGCATCGTGACCGATGCCAACCGGCAGATGGAAACGCTGACCGGTTGCACGCGCGCCGAGCTGATCGGCAGCAACTTCACGGGCCTCTTCAGCGAGCCACCGCGCGCGCAGGCCAGCCTGAACCTGACATTGGGCAGCCTGGTCCTGCTGGACTACGAACTGGAGTTGCTGCTGCGCGATGGCGAACCGACCGCGGTGTCACTGAATGCCAGCACCTTCTATGACCGCCACCGAAGCTTGCAAGGGGTGATCTTCTCGGTGCGCGACGTGACGCTTCGGCACTTCCTCAACCGCGCGTTGCAAGAGACGAATGCGTCACTGGAGAGCGCACGATTCACGGCTTCCCGGGAATGCCTGGCCTGCAGCGACCGCATGCGCGCCAACAACCAGGAGTTGCTGCAACAGCTGCAGGCGGTCCTCGATGCCGTCTCCAGGCTCGAAGCCGGCAGCCCATCACAACAGCCCGACCAAACTGCCACGCTGGCGCACATCCTGCAGGACAGCCGCATGTTCTTGGAGCGCGTGCAATCAACCATCGGCCCGCAGGCTGCGATGTGATGCCAGCGTGGGGCACGCGCGTGGTCAAGTGTCGCGCGCCGCCTGGTTAGTTCAGTGCCGCGCGCCCGCCAAACAGCAACCGGTGCGATGACCGGCTAGGTGCGGCGGCGCACAGACGTGGGCGGCCAATGGCGTCATCCTGCTGAGCCCACCGGCAGCGACCGGTCGGCGAGCCGTCGGCGCCAGCGCTTGGCGGCCGCCAATTTCTCCTGCCCACCCGACGCGCCTGCGCCTACCGGGGCCAGGTTCCGGGCATTACAGGAGCGTGCGCCATTCCAGACACCACCATTGCCGCGGCGGCGGGCGAAGAGACCGGCCGGTCCGATCGCATCGCCGAACTGCAACGCCAGGAAGCCCTGCTCACCACGGGCGCGCTGCAAAGCGCCATCTTCAACAGCGCCAATTTCTCGAGCATCGCCACCGACGCCCGCGGCGTGATCCAGATCTTCAACGTGGGCGCCGAGCGCATGCTGGGCTACGCAGCGGTGGACGTGGTGAACAAGATCACCCCGGCCGACATCTCCGACCCCCAGGAGCTGATCGCCCGCGCCAAGACCCTGAGCACCGAGCTGGCCACGCCCATCACGCCGGGCTTCGAAGCGCTGGTGTTCAAGGCCTCGCGCGGCATTGAAGACATCTACGAGCTGACCTACATCCGCAAGGACGGCAGCCGCTTCCCGGCCGTGGTGTCGGTGACCGCGCTGCGCGACGGCCAGGACAGCATCATCGGCTACCTGCTGATCGGCACCGACAACACCGCGCGCAAGCAGGTGGAAGCCGAGCAGCGCAAGCTCGACCAGCGGCTGCGCGACCAGCAGTTCTATACGCGCTCGCTGATCGAATCCAACATCGACGCGCTGATGACCACTGACCCGGCCGGCATCATCACCGACGTTAACAAGCAGATGGAAGCCCTGACCGGCAGCACCCGCGACGAACTGATCGGTGCGCCCTTCAAGAGCTACTTCACCGACCCCGACCACGCCGAAGCCGGCATCAAGCGCGTGCTGCGCGAAAACAAGGTCACCAACTACGAGCTCACCGCCCGCAACCGGGACGGCAAGCAGACCGTGGTGTCCTACAACGCCACCACTTTCTATGACCGCGATCGCAACCTGCAAGGCGTGTTCGCGGCGGCGCGGGACATCACGGAGCGCAAGCTGCTCGACCAGGCCTTGCAGGAAACCAATGTGGCGCTGGAGGGTGCGAAGTCGGTGGCCGAGAAGGCCAACCTGGCGAAGTCGGACTTCCTGTCCAGCATGAGCCACGAGTTGCGCTCGCCCTTGAACGCCATCCTGGGCTTCGCGCAGTTGATGGAGTCGGGCCCCCCGCCGCCCACCGATTCGCAACGGGCCAGCATCGTGCAGATCTTGCAGGCCGGCTGGTACCTGCTGGAACTGATCAATGAAATCCTGGACCTGGCGCTCATCGAATCGGGCAAGTTGTCGCTGTCGCTGGAGTCGATGTCACTGGCCGAGGTGCTGGCCGACTGCCAGGCCATGATCGAGCCGCAGACCCTGCGCAACAACATCCAGGTGAGCTTTCCGCAATTCGACAAACCGCAGTTCGTGCATGCCGACCGCACCCGGGTCAAGCAGGTGTTCATCAACCTGCTGTCCAACGCCATCAAATACAACCGTGCAGGCGGCTCGGTCGTGGTCAGCTGCGGCCCCGGCTTGAGCAACCGCACCCGCATCAATTTTCGGGACACCGGTGACGGCCTGTCGGCTGACAAGCTGGCCCAACTCTTCCAGCCGTTCAACCGCCTGGGGCAGGAAGTCGGCGCCGAGGAAGGCACCGGCATCGGCCTGGTGGTGAGCAAACGCCTGGTCGAATTGATGGACGGCCAGATCGGGGCGCACAGCACGGTGGGCGTGGGCAGCGATTTCTGGGTCGAGCTCGACACCATGGAAGAAACGCAACCAGCAGCGGCAGAGTCACCCACCCCCGTGTCGCTGTCGCGCGCCAACAGCCACGCAGTGCAACACACCGTGCTGTGTGTGGAAGACAACCTGGCCAACCTGACGCTGATCGAAAAACTGGTGGCGCGCCGGCCTGACATCCGCCTGCTGAGCGCGCGCGATGGCCGCAGCGGCATCGACATTGCATTGACCAGCCAGCCCGACGTGGTGCTGATGGACATCAACCTGCCCGGGATCAATGGTATACAGGCGCTGCACATCCTGTCTGACAACCCCGCCACGGCGCACATACCGGTGATAGCACTCAGCGCCAACGCCATGCCGCGAGACATAGAAAAGGGCCTGCAGGCCGGCTTCTACCGCTACCTGACCAAGCCCATCCGTGTGGCTGAATTGATGGAAACGCTGGACGAGGCCCTGGGCTTCGCCGCATCAAGCCGCCATGCCCGCAACACCTTGGCGCCCGCCACCGTTCCCGAAGGACCACCATGATCGACGCCAGCCACATTCTCAATGCCCGGGTCCTCATCGTTGACGACCAGGAAGCCAACGTCTTGCTGCTGCAGCGCATGATGACCGAGGCCGGCTACACCCGCGTGTGTTCGACGCAGCAGCCCGCGCAGGTGGCTCAGTTGCACGCTGAGCACGACTACGACTTGATCCTGCTGGACTTGCACATGCCAGCGATGGATGGCTTTCAGGTTATGCAGTCCTTGGGCGACAGGGGTGCTGCGAACTACCTGCCGGTCATCGTGCTGACGGCTTCACCCCAGCACAAACTGCGCGCCCTGCAGGCCGGCGCCAAGGACTTCATCAGCAAGCCCTTTGACATGGTCGAAGTCAAGACGCGCATCCACAACATGCTGGAAGTGCGCCTGTTGTACCGACAGCTGGCGGACCACAACCAGCAGCTGGAACGTGCGGTCACAGAGCGCACGGCCGAACTGCGCGACAGCCAGGCCCGTTACCGCAGCCTGGCCGCACTGGCCACCGACTGGTACTGGGAGCAGAACCAGACCGGTTCCTTCACGCATGTGTCAGGCCCCGCGACCCAGATGCTGGGACTTGGTTTCAGCGCCTTCCTCGGCCAGGTCGGCGGCAGCCAGGAAATGGGCTGGATCGAAGCCGAGCGCGCCGCGCTGCACGCCCAGATCGAGGCCCGCCAGCCGTTTCTAGATTTCACTTTCTGCCGCATTCAACAAGACGGCAGCAAGCGCCACTTCCGCGTCAGCGGCGAGCCGATATTCGATGACGCGGACGCCTACAACGGCTACCGTGGCGTCGGCGTCGAGATCTACCCCGCATCACTCGGTAGCCCGCGGCCTGGGCGCGCGCATCACCTGGACGGTGCGAGCAGCTTGCCGACCTCTGGGGTCAGCAGCGTGCTGTAAATGCCGCCCGCGGCCGCGCTGCCGCTGGCTAGTGCGCCATGTGCCGCCAGAATCAGGTCTCCTTGCTCTGCAGCGCCACGTGATTCTCAGTTTCTACTAAGACGCGATTTGAATTCGTAGCAGCTTGGCCAGCTTCTTTCCCAGCAGCAAGGCGGGCAGCAGCGACTTCAGGGCGGTGTGCACATAGGTGAGGTTGATAGGCTCGCGGTCTGGCAGTTCTGCGTGGCCGCGGGCCTCCAATGTGGCGAGGGCTTGCAAGTTGTCGCACAGCACTTTGGCGGCGACAGCCGGCGTTCCTCCGAAGCGTTCGCTGCCTTCTAAACCAAAGCACGCTCGATTTCCGAAAAGCTGTTGGCAATCGGCGTGATCTCGATCGTCGTGCCCAGTTGCCGCTCGATTTGCGACCGCGAGATCACGCCACGCACGCGGTGCACGGCTTGCGCACCGGCGCGCTCAAGCACCAAGAGGTGGTTGCGCCCCAGGTGCTGCAGCGTGGCCACCAGGTGGCCGACGCGGGCGGTGCGCATGCGTGCGTGGTCCACTGCGTCCAGCAGCGAAAGCTCGTTCATCACGTCTGCCACGCAGAGTTCATCGAAACGCAAGTGCCGCTCGCTGACCACACGCATCTGCTTGTCGCCTCGCAGGTCTGTGCTGGTGATCAG
>JANNWL010000519.1:0-4325 GCA_031414735.1 Burkholderiales bacterium | reverse complement strand
GGCCGAGCGGCTCGCCCTTGGTGACTTGGCTGGTGAACAGACCGGCCCAGACATGGCGCTGCGCCGTGTTTTGCGCCAACCAGTAGTCCAGCAACACCGGGAACTGCTGGCCCATGCGGTCTATCGGCCAGTACAGCTGCGGCGCCAAATAGTCCATCCAGCCCTGCTGGAACCACAGCTCGACCTCGGCATACAGCTTGTCGTACTGGCTGAAGCCGGTGATGCCGGGTGGCCTGCGGTCGGGCCGGCCGATGCCGAAGGGGCTGACGCCCATGCGCGCGCCGGGGCGCTCGCGCATCACCGCCTGGTGCATCGCCTGCACGAGACGGTTGACGCTGTCGCGGCGCCAGTCGTCGCGTGCCAGGGTACCGCCCGCAGCCACATAACGCGCGAACGACTGGTCATCAGGGAAGGGCAGCTCCGTGGTGCTGCCCGGCGCGGTGACGGGGTAGGGATAGAAGTAATCGTCGATATGCACGCCGTCGACGGCATAGCGGCGCAGCACGTCAGTCACCACGGCCAGCGTGTGGGCGGCGGAGGCGGGCTCGCCGGGGTCCATCCACAGTTGCTCGCCATAACGCTTGACAAGCGCAGGCTCCCGCAGCGCCAGGTGCAGCGGCGACAGCGGCGATCTCGCGCTCTGCTGGCGTGCCCGGTAGGGGTTCAACCACACATGCAACTCGATGCCGCGCAGGTGCGCCTGGGCCAGCCAGAAGGCCAGCGGATCCCAGGGCGGCTCGTCGGCCAGCCAGGGGCCGCGGCCCTGTTGCCCGCTGAGGTACTCGGTCCACGGTTCCAGCGGCGACGGGTAAATGGCATCGGCGGCGGGCCGCACCTGCAGGATCAACGCGTTCAGGCCGATCTGGCGCGCGCGGTCCAGCATGGCCAGCGCCTCGGCGCGCTGCGCCTGGGCGGAAAGGCCCGGCTTGCTCGGCCAGTCGATGTTGGCCACCGTGGCCACCCAGGCGGCGCGGAATTCGCGGGGCTCGGGAGGCGGCAGTTCGGCCGCCGTCAGCGGCGGCGGGGCTGCGGCCGCAGGTGTCCGTGGCGCGGAACCGCAGGCCGCCAAGCCCACCCCCAGAGCGACTGCAACGGCCACGGCGGCCCGTAGCATCGACGGTGACATGGGGCGCATTTCGTTCATCACTGCATGCTACTTCCGCCCGCACGCCGGTTGTGCGGGGGGCTACCGGCACGCCGGCATCAGCGAGAACCTGGCCGCGGGGCAGGACGGCGAGCCCGTCTGGGTGATGCTGCTGGGGCGGCCGCCCTGAATTCAAGCGGTGCGTCGGCGCTGTTGATGACACCCCCACCCAGGCAGACCTCACCGTCGTAGAGCACGGCCGACTGGCCCGGCGTGACGGCCCATTGCGCGGCATCGAAATGCAGGGCAAAGCCCTGGTCCTCGACAACGAACTCACAAGCCGCGTCGGCCTGGCGGTAGCGCGTCTTGGCCGCCAGGCGTGCGGGCGTTGGTGGCGCACCAGCCACCCAACTGCAATCAGCCGCGTGCAGCGTGCGCGACAGCAGCGCCGGATGCCCATGCCCTTGCACCACGCGCAAGGCGTTGTGGGCAGTGTCCTTGTGAGCCACGAACCAGGGAGCGTGCTCGCTGCTGTCAGCGTGCTCACCCTGCCGGACCCCGCCGATGCCCAGCCCCTGACGCTGGCCCAGGGTGTAGAAGCTCAGGCCCACATGCCGGCCCAGTTCGCGGCCGTGCTCGTCGAGCATGGGGCCGGGCATCGGGGCCAGGTACTGCTGCAGGAATTCGCGGAACGGCCGCTCGCCGATGAAACAAATGCCGGTGGAGTCCTTCTTCGTCGCATTCGGCAGGCCGATCTCCAGCGCGATGCGCCGCACCTCGGTCTTGTGCAACTCACCGACCGGAAACAGCGTGCGCGACAACTGCGCCTGCGTCAGCCGGTGCAAGAAATAACTCTGGTCCTTGGCCGGGTCCATGCCCTTCAGCAACTCGAAGCATCCTTCGTAATCACGCACCCGCGCGTAGTGGCCGGTGGCGATGTGCTCGGCACCCAGCCGCAGCGCGTGGTCGAGAAAGGCCTTGAACTTGATCTCGGCATTGCACAGCACGTCGGGGTTGGGCGTGCGGCCAGCGCGGTGTTCGCGCAGGAATTCGGCAAAGACACGGTCCTTGTACTCGGCGGCAAAGTTGACATGTTCGAGCTCGATGCCCACCACATCGGCCACGGCCGCCGCATCGACGAAGTCGACGTTGGACGAGCAGTACTCGCTGTCGTTGTCGTCTTCCCAGTTCTTCATGAAGATGCCGATGACTTCATGACCCTGGCGCTTGAGCAACCAGGCGCTGACGGCAGAATCCACGCCGCCGCTCAAACCCACCACCACGCGCTTCTTCACCGCTGCATTCATGCGCCGGATTATCCGGCGCGGCTGCCAGCCCAGGGTTTCAGCAGGCCAGCATCTGCGAGCGTTTTCGGATGAGGTCGCGCGCGCGGGTCATGGCGTAGGACAGCGCCTCTTCGGGCGATGTCCAGCGGTGACCGCAGGCCAGGCTGTCGTCGCGCCAGGCTTCACGGTGTTGGCCGGCGTGGTTGCCCTGCACACGGTTCACCACCACGGCGGCGATGTAGCCCTGGCCACGGGGCGCGTCGAGCGCCCCGGCGAAGATGCGGTAGTCGCCTTCATGGCATTCGTCGAATCGCATGGTTGTGTCCCTCGTTCGATCGAGCCCTGCTCAGGCCCGAGGTGCATTGCGGGTGGCGATGATGCGCGCCGCGATCCGCCACCGCCATCCCCCGGCGGGGGGCCGTGCGTGGGATCATCTTCACCCTGCTTGATGACATGGAAGTGACCGCCATGACCCACCTCAACCCGCCCCTGGCCTACCTGCGCCAACCCACGATCCAAGGCGACACGGTGGTCTTCGTCAGCGACGACGACCTCTGGCGAGTCAACACGCAAGGCGGTGTGGCGGTGCGCTTGACCGCCGGCCTGTCCGAGCCGGCCACACCATGCTTGTCACCCTGCGGCCACTGGCTGGCCTATGCCGGGCGCGACGAGGCGCACAGCGAGGTTTGGCTGATGCCTGCCGCAGGCGGCGCGGCGCGCCGGATGACCTGGCTGGGCAGCGACCTGGCCGTGCGCGGCTGGACGCCCGACGGTCACATCGTCTTCTGCAGCAACCACGGCCAGCCCTTCTTCCGCAACTGGCATGCCTTCACGCTGGACCCGGCCGGTGGCCTGCCCGTGCGCGTGCCGCTGGGGCAGATCAACCAGATCGCGTTCGGCCTCGGCGGGCGGCGCTTGATTGGCCGCAACACCATCGATCCGGCGCGTTGGAAGCGCTACCGCGGCGGCACGGCCGGGCACTTGTGGATAGAAGCTGAGGCGGGCGCACCGGGGCCGGCTTTCCGCCGCATGAGCGAACTGCAAGGCAACCTCGCCTGTCCGATGTGGCTGGCAGGGCGCGTGTACTTTCTGAGCGACGGCGAAGGCACCGGCAACCTGTACTCGTGCGACCCCGACGGCAGAGGCCTGCGCCGTCATACTGATCATTCAGACTGTTATGCACGGCATGCGGCCAGCGACGGCCAGCGTGTCGTTTACCAGTGCGGCGCCGACCTGTGGCTGTTCGACGCGGCCAGCGACAGCACGCAGCGCATGGCCGTGACCGTGCCCTCGGCGCGCACACAGGCGGCGCGCCGCTTCGTGCCTGCGGTCGAGCAGCTGCAAGGCGCGCAGTTGCACCCGCAAGGCCACAGCCTGGCGCTGGAGGTGCGCGGCCAGTTGCACACCTTGGGCCTGTGGGAAGGTGCCGTGCACCGCCACGGTGGCAGTGGCGCGCGCCAGCGATTCGGCCAGTGGTTGTCTGACGGCCAAGCGCTGGTGGCGGTGAGCGATGCCTCGGGCGAAGACCGCATCGAACTGCACGCGCCGGGCGCACCCGCCAAGACACTGCCTTGGGAGCTGGGACGCGTCACCGCACTGAAGGCCGCGCCCGGGGGCGCGCAGCTGGCCATCGCCAACCACCGCAACGAACTCTTCGCCGGCGACCCGCTCACCGGCACCCTGGTGCGTCTGGCGCACAGCGAGTACGGCCGCATCGAAGACCCGGCCTGGTCGCCGTGCGGCGGCTGGGTTGCCTGCACCTTGCCGACCAGCCCGCGCCACACCGCCATCGCGTTGATCGAGCTGGCCACGCAGCGCAGCGTGTTGGCCACGCAAGCCGAGTTCCGCGACTACGGTGCGGCGTTTTGCCCGGACGGCAAGTACCTGTACTTCCTGTCGCTGCGCACCTTCGACCCGGTCTACGACAGCGTGCAGTTCGAACTGAGCTTTCCCCG
>JANNWL010000518.1:0-2339 GCA_031414735.1 Burkholderiales bacterium | reverse complement strand
GGCATCACGCGGGAGATCGACTTTTCCACGTCGATGGCCGGAAAGTGCCCGCCCTCGGCCAGTTCGCGCGACAGCACGATGTGGCCGTCCAGGATGCCCCGCGCGGCGTCGGCGATGGGGTCCTGTTGATCATCGCCTTCGCTCAGCACGGTGTAGAACGCGGTGATCGAACCCACGCCGTGCAGGCCGTTGCCGCTGCGTTCCACCAACTGCGGCAGCTTGGCGAAGCAGCTTGGCGGGTAGCCCTTGGTGGCTGGCGGTTCGCCAATGGCCAGGGCGATCTCGCGCTGCGCCATGGCGTAGCGGGTCAGGCTGTCCATCAGCAGCAGCACATGCTGGCCGCGGTCGCGGAAGTGCTCGGCAATCGCCGTGGCGTAGCTGGCGCCCTGCATGCGCAGCAGCGGCGGCGCGTCGGCCGGGGCGGCCACCACCACGCTGCGGGCGCGGCCTTCTTCTTCCAGGATGTCTTCGATGAATTCCTTGACCTCGCGGCCGCGTTCGCCAATCAGCCCGACGACGATGACATCGGCCGCCGTGTAGCGCGCCATCATGCCCAGCAGCACGCTCTTGCCCACCCCCGTGCCGGCGAACAGGCCGATGCGCTGGCCGCGGCCGACGGTGAGCAGCGCGTTGATGCAGCGCACCCCGGTGTCCAGCGGCGTGCGCACGGGGTCGCGGTCCATCGAGTTGATGGGCCGGCGCGCCATCGGCTCGTCATGCACGTCAGTCAACGGGCCTTGCCGGTCGATGGGTTTGCCGTGTGAATCGACCACCCGGCCCAGCAGCCCCGGCCCCATGGGCAGGTGCAGGCCGCGGTCTTCACTGCGCCGCCAGGGGTGGGCTTCGCTGCCCAGCTGGGGTGGCACGCGCGGGGCCGGACGCGGGATCACCAGCGCACCATTCGTCAGGCCGTGCAATTCGCTCATCGGCATGAGGAAGGCGCGGTCGCCATTGAAGCCCACCACCTCGGCCAGCACCTGCGCGCCTGAACTCGCGGCAGATGGCTGGCCGGGGCAGACCACTTCGCACACCGAGCCCACCGGCACACGCACGCCCGCGGCTTCGAGCACGATGCCGGTGACGCGCAGCAAGGTGCCCACCGTCTGCAGCGGCTGCGGCTGCGCCGCGACCTCCTGCAGCTCGGCCAGGTAGCGCAGCCAGTGGCGGTCGCGGCGCACGACGCGGTCTTCTATGCTGGGGGCAGGCATCACGATGCGCTGTCTTCCGTGTCCCAAGGCTGCTCGGCGCCCAGTGCCGCTGCCGCTTGCGCCCAGCGCGTGGCGATGCGCGCATCGACCGTGCCCACGTCGGATTCGACCAGCACGCCGCCGCGCGGGATGGCCGGGTTGGCCAGCAGCCGCGCGCCGCGTGCCTTGAGCGCTTCTTCGGCGCCTTCGGCCACCAGCGGCAGGTCCAGCGGGTGCACCTGCACGCCGATGTGGCGGGCGCTGAACATCACGCTGTTGACGGCCTCGGTGGCCACGCGGGCCACCAGGTCGGGGCGCGTCGTCAGTTCGGTGCGCAGCACCTGCTGCGCCAGTTGCACGGCAACCAGGGCCACGGCCTGCGCCACGCGCCCGTCCAGCGCGGCAAACTGGCGGTCAAAGCCTTCCAGCAACGCGCCCACCTGGGCTGTGGCCTGGCTGGCAAAGCTTTGCTTGAAGCTCTCCAGCGCGGCGGTGCCGTCGCGGTAGCCGTCCTGGTAGCCGGCCTGGCGGGCAGCGGTCACACGGGCTTGCCACTGGGCGTTGTCGGGCTCGGCGCGGGGCGACGCTGGGGCGGTTTCGGTGTCTGCCCGGGGCTCGGCGCGGCGGTCGATGGCGCCGGGCTGCCAGGGGGCGTAACTGCCCAGTTCCTCGCGCGGGATGAAGCGGTTGACAGGCGTGCCCGCCTTGGAGCCGGGTGGCGGCGGCACGTTGCGAAAACCTGGGGGTTTGCTCATTCAATCGCGTCCGGTGTGGGGGGTGTCAGAGCATTTGCTCGTCGCCGCCGCCGGAGAGCACGATCTGCCCTTCGTCGACCAGGCGGCGCACGATCTTCAGGATTTCCTTCTGCTCGGCCTCGACCTCGGACAGGCGCACCGGGCCGCGGCTGTCGAGGTCTTCCTTGAGCGTCTCGGCGCCGCGGCTGGACATGTTCTTGAAGATCTTGTCGCGCAGCACCGGCGTGGCGCCCTTCAGGGCCACCACCAGCGACTCGCTCTGCACTTCCTTCATCAGGGCCTGGATGCCCTTGTCGTCGATCTTCTCGACGTCGTCGAAGGTGAACATGTTGTCCATGATGCGTTGCGCCAGGTCGGTGTCGGCCTCACGCACGAAGTCCAGCACCGCGGTTTCCAC
>JANNWL010000517.1:0-1503 GCA_031414735.1 Burkholderiales bacterium | reverse complement strand
GCCCATGCGCTGCAGGCGCTGCATGACGCGCAGCACCTGGTCTTTGCGCAGGTTGCGGTCGCGCAGCAGCAGGTCGCTGAGCATGGGCGGGTGGATGCCGCCTTCGTCCAGCCAGGGTTTCATGCGCTCCCAGATCTGTTTCTCGGCGCCTTGCAGCGACGCGTCGTGGCTGGCCAGCGCCAGGTGGCGGCCGTCGCGCTTGAGCAGGCCTTGCTTGATCAGCGACAGCAGCAGCAGGCCGAAGACGGCGCCGGCCGGCTTGTCGCGGATGGCGCGTTGCAGCGTTTCCTGCACCAGGCCTGGGCTGTCGGGCGACTTGCGGTGGTGGGCGGCCAGGTGCTGCGTCACCGCGTCGGCGCAGCGTTCGAGCTGGCCGGGCGCGAACAGCAGCTCCTGCCCGGCTTCGTTGATGGCGCGGTGCGGTACGGCTGCCAGCAGGGCCAGCCGGTCGGTGTCGGCCAGGTTCCATTGGACAGCGAACAGCAGGGCGTCCACGCCTTGCGGCGTTTCGAGGCGCAGCAAGGCGGCCAGGGCTTCGGCGGGCGTCGGCAGTTCCAGGGCAGCCAGCGCGGCCAGCCGTTGCGCACGGTGCCGGCGCGTGGCCGGCGGGAAAGCATCCACCACCGTGCCGCCACCCAGGGTGCGCAGAGCCGACTGGTCGCGAAGGATGAAGCGGTCGCCGTGCAGCGCGCCGATCGGCCGGTCTAGCGTGATCTGCACCAGCGCATCGGCCCCGGGCGCGATGGCCTCGCCTTCGAGCAGCATGACGCGGGCGCCTACGTCCTCGGCGCCCAGGTGCAGGTGCACAGGCGTCCAGTGGGCCAGCGCGCGCGCTTCGCCAGGCAGCAGGTGCAGCCGGGCGTCGAAGCGCGGGGTGGGCGCATGCAGCGGCGGGGCGACGACCCAGTCGCCGCGCCGTACGTCGGCCTTGTCCACGCCCGCCAGGTTCAGCGCCAGCCGCTGCCCGGCGTGGCCGTCGCCTGCGGGCAGGTTCTGGGCGTGCATTCCGCGCACCCGAGCTTCTCGGCCGCTGGGGGTGAGCGTCAGCTTGTCGCCCACGGCCACCCGGCCCGCGAAGGCCGTGCCGGTGACGACGGTGCCGATGCCCGCCAGCGTGAAGCTGCGGTCCACGGCCAGCCTGAACCGGCCCTGCTGCGCGGCCGGCGGGCGCGACAGCCGGGTGGCGTCGAGATGACTGCGCAGGGCGTCCAGGCCCTCGCCGGTGACGGACGACAGCGGCAGGATGGGGGCGTCGGCGAGCAGGCTCTCGGCCAGCAGGGCACGCACCTCGGCCGTCGCCTGTGCCAGCCGTTCGGGCGGCACCAGATCGCACTTGGTCAGCGCCACCACGCCTTGCGACAAGCCCAGCAGGCCCAGGATGGCGAGGTGCTCGCGCGTCTGCGGCATGGGGCCGTCGTCAGCGGCGATGACCAGCATCACGTGGTCGATGCCGGTGGCGCCGGCCAGCATGTTGCGCACCAGCTTCTCGTGGCCCGGCACGTC
>JANNWL010000516.1:0-15585 GCA_031414735.1 Burkholderiales bacterium | reverse complement strand
AACAAGATCCTGCGCGCCTTCCTCAACAGCAAGGGCGTGAAGGACTCTGACATCGACGAGAAGTACACGCCGTTTGGTCACTCCGACTACCAGACCATCGTCGCCGACATCAAGAAGTTCGCGGCCGGTGGCAAGACGGCGGTGGTCTCGACCATCAACGGCGACTCCAACGTGCCCTTCTACAAGGAACTCGGCAACGCCGGCCTGAAGGCCAAAGACGTGCCGGTCGTCGCCTTCTCCGTCGGTGAAGAAGAGCTGCGCGGCGTCGATACCAAGCCGCTGGTCGGCCACCTGGCGGCGTGGAATTACTTCCAGTCGATCAAGTCGCCAGCCAACACCGAGTTCATCAAGAAGTGGAGCGCCTACGCCAAGGCCAAGGGCATTGCCGGCCACAAGGACAAGCCGCTGACCAATGACCCGATGGAGGCCACCTACATCGGCTTCCAGATGTGGGCTCAGGCCGTCAAGAAGGCCGGCAGCACCGACACCGACAAGGTCATCGCGGCGATGGCCGGCCAGACCTTCACCGCGCCGAGCGGCATCACCTCAAAGATGGACGAGAAGAACCACCACCTGCACAAGAGCGTGTTCATCGGCGAGATCAAGGCCGATGGCCAATTCAACGTGGTCTGGAAGACACCCGGCCCGGTCAAGGCCCAGCCCTGGAGCCCCTTCATTCCCGAGAACAAGGGCAAGAAGGACGAGCCGGTGCTGATGGCGAAGAAGTAATCCGGATGCGGCGGCTGCTTTTCCTGATAGCAGCCGCGTGCCTGTGCGGGCCTGCTGCGGCCTTGACACCGCAGCAGGCCCGCGCGCTGGCCGTCGGTGAGGCCGAGACACGCATCGCGGCCTTGAACGCCGTGCTCGCCGGCGCCGACGAGAAGACCGTCGCCTTGCTCCAGGCGATGTCCGATGACGCGGTGAAGTTCAGCGAGACCGCCATCTTCGTGATGAAGGACGGCAAGGGCCACGACGCGGTCAGCGGTGCCGAAGTGGCGGTGCCCGAGGCGGCCGAAGACGTCATCAACAACAACCGGATGCGCGGCGAGCTCGATGCGGCGCTGGCCTCGATCAAGCTCTTCTCGCCCGACGTGGCGGTTCGCACCGAGGCGGTGAAGACGCTGCAGGGCGAGCCCGACGAGGCCAAGCTGCCGCTGATCGAGAAGGCGCTCGCCGCCGAAACCGTGCCCGCCATCAAGGCCGCGCTCCAGCACATCCGCTCGGCCATGCTGCTGGCCAGCGCCGACAAGGCCAAGCGCCTCGACGCTGCCACCGCACTCGGTGCCAGCGGCACGCCGGCCACCAAGACACTCCTGATCGAGCGCCAGAAAGTCGAGACCGAACCCGACGTGAAAGCCGCGATCACGGTGGCGCTGCGCGCGATCGAAGGCCGCCTGGCCTGGGGCGAGCGCCTGGGCGTCGTCTTCACCGGCGTGAGCCTGGGCTCGATCCTGCTGCTCGTGGCACTCGGCCTGGCCATTACCTACGGCCTGATGGGCGTGATCAACATGGCCCACGGCGAGCTGATGATGATCGGCGCCTACGCCACGTATGTGATCCAGAACCTGTTCCGCACTTACTTGCCGGGCCTGTTCGATGCCTATGTGCTGGTAGCGATCCCGGTCTCGTTTCTCGCCGCCGCGCTGGTCGGCGCCGCGCTCGAACGCAGCGTGATCAGATGGCTCTACGGCCGCCCGCTCGAAACCCTGCTCGCCACCTGGGGCATCAGCCTGATGCTGCAGCAATTGGTGCGCTCGGTCTTCGGAGCACAGAACGTGCCGGTCGAGAACCCGGCCTGGCTCTCGGGGGGCATCGACGTGATGAGCAACCTGACGCTGCCGTTCAACCGCATCGCCATCGTCGTTTTCGCAGTGTTGGTGCTGGTCGGCGTGTGGGCGTTGATCTCGCGCACCCGCCTGGGCCTCTTCGTTCGCGGCGTGACGCAGAACCGCCGCATGGCCGCCTGCATGGGCGTCAACACCGCCCGCATCGACACCTACGCCTTCGCGCTCGGCTCGGGCATCGCCGGCCTGGCGGGCTGCGCGTTGAGCCAGGTCGGCAACGTCGGCCCCGACCTTGGACAGGGCTATATCGTCGATGCCTTCATGGTCGTCGTGCTCGGCGGCGTGGGCCAACTCGCTGGCACCGTCTACGCCGCCCTGGGCCTGGGCGTGCTGAACAAGTTTCTCGAGGGCATCTCGGGCGCCGTGCTGGCCAAGATCATGGTGCTGGTGTTCATCGTCATCTTCATTCAGAAGCGGCCGCAGGGCATCTTCGCCCTCAAAGGTCGGAGCGCCGAGGCATGACGACGATGCTGGGCGCGCGAGGCTGGGCTGGCGTGGGCATTGCGTTGGGCGTGATCGCCGTTCTGGTGCCCGTGCTCAACCTCGCCGTGCCGGCGGGCAGCGCGCTGCACCTGAGCGACTTCTACATCAGCCTGCTCGGAAAGATCCTCTGCTATGCCATCGCCGCGCTGGCGATGGACCTGATCTGGGGCTACACCGGCATCCTCTCGCTCGGGCACGGCCTGTTCTTTGCGCTCGGCGGCTATGGCATGGGCATGTACCTGATGCGCCAGATCGGCCGCGACGGGCAGTACCAGATGGACATGCCCGACTTCATGGTCTTCCTGAACTGGAAGGAATTCCCCTGGCACTGGGCGTTGAGCGATTCATTCATCGCGCAGATGTTCCTGGTGGTGGCGGTGCCGGGGCTTCTGGCCTTCGTGTTCGGGTACTTCGCCTTCCGCTCGCGCATCAAGGGCGTGTACTTCAGCATCATCACGCAGGCCCTCACCTTCGCGGCCATGCTGCTGTTCTTCCGCAACGAGACGGGCTTTGGCGGCAACAACGGCTTCACCGACTTCAAGCGAATCCTGGACATCAGCGTCACCACGCCGGGCATGCGGGTGTTCCTGTGTGCGCTGAGCGGTGTGGTGCTGATCGCCTTCTACCTGATGGCACGCGCCATCGTCACCAGCAAGTACGGCCGCGTGCTGCAGGCCATCCGCGACGCCGAGACGCGGGTCATGTTCACCGGCTACAACCCGGTCGCCTACAAGCTCAGCATCTGGACGCTCAGCGCCATGATGTGTGCCGTGGCCGGCGCGCTGTACGTGCCGCAGGTGGGCATCATCAACCCCGGCGAAATGAGCCCGGCGGCCAGCATCGAGATCGCCATCTGGGCCGCCGTGGGCGGCCGCGCCACGCTCATCGGGCCCATCGTCGGCGCCTTCTTCGTCAACGGCGCGAAGAGCTGGTTCACCGTCGCTTTCCCCGAGTACTGGCTGTTCTTCCTGGGCGCGCTGTTCATTGCCGTGACCTTGTTCTTGCCGAATGGCTTGATCGGCCTGCTCAAGCGCAAGGGGCGCGAATGACACCGGACCTGATGGAGTCCGGCGCGAAGGCCCTGGCCGCGGCGCAGGCACGCCAGCAGACCTTCATGAGCGACGAGGCCTACTTCGGCCAGGGCGTGGCGCTGTACGTGGACGACATCACCGTCAGCTTCGACGGCTTCAAGGCGCTGAACAAGCTCAGCCTGACCATCGACGTCGGTGAACTCCGCTGCATCATCGGCCCCAACGGCGCCGGCAAGACGACGATGATGGACTGCATCACCGGCAAGACCCGTCCCGATGCGGGCAAGGTCTTCTTCGGCAGCAACATCGACCTCCTTCGCTTGAGCGAGCCGCAGATCGCGCAGGCCGGCGTGGGCCGCAAGTTTCAGAAACCCACGGTCTACGAACAGCTCAGCGTGTTCGAGAACCTGGAACTCGCGCTGAAGGCCGACCGCCGGCCGACGGCCGCGCTGTTCTGGCGCCTGGGCAGCGAACAACTGGGCCGCATCGAAGAGATGCTCAAGCTCATCCACCTGCAAGCTGATGCGCAGCGCACGGCCGGGCTGCTCAGCCACGGCCAGAAGCAGTGGCTGGAGATCGGCATGCTGCTGATGCAGGAACCCAAGGTGCTGCTGCTGGACGAACCCGTGGCCGGCATGACCGACGAGGAAACCGAGCGCACGGCAGAGCTGTTCCTGTCGCTCGAAGGCAAGCACAGCCTGGTGGTCGTTGAGCACGACATGAAGTTCGTCGATGCACTCACGCAAGGGCGCAAGAAGGTGACCGTGCTGCACGAAGGCAGCGTGCTGGCGGAGGGTTTACTCAGCGAAGTGCAGGCCAACGAAAAAGTCGTCGAGGTGTACCTTGGACGCTGAACCGCTGCTCGCCGTCGAGCACCTGAACCAGTACTACGGCGGCTCGCACATCCTGCGCAAGCTGTCGCTGCAAGCGCGGGTGGGCGAGATCACCGTCATCCTGGGCCGCAACGGCGTGGGCAAGACCACGCTGCTGAAGAGCCTGATGGGCGTGGTGCCCGTGAAGACCGGTCGGGTGGCACTCGGCGGGCAAGACATCACCCACGCCACGAGCTACGACCGTGTGCGGCTGGGCATGGGCTACGTGCCGCAAGGGCGCGAGATCTTCGGCCGCTTGACGGTGCAGGAAAACCTGGCCATGGGCCTGGCCACCCGGCCCGGCGGCACCGCCATCCCGCCGCAATTGTTCGAGCTGTTCCCGGTGCTGAAGCAAATGATCAACCGCCGTGGCGGCGACTTGTCAGGCGGCCAGCAACAGCAACTCGCCATCGCCCGCGCGCTGGCCGCAGGCCCGAAGCTGCTGATGCTGGACGAACCCACCGAAGGCATCCAGCCCAGCATCATCAAGGACATCGGCCGCGTGCTGCGCATGCTGGCCGATGAAGGGCTGAACGGCCAACGCATGGCCATCGTGCTGGTCGAGCAGTACTACGACTTCGCCGAGGAACTGGCCGACCAGTACCTGGTGATGGAGCGCGGCGAGGTCGTGATGCGCGGCCGCGGCGCCGACATGCAGGCCCAAGGCGTGCGCGACCGCGTGTCGATTTAGCCTGGCGGCTTCAGCCACAGCAGCTCGGCAGCTTCCAGGGCGTTGCCCGGGCTTCCCCGGCGGCCAATGTTCTAGGGGGGGACGCCGCGCGCAGGGCAACCCACACTCCGGATCGCGTTACCAACGCAGGTGTGGTCGCTTGCCCCGCTACACGGGCATGGGAGGCTTGACCACCGCAACGCCCGAGGGTGACAACGATGACGAACCGTCTGCTTCCCGCACTGACCCTGAGCCTGCTTGGCCTGGCGGCCTCGCCATCGTCGGCCGTCGCACTGGGGCAGCTCGACGACTTCCAGAATCTGAGCCCCTCGGGCTGGGTCAGCGGCCCGGCCAACCCGGTGCAGCCCACGGTGGTCGCCAGCGGCGGGCCGGCCGGTTCGGGCGACGCCTATCTCTTCATCACCGCCACGGGGGGCTCAGGTGCCGGCAGCCGGCTGGTGGGCCTCAACGCTGCGCAGTGGACCGGCGACTACGCCGCCGCCGCCGTCACCGGCATCAGCATGGACGTGGCGAACTTCGGCAGCACCGTGCTGCAACTGCGTTTGAGCTTCTTCGGCAGCGGCAGGGTCACCGACGCCGTGGCACTGCCCGCCGGAGCCGGCTGGCGGCGGGTGCAGTTCGACTTCGATCCGAACACCGTCGGCGCCTTCTCAGACCTGCGCCTCTTCCACGGATTCACTGACAACGCAGCCTTTCCCGGCCCCGCGGTGCTGGCGCAGCTGGGCGTGGACAACATCACCGCCGTGCCCGAGCCGGGCACCGCCGTCGCGATGGGCCTGGGCCTGCTGTTGCTGGCCGCTCGGCGGGGCCTGGCCCACACGCCGATCGCCCTGTCGCGAAAGTAGACCCATCGCCTTCGCGCCGCAGACCTGCGCCCAAGACCAGCGGCCCGGCCCGGGCCAACACCCTCAAGGAGCACCTGACATGCGCATGCACCGCCCGTACCGCCCCTACTTCACCCTGTCGCTGCTTGCACTGGCCGCCACGGCGGCCCAGGCGCAATCGCAGAACGTCCTGCCCGACATTCCGCGCGGCGACATTGCCGTGACGCTGACAGCCGTGGCCACCGGCATGGCTGCACCCAATTACGCGATCAGCGCGCCGGGCGCCCCGAGCCGCCTGTACGTGGTCGAGCAAAGCGGCCTGCTGCGCGTCATCGAGAACGGCAACCTGCTGCCAAGCTCGGCGCTGGACATCCGCTCGCTGGTGACGCCGCCCCTGGTGGTGACCAACGCCAACGACGAGCGGGGACTTCTCGGCCTGGCCTTCCACCCCGGTTTTGCCAACCCGGCCAGTGCCGGATTTGGCACCCTGTACACCTACGGCAGCCAGCTCATCCCGACCGGTGGTGCACCCACCTACGCGGCGCCCAACAACGCCTCGCAGGGTTTCATGAACGTCGTCAACGAATGGAAGATGACCGGTGGCGTGGTCGACCCCAACTCGCGCCGCGAGATCATCTCCTTCGGCAAGAACGCCAACAACCACAACGGCGGCACGATCGCTTTCGGCCCCGACAACTACCTCTACCTGGGGCTGGGCGACGGCGGCAACGCCCGCGACGTGGGCCCCAGCCACATCGAGCCGGGCGGCAACGCGCAGAACCTGGGCACGCCACTGGGCAAGATGCTGCGTTTGGACCCCTTGAACCCGGCGCTCACCGTCGGCAGCGCCGACGCCGTCAGCAGCAACGGCCGCTACCGCATCCCGGCGACGAACCCGTTCCGCGCGCCGGGGCAGGTGCCCGAGACCTTTGCCTACGGATTCCGCAACCCCTACCGCTTCGCCTTCGACAACGTCGCGCTCGGTGGCAGTGGCGACCTGATCCTGGCCGACGTCGGGCAGGGCACGGTCGAAGAGGTCAACCGCGTCACCATCGGCGGCAACTACGGCTGGGCGGTGAAGGAAGGCACCTTCCTGTTCGACCGCGCCACCGGCCTGGTCACGGTGCGCAGCCCCGGTGACCCCTCGGGCCTGACCGACCCTATCACCGGCACGCTGGGCACGCTGGAGTACGACCACGGCGACGGCATCTCGATCACGGGCGGCTTCGTCTACCGGGGCAGTGCGATGCCGCTGCTGTTTGGCAAGTACATCTTCGGCGACCTGGCCCTGCGCAACGCACCGCCGCGGGTCGACGGCCGGCTTTTCTACGCCGACCTGGTGACGGGCGAGATCAAGGAGTTCCAGTTGCCGCAGTTCGCGGGCGGCATCCTGCCGGGCGGCCTGACCGTGCACGGCTTCGGGGAGGACGGCTTCGGCGAGATCTACGCGCTGGTCACCAACACCCCGGCCAACGGCACCGGCGGCATCGTCTACAAGTTCACCTCCGCCGTCCCCGAGCCCGGCACCTGGGCGCTGATGGCCTTGGGCGGCTTGCTGCTGGCGGTGCGGCTGCGGCAACGGCGCCGGTGCGAGCCTGCCGCAGGCCGTTCGGCGCGGGTGTCGTGAAACTTCCGGGTTGGCAGCCTAGCGCCGCACCGCCACCATCATCGCGCGCGACCCACCGTCGGGCTGCATGTCGACCTCGAAGCCGGCGGCCTCCAGGTGCCGCTGGCAGGGGCTGAAGTCCGGGCGGCCGAGGTCGAAGTGGATCTCGCCGACGAAGCAGTCCACCCGGCGCAAGGTCTCCAACGAGGCCTGCTCGAACATGTCGAACTCCGCGCCTTCGGTGTTGACCTTGACGAAGCGGCGCGCGGCGTCGCCGGCCACATCCAGCGCGCTGGCCAGCGACATCACGGTGATCTGCGTGCTGCGCCCCGTGAGCTGGTTGGCCGGCCCGCCACCGGCCACGATGGTGTGGCCCCAGGTCTCGTCGGATTCGTACAGCTGCACCGTGCCGTCGCTTCCGCCCACGCCGCTGGGCAGGAAGATGGCCAGGCCATCAAGCCCGTTGATCAGCGACGAGGCCTGCGCCAGCCGCAGACTTGCCGCATCGGGCTCGAAGCCGTAAGCCCGGCAGCGGTGGCGTTGCGCCAGCGGCAGCGCAAAACTGCCGATGTGGGCGCCGAAGTCGAACGCCACGTCGTCGGGCGTCAGGCCGAAAGCAAAGGCCGTCTTGAGGAAGATCGACCCGCCCATCCAGTTGAGGTTGTCGATGTCGACGGTGCCGCTGCGGACAATGAAGTCCACGTCCAGCCGGCGGACGATTTCATGCATGAAGAAGGCTCCTGTGGGGCGCGGCGCGCCCACGAGCCAACGACTTTAGCCGCGAGCGCGGCGCGCCAGGCCGGCGACCAGGCCCAGACCGGCGAGCATCAAGGCCCAGCTGCCCGGCTCGGGGATTGGTGCAGTCAGCAGCGCCACGCCGCGGAAGGCGGTGTTGGCGCCGGCGCTGGCCAGGTTGGTGATGACCGAACTGGAGAACGTGGCGTCGTAGCCCGACGTGTCGGTCAGCGACACCAGCTTGGAACCTGCGCCCACGGCGTACAACGAGACCGCGCCGCCATTCACCACGCCAGTCAGGCCGCGGTAATCGTCGGCGTCGGTGCCGACCACACCCTTGAGCACCCAACTGCCGCCGTTGAGGCTGTACTTCTGCAGCCCGCCGCCGACACCATCGTCGGCCACATACAACGTGTCCAGGCCCGGAACACCCACCGACAGGTCGGCGAAGAAAAAGGCGTATGGGCTGCTCGCGGTCGGTGTCCCCGTCGGGAAGCCGACCAGGTTCGTGATGGTGTTGCCGGAGGTCGTCGGCAGCCCTGTACCGACGGTGGCCAGCCGGGTCGTTCCCGAGCCGGAGCTGATGTACAGCTGGTTGTCAGCAATGCCGGCCACCCGCGTGTTCGTCGGGCTGGTCGAAAGTTGCGTCGATGTGGTCGACCCCAGCGTGGTGTAACGAACGCTGCCGGTGGCGGTCGTGACCCACAGGTCGGAGCCGTTGGTGCTGGCCACGCTGCGGAAATTGTTGGTGCCCGTGCCTGTGTCGGTGAGCCGGGTCGTGGTGTCCAGCGTGCCGTCCAGTGCGAGCCGGCCGACCGTGCGCGGCAGCGCGTTCGACACCACGTTGCCCGCCGTACCGATGGCGGTGTCATAGCCAGTGAGCATCAGGAACTGGCCATTGCCTGCCACTGAAAGGTAACCGTCGGAAGTCGCCGTGCCACTGCCCGTCAGGATGCCGTTCGGCCCGCTGGCGGTGGTGGGCATCGCCAGTGACTGAACCAAGGTCCCGGTGGCCGTGAACTCATCGATGAAGACCGGTGTCGCCGTGCCAGCGAGCACGCCACCCCCCGTCGCACCGACGCGGTAGACAAACAGGTTGCCTGCGGTCAGCGCAGCTGCGTTGACCAGCGAAGGAAGCAGTGAGGCCAGGGCAACAGCGGCGACAGTTTTGACAAAACGGGACATGGCGAACACCGGTTGATGGCGAAGTAGGCTGATGCTAGGGCGGCCGCCCCAGCCAAACCATACGTAGGCGCCACACCCCGCATTCACGGGGTGACGGGGGGTGCGCTCGATAGAATGAAGTCCCTCTCGCGCTGACGCCCGCATGGCCCACGACAACCCCGCTCCGAACACCCCCAGACCCAGCAACTTCCTGCGCGCGCAGATCGAGCGCGACCTGGAGTCCGGCGCGTTGGCACAGCGCCACTTTGGCGGCAGCCCGGGCGACGCGGCCCACCATGCCGCCGGTCCGCTGGACGCGGCGCGCATTCGCACCCGCTTCCCGCCCGAACCCAACGGCTACCTGCACGTGGGCCACGCCAAGAGCATCTGCCTGAACTTCGGGCTGGCGCGCGACTACGGCGGCGTGTGCCACCTGCGCTTCGACGACACCAACCCCGAGAAGGAAGAGCAGGCCTATGTGGACGCCATCCTCGAGGCCGTGCAGTGGCTGGGTTTCGACTGGAATGCACAGGTCGGCGGGCAGACGGTCAGCCACCTGTACTACGCCAGCGACTACTTCGACTTCATGTACCGCGCCGCCGAGGCGCTGGTCGAGGCCAATCTGGCCTATGTCGACGAGCACAGCGCCGACGAGATGCGCCGAATGCGCGGCGACTTCAACACGCCCGGCGAAGAAAGCCACTACCGCCACCGCGGCGCGGCGGCCAACTTGGCCCGCCTGCGCGAGATGAAAGCCGGCCTGCACGGCGACGGCGCGATGGTGCTGCGCGCGCGCATCGACATGGCCGCGCCGAACATCAACCTGCGCGACCCGACGCTGTACCGCATCAAGCACGCCCACCACCACCGCGCCGGCGACGCCTGGTGCATCTACCCGATGTACACCTACGCCCACCCCATCGAGGACGCGCTGGAATGCATCACCCACAGCGTGTGCACACTGGAATTCGAGGACCAGCGCCCCTTCTACGACTGGCTGCTGGAAAACCTGGCCACGCTGGGCCTGTTGGCACGGCCCCTGCCCAAGCAGTACGAGTTCGGCCGCCTGAACCTGAACTACGTGATGACGAGCAAGCGCCGCTTGCGCGACCTGGTCGACGAAGGCATCGTCACAGGCTGGGACGACCCGCGCATGCCCACGCTGTTCGGCATGCGCCGGCGCGGCTACACGCCGGCGAGCATCCGCGCCCTGGCCGACGGCAGCGGCGTGAGCAAAACAAACATCTGGCTCGACAGCGCCGTGCTCGACGGCTGCCTGCGCACCGACCTGGAAGGCCAGGCGCCGCGCGCCATGGCCGTGCTGGACCCGCTGGAGCTGGTGCTGGACAACTGGGCCGAGGTGTTTGCCAGCGCCGAGCATATCGAGCCCTGCACCGCGCCCGCCCACCCGCAGCGGCCCGATCTGGGTCAGCGCCAGTTCGGGCTCGGCCCCCGCGTGTGGATCGAGCGTGACGACTTCACTGAGGCGCCACCCAAGGGATTCTTCAGGCTGTTCCCGCCCCGCCCGCAACCCGATGGCAGCCTGCTGCCCGGCAACAAGGTGCGCTTGAAGTACGGCCTGGTGGTGGAGTGCACGGGCTGCGATAAGGACGCCACCGGCACCGTCACCCGCGTGCGCGCCCGCGTTCTTCCCGACACCCGCAGCGGCACGCCGGGGGCGGACGTTGTCAAGGTCAAAGGCACCATCACCTGGGTCGGCGTGCACGACGCTGTCGCCGCCACGCTGAATCTGTACGACCGCCTCTTCACGCAAGCCCAGCCTGACGCCGGCGGCCGCGACTTTCGCCTGGCGCTGAACCCGCGCAGCGTGGTCGTGGCGCAGGGCTGGCTGGAACCCGGCTTGGCCACCGCCGCGGCCGACCAGCGCTGGCAGTTCGAACGCCACGGTTACTTCGTCAGCGACCGCGTCGACCACCAACCCGGCAGGCCGGTCTTCAACCGCATCACCGCGCTGCGCGACCAAGCCGCCGCTGCGTAGGCCATGGCGTCACCCTGTAAAGGACCTGCAGACACGCCCGCACAGGTCTAGGATGTGAGACCTCGACCATGGAGATCGCCATGAACAACGCTTTCAGATTGGGGCTGCTGTCCGTCGCGCTGGCCGCGGTGTCATCGTCTGTGCTGGCAGCCGGCAGCGCGCAAGTCACTTACGTGCAGCCCGAGAAGTTCACCGACGCCGGCTTCGGCAGCATCGAACGCGAACGCACACTGCAGGCGCTGACCCAGCACTTCGAAGCCCTGGGCAGGCGCCTGCCCGACGGCCAGACCTTGCGCGTCGAGGTGCTCGACGTCGACCTGGCCGGCGAGGTCTGGCCGCGCGGTGCGCGCGACGTGCGCGTGTTGCGCGGCGGCGCCGACTGGCCGCACATGACCCTGCGCTACACCGTGCTGGACGGCACCCGCACCGTGAAAGCCGGCGAGGCCCGGCTGGCCGACATGAGCTACCTGTTCAGCCCGCAGCGCACCCAGCAGTACGGCGACCTGCCCTACGAGAAGCGCATGCTGGACAGCTGGTTCAAGGAAGAGATTGCGCCGACGACACCTTGACGCGTGCCGTGGCGGGTGCTGCGATGATTCAGGCTCCGCAACCCTGAATCTGCCGTCCATGTCGCTGACCCTGACCCAACACGCCACCGCCCTGTCGATTGCCGCCGCCGTCCTGCTGGCCGCCAGCGCCAGCCGGGCCCAGGCACCGGCGCCGAAACCCGCCGCCGACTTCCTGACCGCCGCCGCCGCCGCCAAAGGCGCCGTGCTCAGCGAGTCCGGGCTCGTGTACCTGTCTCTGAAGGAAGGCGGGGGCGAATCGCCTGCGACCATCGACTCGGTGCGCGTGCACTACCGCGGCACGCTCACCGACGGCAAGGAGTTCGACAGTTCCTACTCGCGCGGCCAGCCGTTGACGTTTCCGCTGAACCGGGTCATCAAATGCTGGACCGAAGGCGTGGGGAAGATGAAGGTCGGCGGCAAGGCGCGGCTGACCTGCCCGGCGTCGATTGCCTACGGCGAGCGCGGCACCCCGGGCGGGCCGATCCCGCCCAACGCGGTGCTTCAGTTCGAGGTGGAATTGCTGGGGATCACGAAGCCCTGATCAGGCCGCCTTGGCCGGTACCAGGCGACGCACCAGCGTCACGCCAGCCAGCACCAGGGCACCGGCCACCACGCCCAGCATGGCGTGCGCGAGCGTTGGCAGCACGGCCTGCGCCAATGCGCCCCAGCCCGCCACGGCGCTGTCGATGGCGTGCGACAGCGCTGGCACGCCGTGCACCAGGATGCCGCCGCCCACCAGGAACATCGCCGCCGTGCCGGCCACCGACAGTGACTTCATCAGCCAGGGCGCGGCGCGCAGGAGGCCCCGGCCTGCGGCTTGCGCGACGGCAGACGCGCGACGGCTGAGCCACAGCCCCAGGTCGTCGAGCTTGACGATGCCTGCCACCAGGCCATAGACGCCCACCGTCATCGCCAGCGCCACGCCCGACAGCACGGCCACCTGCGTGGGGAGGGGTGAGGCGGCGACGATGCCCAGCGTGATGGCCACGATCTCGGCCGACAGGATGAAATCGGTGCGCACCGCACCGCGGATCTTGTCGCGCTCGAAGGCGACCAGGTCCACAGTCGGGTCGGCCAGCGCGCGGCCGAGTTCCTTCAACCGGGCGGCCTCTGCTTCGGGCGGGTGCATCCAGCGGTGGGCGAGCTTCTCGAAGCCTTCATAGCAGAGGAAGGCGCCGCCCAGCATCAGCAGCGGCGTCACCAGCCAGGGCGCGAACGCGCTGATGGCCAGAGCCGTGGGCACCAGGATCAGCTTGTTGAGCAGCGAACCCTTCGCCACGGCCCACACCACGGGCAGTTCGCGGTCGGCCGACACGCCTGCCACTTGCTGCGCATTGAGCGCGAGGTCGTCGCCCAGCACACCAGCGGTCTTCTTGGCAGCGACCTTGCTCAGCACCGCCACGTCGTCGAGGAGGGTGGCGATGTCGTCGAGAAGGGCGAAGAAGCTGCTGGCGGCCATGCTCGAAGTGTCAGGCAGAAATGAAAGCGGCCTGGGCGCGCAGCTTGCGCGGCCCAGGCCGATGCCGAGTTACGGCGCCGAACTCAGGCGCGGCGGCGCCAAGCCAGCAAGCCGCAGATGCCCACGGCCAACATCAACATGCTGGAAGGCTCGGGCACAGCGGCGAGCATGCTGGCCGCGATGAGCGCGTGGCCTGCCGACGTGGGGTGGATGCCGTCCCAGAACAGGTACTGCGACGGGTTGCAGCCCAGGACGGCACCGCAGGCATCGGTGACGTTGGTCAGGCCGTAAGCACCCGGGTTGGCGATGATGGTGTTGGTGATGCCGAAGACATCGAACACCGACACGCTGGACGGTTCGATAGCCATGCGCGCGAACAGGGCCGAGTTGAAGGCGCTGGCAATGTTGGTGGCGAGGCCCGAAAACGCTGCGCCCCCAGCCAGTGCTGCCGGCGTCTTGCCCACGTTGGGTGCATCCCAAACAACGATGCGCTGCGCCCCCTTGGCCTGCAGGGCATCCACCATGCTGCCCACAGCTGCCGCGTAGGCGGCGGCGGCCCCGGCGATCGCGGTCGGCGGCTGGGCGCCCGTGGCCACGGCCACACTCAGGTCGCGCACGTCGTTGCCGCCGATTGCGATGACGTAAAGCGCCGTGGCCGGCACCGAGGCCAGGCCCGTCAGGTAGCCCTGAAGATACGGCTGCGCGGCATTGCCTGTGCCGGTCAACTGAGTAGTGGCGCTGGGCGGGAAGTTGCCCGGTGTGCCGTCGACCACCGTCTTCGCGCCACCGTAGGCGTAGTTGCCGCGCCCAGGCAAACCGGACAGTGAAGGCGCGGCAGCGCCTCCAACCCCCACCCCGGCGGCAAAGCTGCTGACCCATGTCGCACCGTTCGTATAGGCCCAGCCGTAAGGCTGCGAAGGCACATAGGTGTTGCCGGTGATGATCTGCCCGGGTGCCTGTCCAATGACTAAAGCATTGTTCCCGCTGTCGGACAAGCTGTCGCCAAACACGAACAGCCCCGTGAACGGCTGGGCCTGTGCGCACAGGCTGGCAGCAGCCAGCGCGGCGCCGAACAGGGCGTTGTGGAAGCGGATCGAGGTCATGGGTGTTTCCTGCCAAGTGATTTCGTTGAAGGCCGGCAAGGTATCACGCAGACAGACGCCAAGCTATTGGGGAGTCGGCGCCAAGGCGCTCAAACCCCCTTGAACAGGGGGGGCACCGGCTGCAATTTGCCTCAGGCCCGGCGCTTGCGTGCCGGCGCAGGGCGGCCGGGCGCCGCGCCCGCCTCGCGCGGCGGCAGGCCCGTGTGCTGCGTCAACAGCCGGCCCTTGGTGACGGTGGACGTGCGCAGCCCCGTGGCCGTGGAGTTCTTGCGCCGCGTGCTGGTGTAGCTGCCGTCCACTGCCGGCTGGAAGGTCGGGATGAGGTGGTGCTTGCCGTTGCCGATGAGGTCGGCGCGGCCCAGGTCCTTCAGCGCGTCGCGCAGCAGCGGCCAGTTGTTGGGGTCGTGCCAGCGCAGGAAGGCCTTGTGCAGGCGGCGGCGTTTTTCGCCGCGCACGATGTCGACCTTTTCGGCGCGCGCCGTGGGGCCTTCGGTCTGGCGGCTGATGCCCTTCAGCGGGTTCAAGTTGGTGTGGTACATCGCCGTGGCCGTGGCCATGGGGCTGGGGTAGAAGGTCTGCACCTGGTCGGCCTTGAAGCCGTTCTTCTTCAACCACAGCGCCAGGTTCATCATGTCCTCGTCGCTGGTGCCCGGGTGGGCGGCGATGAAGTAGGGGATGAGGTACTGCTTCTTGCCGGCCTCGGCGCTGTACTTCTCGAACATCTGCTTGAAGCGGTCGTAGCTGCCGATGCCGGGCTTCATCATCTTCGACAACGGCCCGCCCTCGGTGTGCTCGGGCGCGATCTTCAGGTAGCCGCCGACGTGGTGCGTCACCAGTTCCTTCACGTACTCCGGGCTCTTCACCGCCAGGTCGTAACGCAGGCCCGAGCTGATGAGGATCTTCTTCACCCCGCGCAGGCTGCGCGCACGGCGGTACATCTTGATCAGCGGCGCGTGGTCGGTGTTCAGGTTGGGACAGATACCGGGATAGACGCAACTCGGCTTGCGGCAGGCGGCTTCGATGGCCGGGCTCTTGCAGCCGATGCGCCACATGTTGGCGGTGGGGCCGCCCAGGTCGCTGATGACGCCGGTGAAGCCCTTCACCTTGTCGCGGATGTCCTCGATCTCGCGGATCACCGAGTCTTCGCTGCGGCTCTGGATGATGCGGCCTTCGTGCTCGGTGATGCTGCAGAAGGTGCAGCCGCC
>JANNWL010000515.1:0-8053 GCA_031414735.1 Burkholderiales bacterium | reverse complement strand
GCTGGGCGCTGCTGCTGAATGCGGCGGTGCTGGGCGCTGCGAACGCGGGATGCGGTGACAGCCTGCCCAGCGACGGGCGCCAACGGCTGGAGCGCGGCGGCGTGCAATTGGTCTATGCGCCGCAAGGCGGCAGCCTGCCGCTGGGCCGGCACTTTGCGCTGGACATCGAGGTCTGCGCCGCAGCCCGTGCAGCGGCGCCCGCTCTGCTGCGGGTGGACGCCGACATGCCCGCGCACCGCCACGGCATGAACTACCGCAGCACCCTGCGCACGCTGGCGCCTGGCCGCTATGTGGCCGAGGGGTTGATGTGGCACATGCCGGGCCGCTGGCGGCTGGTCTTCGAGCTGGCCGCGCCGCCCGGTCAACCGGTGCAGCGGATCACGCACGAGCGGGTCGTGGAATGACCTGCCCGGGCCGCTGGATCGCCCGCGGTGGCGCGCTGTGGACGGTGCTGACGCTGGTGGGCGCCACGGCCGCCGAGCCGCCGGCGGTGCTGGATTTCACACCCGACGAGCGGGTCCGCATCCAGCGCCACGGCCCCTGGCCGCCGCCACCGGCGCGTGACGTTGGCAACGCGCTGGCTGGCCGGCCCGAGGCCATCGCCCTGGGCCAGTGGCTGTTTTTCGACACCCGCCTGTCCAGCCACGGCCGGCTGGCCTGTGCCAGTTGCCATCAGCCCGCCATGGCCTTTGCCGACGGCCTGCCGCGTGGCCGGGGCCGCAGCGAACTGGCGCGCAACACGCCCACGCTCTGGAACGCCGTGCACGAACGCTGGCTGGGCTGGGACGGCGCGGCCGACAGCCTGTGGTCGCAGCATCTGCAGCCCCTGGGCGCCGCCAGCGAGATGGCCGCCAGCGCCGCGCAGGTGCGGGCCACGCTGGCGGCTGACGTCGACTTGAGCTGCCGCTGGCAGCAGGTGTTCGGTGCCCCGGTGCCGGGCGACGCCGAACGTGCGCTGGTCGGCACGGCCAAGGCCATCGCCGCGTTCGTCGGTACGCTGGTGTCGGCGCCCACGCCCTTCGACAGCTTCCGCGACGCCCTGGCCCTCGGCGACACCGCGAATGCGGCGCGTTACCCGCTGTCCGCCCAGCGCGGCCTGCGCCTGTTTGTCGGCGCGGGCCAGTGCAGCACCTGCCATGTCGGCCCGCGCTTCAGCCACGGCGAGTTCGGTGACATCGGCGTGCCCTTCTTCGTGCGGCCGGGGGTGGTCGACCCCGGCCGCCACGGCGGCATCGCCGCGCTGCGTGCCAGCGCCTACAACCTGCTCTCGCGCTGGAGCGACGATCCCGCCGGCGAAGCCGCGCTGAAGACCCGCCACGTGCAGGCCGAGCAGCGCAACTTCGGCGAATTCAAGGTGCCCGGCCTGCGCAACGTGGCGCTGACCGCGCCCTACATGCACAACGGCTCGCTGCCCACGCTGGACGCCGTGGTGCGCCACTACGACCAGATGAACCCCGACCGTGTGCATGCCGACGGTGAACAGATCCTGCGGCCGCTGCGGTTGAGCGCGGGCCAGCGCGCCGACCTAGTGGCCTTCCTGGAAACGCTCAGCGACCCGGCCGCCGCCGCCTGGCAGCCGTCTCCGCAGCCGTCTCCGCAGCCGCCTCTGCAGCCGCCCCCGCAGCCGCCCTGCGCCGCTACGGCAAGCCCAGGAACGCCTTGACCGGCGCGACGCTGCGGGCCGGGTCCTCTTCCTGCGGCACATGGCCGAGTTCGGGGAACACGACGCGCCGGCTGCCGCTGATCAGGCGCTCGAACTCCACGCCCACGGCCGGCGGAATCAGCCTGTCACGCCCGCCCCACAAGATCAGCGTGGGCAGCTTCAGTGTGGCGATGCGTTCGGCGTCCTGACCGGGTTGCAGCCGGCTCATCAGACGCCCCAGCGCGCGGCGGTTGCCGTCGCGCAGCGCCAGCTCGAAGTAGCGGTCGACCAGCTCGGCGTTGACGCGGGTGGGGTCGCCATAGACGCTGACGAGACTTTGCGTCACCAAGGCGCGCGGCAGCACTTCTTCCACCAGCCAGCTCAAGGCCGGCACGCGCGCCACCATGAAGCCCAGCGGTATGGATTCGGGCGTGAAGGCCGGGCCCAGCGCGTCGACCAGCACCAGCGATTGCACGCGCGCCGGCTGGAGCCAGGCCGTGCGCCAGGCGATCTCGCCGCCCAATGAATTGCCGCCCAGCACCACGCGCTGCAGCTTCAGCGCGTCGAGCAGGTCGATGACGAAGCGGGCATAGGCGTCGCCGCTGTAATCCCGTTCGTCGTAGGCGCCGGTGAAGGGGCCGGTGAGGCCAAAGCCCGGCAGGTCCAGTGTGATGACGCGACGCTGGCCCTTCAGCGCGCCGACCCAGCCTTCCCAGGTGTGCAGGCTGGCGCCGGTGCCGTGCAGAAGCACCAGCGGCAGCGGGTCGTCGCGCGGGCCCTCGTCGCGCAGATGCACGACCATGCCCTTGATGTCGACAAAGTCCGACGGCGCCGGCGCCCAGCGCGCCACCAGCGACTGCACGTTGCGGTCTGGCGCGCGCGACAGCGCCAGGGCCACGGCCGTCAGCATCAGCAGGATGCCGAACAGCCGCAACAGGCGGCCGGTCAAGGGGTTGCCGGCAGGGGCAGGAACGCGGCGCGGAGAGGCTGACACCGGGCGCATTCTAGGAGCGTCGTGGTGGCCGCGACCCAGCGGGTGGGCTGCCTAGAATGAGCCGAATGACATTCGTACACCTGCGCACCCACACCGAGTTCTCCGTCGTCGACGGCATCCTGCGCATCGATGCCGCGGCGGTTGCGGCCCGCGCCGACGCCCAGCCCGCGTTGGCCATCACCGACCTGAGCAATCTCTTCGGCGCCGTCAAGTTCTACCAGGCCTGCCGCGGCGCAGGCGTCAAGCCACTGATCGGCGTGGACGTCTGGATGGAGCCCCTGGCCGGGGCCGGCGGGGGCGACAAGAACCCCAGCCGGCTGCTGCTGCTGGCCCAGGACACTGCCGGCTATCTGCATCTGTGCGCTCTGCTGGCGCGCGGTTGGGTCGACAACGCACAGCGCGCGCAGGCCTGCATCAAGTGGGACTGGTTGCAGGAACTGGGTGGTGGGCTGATCGCCCTGTCGGGTGCCGACGGCGGTGCCGTGGGCATGGCGCTGCTGGCGGGTGACAGCGCACGCGCTGCGGCCGTCGCCCAGCGGCTGTCCGCACTCTTCCCGAGCCGCTTCTACATCGAACTGCAGCGCGCCGGCCTGTCCAGCAACGAAGCCCATGTCCGCGCTGCCGTGCCCTTGGCAGCCAGCCTGGGCCTGCCGGTCGCGGCCACGCACCCGGTGCAGTTCCTGGAGCCTGAGGACTTCGACGCCCACGAGGCCCGCGTCTGCGTGGCCGACGGCGAACTGCTGGCCAACAACAAGCGCGTCAAGCGATTCAGCCGCGAGCAGTACTTCAAGACCCAGCAACAGATGCTGGCGCTGTGGGCCGATGTGCCCAGCGCCATCGCCAACACGGTGCAGATCGCCCGGCGCTGCAACCTGAGCCTGGTGCTGGGCAAGCCGCAGTTGCCCGACTTCCCCACGCCGGTCGTCGACGGCGTGCGCGTCCCCATCGACGACTACTTCCGCCAGGAATCGGTGACCGGGCTGGAGCGCCGACTCGCCGCGCTCTACCCCGACGTGGGCCGCCGCGACGCCGAGCGCCCGCGCTATGTCGAACGGCTGGAATTCGAGATCGACACCATCGTGGGTATGGGCTTCCCGGGCTACTTCCTTATCGTGTCGGACTTCATCGTCTGGGCCAAGAGCCACGGCTGCCCGGTGGGCCCCGGACGCGGTTCGGGCGCGGGGTCACTGGTGGCCTACGCCCTGTTCGTCACCGACCTCGACCCGCTGCAGTACCGGCTGCTGTTCGAGCGTTTCCTGAACCCTGAACGCGTGTCGATGCCGGACTTCGACATCGATTTCTGCCAGGCCAACCGCGACCGCGTCATCGACTACGTCAAGGACAAGTACGGCCGCGACGCCGTGAGCCAGATCGTCACCTTCGGCACCATGGCCAGCAAGGCCGCATTGCGTGACGTGGGCCGCGTGCTGGGCATGGGCTACGGCCATGTCGACTCCATTGCCAAGCTGGTGCCCGCGCCGCCCGGCAAGTCGGTGACGCTGGCGCGCGTGCCCGTGGCGCCGGACACGCCCGAGCCCGGACTCATCTACGCCCGCAAGGAAGCGCCCGAGATCAACCAGCGCGAAGCCGCCGAAGAAGAAGTCGCCGAACTGCTGACCCTGGCCATGCGGCTGGAGGGCGTGGTGCGCAACGTCGGCATGCACGCGGGCGGGGTGTTGATCGCACCGGGCAAGATCACCGACTTCTGCCCGCTGTACCAGCAGCCCGGCAGCGACAGCGCGGTGAGCCAGTTCGACAAGGACGATGTCGAAGCCATCGGCCTGGTGAAGTTCGACTTCCTGGGCCTGGCCACGCTGACCATTCTTGAACTCGCCAAGGACACCATCCGCGCCCGCCGCCCCGGCCGTGCCGACTTCAACTACGAAGCCCTGCCGCTGGACGACGCGCGCGTCTACAAGCTGTTCTCCGAAGGCCGCACCGAGGCCGTGTTCCAGTTCGAAAGCCGCGGCATGCAGGGCATGTTGCGCGATGCCAAGCCCAGCCGGCTGGAAGACCTGATCGCCCTGAACGCCATGTACCGCCCCGGCCCCATGGAGAACATCCCCAGCTTCTGCGCGCGCAAGCACGGCAAGGAACCGATCACCTACCCGCACCCGCTGCTGGCCCCGGTGCTGGAAGAAACCTACGGCATCTTCGTGTACCAGGAGCAGGTGATGCAGGCCGCGCAGGTGCTGGGCGGCTACAGCCTGGGGGGCGCCGACCTGCTGCGCCGCGCCATGGGCAAGAAGAAGGCTGACGAGATGGCGCAGCAGCGGCAGATCTTCCGCGACGGCGCATTGAAACAAGACATCCACCAGGCGCAGGCCGACGACGTCTTCGACCTGATGGAGAAGTTCGCCGGCTACGGCTTCAACAAGAGCCACGCCGCCGCGTATTCACTGCTGGCGTACCACACGGCCTGGATCAAGGTGCACTGCACGGCCGAGTTCTTCGCCGCCAACATGACGGTGGAAGCCGACAACACCGACAAGCTGGGTGTGCTGCTGGCTGACGCCAAACTCTTCGGCATCGCGTTCGACGCGCCGGACATCAACCGCGGCACGGTGCGCTTCGAACCCGTCGACGACAAGCGCGTGCGCTACGGGCTGGGCGCCGTCAAGGGCACCGGGGCCAGCGCCGTGGAGGCCATCTGCGCCGCGCGCGACGGCACGGCCGGCCATGAAGGGCAGGGTGGTGGACCGTTCCGCAGCCTGTTCGACTTCTGCGCGCGTGTCGACCGCCAGCGCGTCAACAAACGCGCGGTCGAGGCACTCATCAAGGCCGGCGCCTTCGACGCGCTGCATGCCGACCGCGCCGCCACGCTGGCCAGCGTCAGCCTGGCCTTCGACTGGGCCGACACCCAGGCCGCGCACGAACAACAGGCCGGCCTGTTCGACTTTGGCGATGCCAGCGACAACCACGGCAGCAGCACGCAGGAACCGGCGCTGGTGCACGTGCCCGCCTGGGACCTGCGCGAAAAGCTGATGCAGGAGAAGTCGGCCATCGGCTACTGCCTGTCAGGCCACCTTTTCGACGCCTGGGCGCCCGAGGTGCGCCGCTTCGCGCGCCGCGCCATTGCCGACCTGGTCGACAGCCGCGAACCGCAATTGCTGGCCGGCATCGTCACCGACCCGCGCACCGTCAACGGTCAGCGCGGGCGGGTGGTGATCTTCAAGCTCGACGACGGCAGCGAGGCGGTGGAGTCGGTGGTGAATGAAGAGCTGATCGAATCCAACCGCGAACTCTTCGTCGAAGACCAGTTGATCGTCGTGCAAGGCAAGCTGCAACCTGACCGCTTCAGCGGTGGTTTGCGATTGAACGTCAACGCCGTGTGGGACCTGGCCGGCGCCCGTGCGCGCTTCGGCCGTTACCTGGCGGTGAACATCAACGGCGGTTTGCCCCCTGTGGCCGACGTGCTGCGGTTGTGGCCGGCGCGCAAGGTGGAAGGCGAGCACGGGCCGCTGACGCAGGGCTTGGCGGTGCGGCTGCGGTTGCACCGCAGCACGGCGACAGCCGAGTTGGACCTGGGCGACGATGCCCGCTTCTGGCCCAGCGATGAAGCCCTGGGCCGCTGGCGCGGCATTGCGCAGGGGGGCGAGGCGGCGGTGGTGTACGGGTAGATCGACCCCCCCGAACACCCGCGTGGAAGGGTGCTTCCGGCGCGACATCACCCCATGCTGTAAGGCCCGCCCGCCTCCAGCGCCCGCCGGTAGGCAGGGCGGGCATGGATGCGTTGCAACCAGTCCATCAGTTTGGGCCGAGAGTTGCCAAGTCCGGCGCGCCCGGCCGCGGCTTCCAGCGGGAAGCTCATCTGGATGTCGGCGGCGCTGAATTCCTTGCCCGCGAACCAGGGCCGCTTGGACAGCTCGGCTTCCATGAAGTCGAGCTGGCTCTTGATGTTGGGCGCGATGAAGCTGCTCGTCACCTTGTCGGCAATGCCCTTGACGATGGGCTTGATGAAAAACGGCACCGGGGCGCTGCGCACCTTGTCGAACACCAGCTTCATCAGCAGCGGCGGCATGGCGCTGCCCTCGGCAAAGTGCAGCCAGTAGGTGAACTGCCGCCGCTCGGGCGTGCCGGCGGCCGGGCGCAGGCTGCCGTTGCCGAAGGTGTCGAGCAGGTACTCGACGATGGCGCCGGATTCGGCCACGGTGATGTCGCCGTCGGTGATGACGGGCGACTTGCCAAGCGGGTGCACCTGGGCCAGTTCGGGCGGCGCGAGCATGGTCTTGCGGTCGCGCGCATAGCGGCGCACCTCGTAGGGCAGGGCGAGCTCCTCGAGCAGCCACAGCACGCGCTGCGAGCGGGAGTTTTCAAGGTGGTGCAAGGTGATCATCCGGCAATTGTGCGGCCGGCGATGGGCAGCGTGTCAGCCTGCGGCGCGGGCGGCCGTAGTACGCTTGACGTCTGGTCAACCCTACCCGGCGCGCGCCGGGTCTGCAGCATGAAGAAGATCTTCCCCAGCGCCGCAGCCGCTCTTGCCGGGATCGTGCACGACGGCCAGTTGTTGGCCGTCGGCGGCTTCGGCCTGTGTGGCATCCCCGAGGCGCTGATCGCTGCGTTGCGCGACAGCGGCGCCACGGACCTCACCGTGGTGTCGAACAACGCGGGCGTCGATGGCTTTGGCCTGGGCCAGTTGCTGCTGACACGGCAGATCAAGAAGATGATCAGCAGCTACGTCGGTGAGAACAAGGAGTTCGAGCGCCAGTACCTGGCCGGCGAGCTGGAGCTGGAGTTCACACCCCAGGGCACGCTGGCCGAGCGGCTGCGCGCCGGCGGTGCCGGCATCCCCGCCTTCTTCACGCGCACCGGTGTGGGCACGCTGGTGGCCGAGGGCAAGGAGACGCGCGAATTCGACGGCCGCACCTACCTCATGGAGCGCGCGCTGGTGCCCGATGTGTCGCTGGCCAAGGCATGGAAGGCCGACGAGTCGGGCAACCTGATCTTCAGACGCACGGCGCGCAACTTCAACCCGGCCGCCATCATGGCCGGCAAGGTCAGCGTGGTGGAGGTCGAGGAGATCGTGCCCACCGGCAGCTTCGACCCCGACGCCGTGCACCTGCCCGGCATCTACGTGCACCGCCTGGTGCTGAACGCGCACCCCGAGAAGCGCATCGAGAAGCGCACGATCACTGAGAAAGCGGGAGCCTGACATGGCCTGGACCCACGACCAGATGGCGGCGCGCGCCGCGCAGGAGCTGCAGGACGGCTTCTACGTCAACCTCGGCATCGGCCTGCCCACGCTGGTGGCCAACTTCGTCAGCCCCGAGATCGAAGTCTGGCTGCAAAGCGAGAACGGCATGCTTGGCATCGGCCCGTTCCCGACCGAAGACGAAGTCGACGCCGACCTCATCAATGCCGGCAAGCAGACCGTGACCACGCTGCCGGGTTCGAGCATCTTCGGCTCGGAGCAGAGC
>JANNWL010000514.1:0-8750 GCA_031414735.1 Burkholderiales bacterium | reverse complement strand
CACCGGGTTCGACGACATGGACGACGACATTCCGTTCTGATCGACATCGACACCTTGCGGGCGGCGGGTCCGCCCCCGCAAGATTCAAGAAGCGTGCCTTTCGGCGCGCTTTTTTTCTTTACCCGGTCGGTCGTCAATGGCACTCTGTGCGTTGGGGAGTGGGGCGTTCCCGCCCAGGGGGATCGAGTGGACTTCGGTGAGTTGGGTCGGTGGGGCAAACGCACCAGTTGTGGCGTGGTCGTGGTCAACGACGACGCCGAGCTGCTGCTGTGCCACGTCACCGGCCAAGACCACTGGGACCTGCCCAAGGGCGGCCTGAATGAAGGCGAGACCCCGCTGCAGGCAGCGTTGCGAGAAACGCGCGAAGAAACCGGTCTGACCCTGGACGCCGCGGGTCTGCTGGACCTCGGCCGCATGCCCTACCGGACGCGCAAGGACCTGCACCTGTTTGCCACCCGGCTGCCCCGCATCGACCCCGGCCTGCTGAGCTGCGAGAGCCGCTTCTCCGACAGCGCGACGGGCGCCCGCCTGCCCGAGATGGACGGCTTTGGCTGGTTCCCGTTCTCCGAGATCCCGCAGCGGTGCTCGGCCAAGCTCGCGGCGGTGCTGACCCAGCGCCTGGACCTTCCCGGCCTGCTGACGCGCCTGCACGAAAGCCCCGTGCTCGAAGTGCTGGAATAGCCTGCGGGCTAGCATTCGCGCCTCTGCCACGGAGGTGCCTTTGAAGATCCTGTCCATCGCCGCACGGCATGCCCTGGCACTGGCGCTCGTTGCCGGTCTGTGGGCGGCCGCCACACCGGCCGACGCGCAGCCCAGAAAGGACAGCGCCGTATTGGCCATGACGCTGGAGCCGCCGGGTCTGGACCCGACCATCGGTGCGGCGTCGGCCATCGCCGAGATCGCGCTCTACAACATCTTCGAAACGCTCACCAAGGTGCCCAGCGACGGCCGCCCCGTGCCGCTGCTTGCGGAGAGCTGGACGGCCAGCCCCGACCTGCGCGTGTGGACCTTCAAACTGCGCCCCGGCGTGAAATTCCACAACGGTGAGCCCTTCAATGCGGGGACAGTGAAGTTCGCCTTCGAACGCGCGGCCGCCGCGGGCAGCCCCAACAAGGACCGCGCGACCTTTGCCAACATCGACCGCATCGCCACGCCCGACGCCCACACGGTGGTGCTGACGCTGAGGAACGGCAACCCCGACCTGCCCTTCCAGCTCGGCCAGGCCACGGCCGTGATGGTCGAGCCCAAAAGCGCGGCCGGCAACGCGACCCAGCCCGTCGGAACGGGTCCGTACCGGCTGGACAACTGGGCGCGGGGCTCGTCCGTCACGCTGCTGCGCTGGGACGCCCACCGCGACGCCAGGAGCGTGGCGCTGCGCCGCGTGCAGATGCGCTTCATCAGTGACCCCGCGGCGCAGGTCGCTGCACTGCTGTCGGGTGACGTGGACGCCTTCCCGCGCGTGTCGGCCGCGCGCAGCCTGAAGGCCTTCGACAACAGGGCGCGCTTCCAGGTGCTGGTGGGCGGATCGCGGGCCAAGACCATCCTGGCCATGAACCACCGCGCCAAGCCGCTGGACGACGTGCGCGTGCGCCAGGCCATCGCCTCGGCCATCGACCGCGCCGCCGTCATCCAAGGCGCAGCCGACGGCTACGGCGTGCCCATCGGCAGTTACTACGTGCCCGGTGCGCCGGGCTACATCGACACCACCGCCATCAATGCCTACGACCCGGCCCGCGCCCGCGCCCTGTTGGCCCGGGCCGGCGTGCCGCTGCCGCTGGAACTGACACTGAAGCTGCCGCCGCCGCCCTACGCGCGCCAGGGCGGCGAAGTGATTGCGGCGCTGCTGGCCCAGGTGGGCATCAAGGCCAAGCTGGAGAACGTGGAATGGGCGCAGTGGCTGAGCGCCGTTTACGGCCAGAAGGCCTATGAGCTGACCCTCATTTCGCACGTCGAGCCGCTGGACTTCGGCAACTTCGCGCGGCCGAACTACTACTGGGGCTACGAGTCGCCCGAATTCAACGCGCTGTGGGCCAAGGTGCAGGCCACCATCAAGCCGGATGAGCGCAACAAGCTGATGGCCCAGGCGCAGACGCTGGTGGCCGAGCAGGCCGTGTCGGCCTACCTCTACCAGCCGACCTGGATCACGGTGGCGAATGCACGGCTACGGGGGCTGCCCAAGGACATGCCGCTGTTCGTGAACGATCTGGCGGCGCTCAGTTGGCAATGAGCTTGGCAATGAGCTTGGCCATGAGCTTGGGCGCGACCGCAGGCTGAACCGGCCCCTGTCGGCCCGGCCTCAGGCCCGCTCGCCCGCCTGCGTGCTGGGTTGTTCAGGCAGCCCGGCCAGGTGCGCGTCGTCACCCCACAACTCGATGTGCAGGCCACCGCCCTGCCAGCGCAGGCGGTTGATGCCGGCGTTGGGGATGGCGCAGGTGCGCAGGCCGTCAAGCGGCAGGCCTTGCGCGCTGCGCCACAGCATGTCGAGCACGCCGCCGTGCGTGACCACGGCCACGCGGCGCCCGCTGTGGCTGTCGGCGATCTCGCGCACGGCGGCCACCACGCGGTCGTGGAACTGCGCCAGGCTTTCGCCGCCGCCAGGCAAGGCGAAATCGGCGCGGTGGGCCAGCCATTCCTGCCAAAGCGCGGCGTGCTGGGACTTGATGGTGGGCACGTCCAGGCCTTCGAGCATGCCAAAGTGCTGCTCGCGCAAGCCGCGCATCGTGGTCGGCGTCAAGCCCCAGGCCTGGCCCAACGGCGCGGCCGTTTGCACGGCGCGGCCGAGGTCGCTGCTGATGAGCACGTCGGCCGGCTCGGCCGCCAATCGCGCAGCCAGGCGCTGCGCCTGGGCCAGGCCGGTGGCGTTCAGCGCCACGTCGATCTGGCCCTGGAAGCGTTCCTGCCGGTTCCAGTCGGTCTCGCCGTGGCGGATGAAGATGAGTTCGGTCATGGCGCAGTATCGCCCTGGGGCGGCGCAAGCATGTGTTGCAGCAGCCAGCCGGCGGCGCGTGCGGGTTGTTCTTCATGCAGCAGATGGCCGCCAGACCAGGCCTGCACTTCGGCCTGGGGCAGGTGGCGGGCGAGCACGCTGCGCAGCGGGCCTTGCGGCACCCAGCGGTCGCGCTCGCCGATCACGAAGGCCGCAGGGCAAGGCAGCCGCGCACAGGCCGGCAGCAGGCCGGGCAGGTCCGCTGCGGCCATGAAGCCCATCGCACCGCGCACATGGGCCGGGTCGGCGAAAAGCTGGCGGTAGCGGGCGCGCTGGGCCTCGGGCACGGCCGAGCCGGTGGAATCGAGCAGGCGGTCGACGAAGCCCGTGGGCCCGGCCAGGCGCGCCAGCAGGCGGGTGACGGGGCCGGAGGTCGCCACCGGGTTGACGAAGGGCGCGGCCCATTGCAGATACACCGCCGGCGGCGCGACCAGCGACGGGTTCAGTCCCAGCACGGCGCGCGGCGGCTGTGCGGCGTCCAGCGCCCAGCGCAGCGCCAGCGCGGCGCCGGCCGAATGCCCCACCACCCACTGCGGCGCGGGCAGGTCCAGCGCGCGCAGCAGGGCGGCCAGCGCTTCGCGGCCGCGCGGCAGGGTCAGCTCGGCGACACGCGCGCCGGTCGTGAAGCCGTGGCCGGGCAGGTCGGGTGCGACCACGGTGGCGTGCGGCGACAGCAGCGGCAGCATGTCGGCCCAGGAATGCGCCGACGCGCCCGAGCCGTGCAACAGCAGCAGCGTGGGGCCGCTGCCGGCGACCTGCACATGCCAGTCCAGCCCGCCAGCCTGCACCGCACGGCTGTGCTCGCGCTGCGGCCAGCCCGCCGGAGGAAGGCTCACTTCGCGAACAGCTGCGAGCGGTCGCGGAAGGCCTTGAACTCCAGCGCGTTGCCGGCCGGGTCCATGAAAAACATCGTGGCCTGTTCACCGACCAGGCCGGCGAAGCGGATGCAGGGCTCGATGACGAACTTCATGCCACCGGCGCGCAGCCGCGCGGCGAGCGTCTCGAAGTGGTCCCAGTCCAGCACCACGCCGAAGTGCGGCACCGGCACGTCGTGGCCGTCGACCGGGTTGTGGTGGACGCTGGCGCGCGGCGGCGCAAGGTGGGCGACGATCTGGTGGCCGAAGAAATCGAAGTCGATCCATTCGGCGCTGCTTCGGCCTTCGGCACAGCCGAGCAGGCCACCGTAGAAGCCGCGTGCGGCGGCCAGGTCATCGACGGGGAAGGCCAGGTGGAACGGGGCGATTGAACTCATGGCGGGGCAGGGCCGCAAGGGCCGGCAGGACGGTGGGCGCATTGTCCGTCTGCGGGGCCCGCTGCTGCGCCACGGCATAAGCAAAGACGAATTGTGTTGTTGGTGTGGCGGCAGCCCGTGCCTAGCATCCGCCACATGGACTTCCTGGCAGTTCTCAGCGGCTTTGTCGTCGGCGCCATCGTCGGCGTGACCGGCGTGGGTGGTGGCTCGCTGATGACGCCGCTTCTGATGAGCGTTTTCAAACTGAATCCGGCCGTGGCCATAGGCACCGACCTGTGGTTTGCCGCGATCACCAAATCTGGCGGCGCCTGGGCGCATCACCGCCATGGTCACGTGGATTACCGCATCACGGGCCTGCTGCTGCTGGGCAGCCTGCCGGCCACGCTGGTGATGATCGCCCTGATGCACTTCACCGGCATCACCCAGGGCTGGGCGGCGTCGCTGACCGTGGCCCTGGGCGTGGCCTTGCTGCTGACGGCCGTGGCCGTGGCCTACCGCCAGGTGTGGACGGTGCTGGGTCTGCGCCTGGAACGCTGGCTGCCGGCGCGCCGCCGCGCTGCGCTCACGGTGGCCGCGGGCGCGCTGCTGGGGGTGCTGGTGTCGCTCAGCTCCATCGGCGCCGGGGCCATCGGCGCAACGCTGATCCTGATGCTCTACCCGCGCCTGCCTGCCCACCGGATCGTCGGCACCGACATCGCCCACGCCGTGCCGCTGACGCTGGTGGCCGGCATTGGCCACGCCACGCTGGGGCATGTCGACTGGGTGCTGCTGGGCTCGCTGCTGGTCGGCTCGCTGCCGGGCATCTGGCTGGGCGCGCAGCTGACCAAGGCCCTGCCCGAGCGGCTGGTGCGGGCTTTTCTGTCGCTGGCGCTGGTGGCGGCGGGGCTGAAGGTGCTGCACTGACAGCCTGGCCCTGCATGCTTTCCAGCAAACCAGCAAGCTGGTAAGCTGTCTTGATGAAAACCACGCTCGACTTGCCAGACGAGTTGATCCACGCCGTCAAACTGCGCGCCGTCATGCAGCGCCGCACCGTGAAGGACCTCGTCGCCGACTTCCTGCGCCAGGGGCTGGGCATCGCCCCGCCAGTCCAAGTCGCCATGCCGCCGGCTGATTCGATGATCGCCATGGGGCCTGACGGGCTGCCCGTGGTGCGCTGCCAGACCGGCGCGCCAGCCAGCAGGATGCGCCCGCTGGAACTGCTGCAACTCGAACAGGTGGCCCTGGCCGAGGAGGATCTGCGGCGTGCCGGGATGCCTGGTTGATACCAGCGTGTGGCTGGCGGCGGTGTTCACCACGCATCCGTTTCACCCGCAGGCGCGCCAATACCTGCTGCAGGCCACGCCGGCCGAGCCCGCGGTGTTTTGCCGCTCCACCCAGCAGAGCTTCCTGCGCCTGGCCTCAACGCCTGCGCTGCTGAAAGCGTATGGCGCGACCGGCCTCAGCAACCGCGATGCACTGCTCGCCTTGGGCGCATTGATGGCGCTGCCCCAGGTGTGTGAGCGCGAAGAGCCGCCCGGCGCGTTCGCGCTGTGGCAGCGCATCGCGGCGCGGGACAGTGCGTCGCCAAAGGTGTGGATGGACGCGTATCTCGCCGCCTTTGCAATCAGCAGCGGCTTGCGCATGGTTTCACTCGACCAGGATTTCAGGAACTTTGCGGTGCATGGACTGGCGCTGGACCTGCTCTCGGGCGCTTGAAGCGCCAGCAACCGCAGTGAACCGGGGTCACGCTCAGCCCGGCTGAGACTTGTGGTAGCTTCCCGGGCACTTTTCGCTGCCACCGGCAGTGATCCAAGAACCCATGAGGAGATACCGATGCTGATCGGCGTACCGCTCGAAACCGCAGCGGGCGAGACCCGCGTCGCGGCCACCCCCGAGACGGCCAAGAAGCTCAAGGCCCAGGGCCACCGCATCGTGGTGCAGTCGGGCGCCGGCCTGGCCGCCAGCGCCACCGACGACGCGTATGTGGCGGCGGGCGCAGAAATCACCGACCGCGCCGGCGCCTTCGCCGCCGAACTTGTGTTGAAGGTCAGAAGCCCGGACGCTGACGAGCTGGCGTTGATGAAGAGCAGCACGGCCCTGGTCGGCATGCTCAACCCCTTCGACCGCGACAACCTGGCGCGCCTGGCCGCCGCCGGCATCACCAGCTTCGCGCTGGAAGCCGCGCCCCGCACCACGCGAGCGCAGAGCATGGACGTGCTGAGCAGCCAGGCCAACATCGCCGGCTACAAGGCCGTGATGCTGGCGGCCGACAGGTACCAGCGCCTGTTCCCCATGTTGATGACGGCCGCCGGCACCATCAAGGCCGCGCGCATCGTCATCCTGGGCGTGGGCGTGGCAGGCTTGCAGGCCATCGCCACGGCCAAGCGGCTGGGCGCGGTGATCGAAGCGTCTGACGTGCGGCCGTCAGTGAAGGAACAGGTCGAGAGCCTGGGTGCCAAGTTCATCGACGTGGCCTACGAAACCGCAGAAGAAAAAGAGGCCGCGGTCGGCGTGGGCGGGTACGCCAAGCCGATGCCGCAGAGCTGGATGGACCGCCAGAAGATCGAGGTCGCCAAGAAGGTGGCGGCGGCCGACATCGTCATCAGCACCGCGCTCATCCCGGGGCGCGCGGCACCCGTGCTCATCACCGAAGACATGGTGAAGAGCATGAAGCCGGGCTCGGTGATCGTCGACATGGCCGCGCCCGCCGGTGGCAACTGCCCGTTGACCGAAGCCGGCAAGACGGTGGTCAAGCATGGCGTGACATTGATCGGCGAAACCAACATCCCGGCGCTGGTGGCTGCGGACTCGTCGTCGCTGTACGCCCGCAACGTGCTCGACTTCCTGAAGCTGGTGTTGCCCAAGGACAGCGGCTTCGTGGTGCCGATGGACGACGACATCGTCGTGGCCTGCCTCATGACGCAGGCCGGTGAGATCAAGAGAAAGTAAACAGAAAAGAGCGACATGGACATCGTCAGCCCCACCATCACCAACCTCATCATCTTCGTGCTCGCCATCTACGTGGGCTACCACGTGGTGTGGACCGTCACGCCCGCGCTGCACACGCCGCTGATGGCGGTCACCAACGCCATCTCGGCCATCGTCATCGTCGGCGCCATGCTGGCTGCAGCACTCACCGAAACCCCGCTCGGCAAGACCATGGGCGTGCTGGCCATGGCGCTGTGCGCGGTGAACGTGTTCGGCGGTTTCCTGGTCACCCGGCGCATGCTGGAGATGTTCAGGAAGAAGGAAAAGAAGGCCCCCGTGGCGGCCGCCGCGGGCAAGGAAGGGCACTGACATGTCGATGAACCTCGTCACGCTGCTGTACCTCGTCGCCAGCATTTGCTTCATCCAGGCGCTCAAGGGCCTGAGCCACCCGACCACGTCGATCCGCGGCAACCTCTTCGGCATGATCGGCATGGCCATCGCGGTGCTGACCACCGCCGCGCTCATCGTGCAGCTGGCCGGGCAGATGGGCCAGACCCGCGCGCAAGGCATGGTCTGGGTGCTGGGCGGGCTGGTCGCTGGTGGCGCCCTGGGCACGCTGATGGCCAAGCGCGTGGAGATGACCAAGATGCCCGAGCTGGTGGCCTTCATGCACAGCATGATCGGTCTGGCCGCCGTCTTCATCTCGGTGGCGGTGGTGGCAGAGCCCTGGGCTTTCGGCATCACCACCCGGGGTGTGCCGATTCCCTTCGGCAACAAGTTCGAGCTGTTCCTGGGCGGGGCCATCGGCGCCATCACCTTCAGCGGCAGCGTGATCGCCTTCGGCAAGCTCAGCGGCAAGTACAAGTTCCGCTTCTTCCAGGGCGCGCCGGTCACCTTCAGCGGCCAGCACCTGATCAACCTGGTGCTGGGCTTGTCGATGTTGGGGCTGGGCATCGGCTTCTCGATCACCGAGAGCTGGCCGATGTTCTTCGCCATGCTGGCGATTGCCTTCGTGCTGGGCGTGCTCATCATCATCCCCATCGGCGGCGCCGACATGCCGGTGGTGGTGTCGATGTTGAACAGCTATTCGGGCTGGGCGGCGGCGGGCATCGGTTTCAGCCTGAACAACTCGATGCTCATCATCGCGGGCAGTCTGGTGGGCAGTTCGGGCGCGATCCTGAGCTACATCATGTGCAAGGCCATGAACCGCGGCTTCTTCAGCGTCATCCTGGGCGGCTTCGGTGGCGAGGTGGCGGGCCCGGCGGCCAGCGGCGGTGCGCAGCGCAGCGTGAAGAGCGGCAGCGCAGACGACGCCGCCTTCGTGCTGGGCAACGCCGAGACCGTGGTCATCGTCCCGGGGTATGGGCTGGCGGTCGCCCGCGCCCAGCACGCGGTGAAGGAACTCGCCGCCAAGCTCACGGCCAAGGGCATCACTGTCAAGTACGCCATCCACCCCGTGGCCGGGCGCATGCCGGGCCACATGAACGTGCTGCTGGCCGAGGCCGAGGTGCCCTACGACCAGGTCTTCGAGATGGAAGACATCAACGGCGAATTCGGCCAGGCCGACGTGGCCATCATCCTGGGCGCCAACGACGTGGTGAACCC
>JANNWL010000513.1:0-8050 GCA_031414735.1 Burkholderiales bacterium | reverse complement strand
CACTGCTGCCTCCCGTAGGAGTCTGGGCCGTGTCTCAGTCCCAGTGTGGCTGGTCGTCCTCTCAGACCAGCTACAGATCGTTGGCTTGGTAGGCTTTTACCCCACCAACTACCTAATCTGATATCGGCCGCTCCAATAGCGAGAGGTCTTGCGATCCCCCCCTTTCACCCGTAGGTCGTATGCGGTATTAATCCGGCTTTCGCCGGGCTATCCCCCACTACTGGGCACGTTCCGATATATTACTCACCCGTTCGCCACTCGTCGCCAGGTTGCCCCGCGTTACCGTTCGACTTGCATGTGTAAGGCATGCCGCCAGCGTTCAATCTGAGCCAGGATCAAACTCTTCAGTTCGATCTTGATTTTTGCTCTTTGGAATTGAAAAGAACTTCATTGCTGAACTTCAATTCTTAAATCCGCGAGCGTTTAAGGTCATGAGACCTGACCAATACATTGCTGTAGTGATCTGGCACTCGCCTTCAAACGCCCACGCTTATCGGCTGTAGTTTGTTAAAGAGCTTGCCTTTCGGCGCCGCTGTTTTTTGCAGTACTTGTTAGCACTCAGCGAAGACCACGATTCTGACATGTTTTTCTTAAACCTGTCAAGCCTCGTGGCTTTTAATCATTCTTTGCTGCTTTCACTATTTGCACGCTTCGGGCGTTTGCCTTCGGCGTTTCATGTATCAGCAGCGCAGCCCACGACTGTAGCACAGCTTTCGAAAAGTGCGCAAGATGCTTTGCAGATGTTCAACGGCTCCGGCGTGCCGATGCCAGTCCAGCCGCCGCATCGGCAGGCTCAGCGGCTTCCAGCACTGCCGGCACCTCCGCAGCCAGCAGCCTCGTGTCCGCACGCAGCACGCGCTGCTTGATCGAGGCAATCCGCGCAGGGTGCATGGAAAAGCTGCGCAAGCCCATGCCCAGGAGCAGGTCGGTAAATTCAGCGTCCCCGGCCATCTCGCCGCACACACTCACCCCGCGACCTCGCGCGTTGGCAGCACTGATCGTCCGGTGCAGCAATTGCAGCACCGCGGGGTGCCACGGGTCGTAGAGATGGGCCACGGCCTGGTCGGCGCGATCGATGGCCAGCGTGTACTGGATCAGGTCGTTCGTGCCCACCGAAACGAAATCGAAGTCCTGCAGGAAACGGTCGATCAGCAAGGCGGCCGCCGGGATCTCGATCATGGCGCCGACCTCGACGTGGCCGTAGCTGACGCCCGCGTCATCCAACTGTTGCCGCACCCTTGCCATGGCCTCCATGATGGCGCGCACTTCGCCGAGCTGGGCGACCATGGGGACGAGGATGCGCACCTTGCCGTACGCGCTGGCACGCAGGATGGCACGCAGTTGCTGGCGAAACATGCCGGGCTCGGACAGGCTCCAGCGGATGGCGCGCAGTCCCAATGCCGGATTCAAACCATGTTCTTGGCGGTGCTCTTGCGCAGTCATGCGGTCCAGCGGCTTGTCGGCCCCGATGTCCACGGTGCGCACGGTCACCGGCAGGCCGTGCATCGCCACGACGGCGTCGCGGTAGGCCTCGAACTGCTCGTCTTCGCCGGGCAAGTCACCGTCGCGGTTCATGAACAAAAACTCGCTGCGGAACAAGCCGATGCCCACGGCGCCAGCCTCCAACGCCGCCGCCGCATCCGCAGGCTGCTCGATATTGGCCAAGAGTTCCACGGCCTGGCCGTCCAGCGTGACCGCGGGTGTGTGACGCAAGCGGTCGAGCCGTGCCCGCTCCAGGGCGCTCTGGCGCTGGCGGAATCGGTACTCCTCGAGCACGATGTCCGACGGGTTGACGATGACCACGCCAGCGTCGCCGTCAATGACCACCAGATCGTCCTGCCGGATCAGCCGGCTCGCCTCGCGTGCGCCAACCACTGCCGGGATGTCCATGCTGCGGGCCACGATGGCGGTGTGCGAGGTGCGCCCGCCCACATCCGTCACGAAACCCGTGAACACGCTGCGCTTGAACTGCAACATGTCGGCAGGAGCCACGTCGCTGGCGACCAGCACCAGGGGGTCCGCGCCGCCGAGGTCTCGTGACACCGCCGCCGCCGCGGCGCCATGGCCACGGCCGGCTTCGTGTAACAGCTGCCGCAGCAGGCGTTCAACGACTTGTTCGACGTCGGCCTTGCGCTCACGCAGGTAGGCGTCTTCCATGTCGTCGAATTGCCGCGCCAACACCTCCAACTGCGCCGACAGCGCCCACTCGGCGTTGTAGTGGCGTTCGTCGATCCAGACCTGTGTCGCCCCGGTCAGCGACTCGTCGTGCAGGATCATCTGATGCACGTCGAGCAAGGCCGCCAGTTCGTGCGGCGCGTCCGCAGGCATGTCGCGCTTGAGGCCTTCGAGCTCGGCCGACACCACATCGCGTGCCGCGTGCAGGCGTGCGATTTCGCTGGCAACCTGTTCGGCCGCCACGAAATAGTGCGCCACGTCGATGCGGCTGGAGGCCACCAGCACCGCGCGGCCGATGGCCACGCCACGCGACACGGCGATGCCAAAGACCTGGATGCTCATAGATGAAGGCGCTTGCCGCGCCACAGGTCAATGCGGCTCAATCGGCTTCGCCGAAGCGCCCGTCGATCAAGGCCCGCAGTGCAGCCAGGGCCTCGGTCTCGTCGGCGCCATCGGCCTCAATCTCGATCTCGCTGCCCATGCCGGCAGCCAGCATCATCACGCCCATGATGCTCTTGGCGTTGACGCGGCGGCTGTTGCGGCTGAGATGCAACTCGCACTTGAAGCCGCCCGCCATCTTGGTCAGCTTGGCCGAGGCGCGCGCATGCAGCCCGAGCTTATTGCTGATGGTGATGCTGGACTTGATCATGGTGGGCAGGTGGACTGGCTTGATTCTGTCTTCGCGGCACGGCCACGTGCATGACGCCTTGCGTGGCGCCGGCCAAGGCGCGGTTGACCAGATCTTCAAGCGGCATCTGCGCGTAGCACAGGGTACGCCACAGCATGGGCACGTTGACGCCGGCCACGACCCGGATGCGCTGGCCGTCTGCGACCGCCAGCGCCGCATTGCAGGGTGTGGCGCCAAAGACATCGACGAGCATCAGGACCTCGTCGGCACCGAGATCGACCAGGGCGGCGCGAATCTGCGCCTGCACCGCCTCGGGCTCGGCGCCGGGCGCGACGTCGACCGCGGCCGACGTCCGGCTGCACTCGGGGTAGACGTGGCGCGCCACGGCCATCAGCGAGCTGGCCAATGGGGCGTGGGCAACGATGAGGAGCGAAGGCATGGGCAAGCTTAGCCCGGATTGCCAGCAGCCGCGGACCGCGGCCACAAGAACCAGCCATAGGCGAACACGCTGCACACGCTGAACACGGCAAACGTGGCGCGAAAGGACTGCAGCGGTGTCCACCCCAGCCCCGTGAAGACATCGATGAGCAGGCCCATGCCCCACTGGATACAGAACACGCCGCCGAAAATCACGAGATTGAAGGCCGACAGCGCGCGCCCGGCCTGCGCCGGTGCAAAGGCCTGGCCCAGCGCGGGCTGGCTGACCGACACGAACGTGCAGGCCGCGCACCAGGCCGCCCAGTGCCAGGCGCCGGCCGCCGGGCCGAGCGAGATGTTCAGGAACAGCAGCCCCAGGCACAGCGGCAGGCCCCGCGCCATCAGCCAGACGGCCGAAAACCCGCGGCGGGCCAGGCGCGGCATCACGGCGCCCCAGACCATGAAGGCGAAGAGCATGGCGAGGTTGATGATAAAGAGCCCCTGTGCTGCCTGCCCGGCCGAGGCGCCGCCCACACGGGTCATCCATGGCCCCGCCCACAGGGCCTGCACAGCAATCAGGCCGCCATAAATGAAGAACCCGAGAGGCGCCATGCGCAGGAACAAGGGGTGCCTGACGATCGCGCCATAGCCCTGCCCGGCCCCCGGCGCGTCGTCGGCGTGCGCTGCAGACGGCGTGTCGACGGGCACACGCCACGCCACCAGGACCATGGCCACGACCAGCAGCCCCGCGAGGCACCAAAACAGGCCGCGCCAGCCCCACACCGGCAGCAACCATTGCACAGGCAGGGTGGCAGCCACCATGCCCAGCGACCCGGTCATGAGCATCCACGAGTTGGCCCGCAACTGCGCGCTGGGGGTGAACAGATGGCGGTAGCTGGTCAGCGGCGCCATCAGGCAGGCCGCCACGCCCGCCCCGATGAGCGCCCGCGCCGCGATCAGCCCCCACAGGCTGCCGGCCTGGGCGAAGGCCATGCACCCCAGCACCGCCACGGCCAGCAGGGCGAGCAGCGTGCGGCTCGGCCCGTGGCGGTCCAGCGCGCGGCCCAGCGGCAGCTGCAACGCCGCAAAACCCAGAAAGTAGGCGCCGGCAAGCAGGCCCAGGTCGGCCGAGCGCAGGCCCAGTTCGCTGCTGAACACCGGCGCCAAGGTGGCCGTGACGCCGCGCAGCAGGGCCGACAGGAAGTACGCGAATGCAAAGGCGAGAAAGACCACGACGGCCATTCGCCGAGACACGCCGGTCACGCACCGGCCCGCAGGGAAGCGAAAAAAGTGTCCGCCGCGTCGTCGGGCAACTCGGCCCCCAGTGCCGTGGCCTGCACGACCAGGGTGCCGCGAGCGAACAGCGCGATCTGCTCGCGCACCGCCTGGCCATCGGCGCGACGACCCTCCAGGCGCAGCCGGGTGCTGTCCGCGTGCGGCGTGGCGCCCGGCACGTTCAGGGGCACGGGCACCGACATCTGCGCGCCGATGTTGGCTGCAGCGGCCTCGCGCAGCTCGCGCAGCGCCGGGCCCACCTGGGCGGGGTCGGTGACGTTGGCCCAGGCCAGGGCCCAGGTCTGGCCGCCGGCACTGCAGACCTGCAGCGACAGGGCCACCGATTGCCCGACCAACATCACCTTGCGCGTGTGGGTGGTCGGCTTGCAAGGCAGTTGGGCCTTGACGAGTCCGTCGGCGGCGCGCACATCGCGCCAGTCCAGCGCGGGGGCGCAGGCGGCCAGCATCAGCAGGCCAGTGCAGGACAGAAGTCGAGGCAATTGCATGCTGCGGATTATCCGCAGCTGCCGTTTGCCAATGACACCAGACAATGCCGCGCATGAATGACCCGCTCACGCCCCCACCCCCCGCCGCACTGACCGGCGTGCGCGTGCTTGACCTGTCGCGGGTGCTGGCCGGGCCCTGGTGCACGCAGACCCTGGCCGACCTGGGGGCTGACGTGATCAAGGTCGAGCGTCCGCCCGGCGCCGGCCACCCCGGCGGCGACGACACCCGGGGCTGGGGCCCGCCTTACCTGAAGGACGCGCAAGGCCAGGACACCAGCGAAGCCGCCTACTACCTGGGCGCCAACCGCAACAAGCGCTCGGTCACCATCGACCTGGCCCAACCCGAAGGCCAGGCCCTGGTGCGCCAACTGGCGGCGCGCAGCGACGTGGTGGTCGAAAACTTCAAGGTCGGCGACATGGCGCGTTACGGCCTGGACGCGCAGACCCTGTGCGCCGCCCACCCGGGGCTGGTGTACTGCTCCATCACTGGTTTCGGCCAGACCGGCCCCTACCGCGAACGGGCCGGCTACGACTACGCCGTGCAAGGACTGGGCGGCTTGATGAGCGTCACCGGCGAACGCGACGACCTGCCCGGCGGCGGCCCACAGAAGGTGGGCGTGGCAGTGGCCGACCTGTTCACCGGCATGTACGCCACGGTCGCCATCCTGGCGGCCTTGCGCCACCGCGACGCCACGGGCGCCGGCCAGGTCATCGACATGGCCTTGCTCGATACCCAGCTCGCCATGCTGGCCAACTTGGGCGCCAACTACCTGACCAGCGGCCAGGCGCCCCGGCGCATGGGCAACGCGCACCAGAACATCGTGCCTTACCAGGTGTTCGAGGTGGCCGACGGGCACTTGATCCTGGCCGTGGGCAACGACGCCCAGTTCGCGCGCTTTTGTGCCGTCGCCGGTTGTGCCGAGTTGGCGCTCGACCCGCGCTTCACTACCAACCGCCTGCGCGTGAAGCACCGTGCGGAGCTGGTGCCGCTGCTGGCCGAACGCCTGCGCCAACGGCCGCGCGCCGACTGGATGGCTGCGCTGGAAGCCGCCACCGTGCCTTGCGGCCCCATCAACGACCTGGACGACGTGTTTGCCGACCCGCAGGTGCTGGCGCGGGGCATGAAACAAGCCGTGGCCCACCCGCTGAGCGACCGGCTCTCGCTGGTGGCCAGCCCCATGAAGCTGTCGGCCACGCCCGTGCAGTTGCGCCGGCCGCCCCCGCTGCTGGGCCAGCACACCGACGAGGTGCTGGGCGAGTTGGGTATCGACGAAGCCAGCCGCCAGGCGCTGCGCGAGCGCGGTGTCATCGGCCCGGCCTGAGCCGCGCCCCGTCAGCGGCCGAACACCTTCTTCAGGATCGCGCTGCCCGTGGCGACGGGATCGGCGCGCATCTTCTTCTCTTCCTCGGCGATGGTCTTGTACAGGCCGTCCAACGTGCGCGCCGTCACGTACTTCTGCACGTTGGCGTCGTCCCCCTTGACCAGGCCCATGCCCTCGGCCTTGGCCGCCACCTTGTTGTAGCGCCCGGCCAGCTCGACCTTTTCGGTGGCGCGGGTGACGATCGGCAGCAGCTTGTCGGCCAGCGGCGCGCGCGTCTTGCCGGCGAAGAAGTCGGTGACGGCGGTGTCGCCGCCGCGCACGATCTTCACCGCGTCTTCCACGCTGAGGGCCTTCACGGTGCCCACCAGCAGCGTGCGTGCCTCGGGCACGGCAGCTTCGGCGGCGCGGTTCATGGCGGTGACGAGTTCGTCCACCTGCTTACCCTGGCCCAAGGTCTTCATCAGCTTGGCCGCGTCCTTCAAGGCGCCGGGCAGGGGGATGCGCACGAGCGGGTTGCCCAGGAAGCCATCGGGCTTGCCGAGCAGCCCGATGGCGGCTTCGGCGCCGCGCTGCAAGGCCAGCCGCACGGCGCTGGCGGCATCGGCTTCGCTCAGGCCCGCCGCCCGCGCGGCAACCCAGGGCCCGCAACCAAGCACGACCAGCCCTGCCGTAACATCTCTACGAATCATGCAGTTGCTCCTTGAAAACGACCCCCCCGATCTTGCACGCCGCCGCCGGCTGTTGGCAATGCTGGCCTTCACGAGCGGCGTGGCGGGCTGCGGCAGCCAGCGCATGGCGCCCGATGTCGAGTACACCCTGCTGGACGGCAGCGCCGGCCGCACGCTGGCCCTGCATGGGCAGGTGGTGCTGGTGAACTTCTGGGCCACGAGCTGCGCGCCTTGCGTGGCGGGCATGCCAGCGCTGGTCGCCACGCACCAGCGTTTTGCCTCGCAGGGATTGGTGATGCTGGCCGTGGCCATGCAGTACGACCCGCCGGCGGCGGTGTCGCAGTTCGCTGGGTCTCGCCAGTTGCCGTTTGGCGTGGTTATCGACAACACCGGCGCCGTGGCACGGGCATTTGGTGATGTGCAGCAGACCCCCACGCACATCGTCATCGACAAGCGCGGCGGCATCGCGCAGCAAGCCACGGGCGAGCCCGACACCAAGCGGCTGCACGCCTTGCTGGCGCGGCTGCTGGCAAAGGTCTAGGCACAGCCGATGATCGGTCGCCTCAGCGGCATCCTGGCCGAAAAATCGCCGCCCATGGTGCTGGTCGACGTGCAGGGCGTGGGCTACGAGGTCGACGTGCCCATGAGCACCTTTTACAACCTGCCCGCCCTGGGCGCGCCGGTGGTGCTGTTGACGCATTTCGTGGTGCGCGAAGACGCCCAGGTGCTGTTCGGCTTTGCCACGCATGATGAACGCGCCACGTTTCGCGCGCTGGTGAAGATCAGCGGCGTGGGGCCGCGCACGGCGCTGGGGCTGCTGTCGGGCCTGAGCGTGGCGGAGCTGGCGCAGGCCGTGACCCGGCAGGACAGTGCGCGGCTGATCAAAGTGCCCGGCATCGGCAAGAAGACGGCCGAGCGGCTGCTGCTCGAACTGAAGGGCAAGCTCGGGCCTGATCTGGGTTTGCCCGGCGCGGCCCCACTCAGCGACAACCAGGGCGACATCGCCCAGGCGCTGCAGACGCTGGGCTACAACGAACGCGAAGCCCAGGCCGCGCTGAA
>JANNWL010000512.1:0-2176 GCA_031414735.1 Burkholderiales bacterium | reverse complement strand
CTGGCCGCCGGCACCCAAACCGGCAGTGCGGCCGTGCTCAACGGTCAGGCGCAGTTCGCGGCTGGTGTCTTGGCCGGTGACTGGACAGTGGCCTCCGGCGCCACCTTGAACGTGCAGGGCGCGGGCACCAAGACGCTGGCCGGCGCCACCATCGCCAACAGCGGCAACCTGGCCTGGCAGGCCAGCAGCGGCAGCATCGGCCTTCAAAGCAACAGCAGCCTGGTCAATACCGGCTTGTTTGACGCGCAGGGTGACGCCGCGTTGCTCTATGCCGGCGGCACTGCCAGCACCTTCACCAACAGCGGCACTCTGCGCAAGAGTGCGGGCGCGGGCAATACGCAGATTGGCAACTCGGGCAGCACCCTCATCGTCAACAGTGGCACGGTCGACGCGCAGACCGGCACCATCACTTTCGGCGGGGCCAACACCTTCAACGCCGGCACGGTGTTCACGGGCGCGGGCAGTGTCGTGGTGAACACCTCGTCCGCGTTCAACGGCGCATTCACGGCGTCGAACCTGGTGCTCAGCGGCGGCACCCAGACGGGTGCGGCGGCCATGCTGAACGGGCAAGCGCAATTCAGCGCGGGCGCCTTGGCCGGCGGCTGGACGGTGGCCCCGGGTGCCACGCTGAATGTTCAAGGCACGGGCACCAAGACGCTGGTCGGCGCTGTCATCGTCAACAGCGGCACCGTGGCCTGGCAGGCCAGCAGCGGCAACATCAACTTCCAAAGTGACAGCAGCTTGACCAACAACGGTGTGCTCGACGCACAAGGCAACGCTGCACTGGTTTACGGCGGCGGCACCGCCAGCACCTTCATCAACAACGGCACGCTGCGCAAGACGGCTGGCACCGGCAGCACGGTGCTGAGCAACTCCGCGTCGCTGAGTTTCGTCAACAACGGCACGGTCGATGTGCAGGTAGGCACCATCCAGTTGCCGGGCAGTTTCAGCAACGCCGGCACGCTGATGGGCAGCGGCACCCTGAACAGCGCGGGCGGGTTGACGAACAACGGCACGTTGGCGCCGGGCTCGTTCGGCACCGGCACACTGGCCTTGACGGGCGGCGCGTTGGCGCAGGCCGCCAGCGCCACTTTCGCGGTGGACCTCACATCGCCTTCGTCCTTCGACCTGCTGACCGTGGCCGGTGCGGCCGCCCTGAACGGCACGCTGGCCCTGAACTGCCTGGGCGCGTGCAGCTTTGCAGTCGGCGACAGCTTCACCATCCTGAACGCCACAGGCGCGTTGACGGGCACCTTCGCCGGCGTCACGCTGACCGGCTTTGCCAGTGGTGCCTTCAACGTGATCTACGACACCGCCAACAGCGATGTGCGTTTGTTCGTGACGCAGTCCGTCACCGCCGTGCCAGAGCCTTCGACCCATGCCATGTTCTTGGCAGGTGCGGCTGTACTGGGCGGCTTGGCGTGGCGCCGTCGCCCGCAGGCTTGACGAGCCGGACAGGGCGTGCTGGTACGGGAGCCTGAACAAGCCGCTGCCGGCCAGGCCCTCAAGCCAAGGCAGCGCGCATTGCGGCCAGCACCGCGTCGGGTGCCTCGGCCATCAGGTGGTGTCCCACGGCAGGCAGCGTCACCACCTTGGCATTCAGCACCGCGCCCAGCTCACGGCTGGCGCGCGGGCTGGCCATCTGGTCACGCGCGCCCAGGATGAAGTGCACGGGGCACTGCACCCCGGCGGCGGCCTGCAGGCCGTTGGCATAACGGTCGCAGACCTGGAAGTCGTGGGTGAACAGGTCGATGCCCCCTTCACGCCGCGCCTGCGCCACGTTGCGTTCCATCAGCACCTGGTTGCCGCCGTGCAGCCACGCACCAGGCCCGGGGTACGACGGCTTGGCCGCAGTGGTGGAAATGGAAAAGGCGTTGACCATCTGGATGGCCTTCAGCGGCTCATCACGCGCGGCGGTGAACAGAGCGTCGCTGACCTTCATCGGGTAGGCGGTGGCCAGCATGACCAGCCGCGTGATGCGGTCCGGGGCACGCGACGCAGCTTCCAGGCCGATCAACGAGCCCAGGCTGTGGCCGGCGACGGCGGCCTGTGTCACGCCCGCCGCGTCCAACACGGCCAGCAGCCAGTCGGCCGTGGCCTCGACGCTGGCCCGCGGGGGGCCTTCGCTGCGGCCGTGGCCGGGCAGGTCCAGCGCCAGCACCCCGAGGCCATGGTG
>JANNWL010000511.1:0-2927 GCA_031414735.1 Burkholderiales bacterium | reverse complement strand
CACCGGCATCGGGTCTTTCGCGATGTCGGTGACCAGCGCCAGGTTCTCGCGCACCGTCAGGCTGGGAATCAGGTTGTAGAACTGGAACACGAAGCCGACATGCTCGCGGCGGTAGGTGGTGAGGTCCTTTTCGCTGGCACCCATGAGCGCGATGTCGCCGAAATGCACCTCGCCACTGCTGGGCACGTCCAGGCCGCCCAGGATGTTCAGCAGCGTCGACTTGCCGCTGCCCGATGCGCCGAGCAGCACGACGAACTCACCACGGCGTATCTCCATCTCTACATCGCGCAGCGCGTGCACCTCGACTTCGCCGCTGCTGTAGACCTTGCACAGTCCGTGCGCCGAGAAGACGACCGGTGCGTCGGGCTTTGCATCTGTCGATGCAACCGTCGCTGCATCGGTCGCGGCAGCTGTGCCGGCATCCTTCGGATGCGGCGCTGAACCTGTCGGCACATCTGTCATGGCTTTTTCGCCTGCATGACGTGCATGCGAATCGCTGCGTGGGCGGCTTGTAGGCGAAAGGCTCACAGGCTGGTGAGCGACAAGGCCCAGACATGGAACACGCCAAAGGCCAAAGCCGCGCCGAACATCCACCACGAATTCATCAGATAGGAAGCCAGCAGCAAGAGTGCAACGGGGGATAGAGCAAGCGGCGAGGGGATCCCCATCAAAGGTGCGCTCAGCAGCGCAGCCGACCCGTCGCCCATGAAGAACCTGCCCCAAGCCGCGTAGTAAACCGCCAAGGCGCTTGCCATGCCCACCCACACCACCGTCGACCAAACGCTTTTCCTGTTCAGCGAATGGAAGAACGGCAACACCAGCGCAGCGCTGCGCGCGACGCTTTCCGCTGAAGACAGTGCGACAGGAACGTCACTCTTGGCGGCCGCGTCAAGGCTGTAGAACAGCATCCAGGCCAGGTTTGGAAGCATCAGCAGCACCGGGATGACGGCACCCGACTTGACGGCAAGCTTCATGTTCGGCGGGCGTTCGCGTCGGCAGCCCCGTGCCGCGCAAGCAGCCACAGCGCTGTCAGAACAAGCATGGCGAAGACCAGCGCGTCAGCCTGAGAGGCCGTTTCGGTTGGCAACACCGACAACACGGACGGCCAGAAACGGATAGCGGTGTGGCGCACCCATACCGCCACCACATTGCCTTGGGTGTGATGCTCGGCGGTGAAGGGGAGTTGCATGGTGGCCGCGAAGGTCCAAGCCGATGTCGTCACTGTGCTGGCGAGTTCGCGAACTCGTAGGTGGCCGACAAGGTCGTCCCTCGCCAGTACGGCTTGTCGCCGTCTGGCAGCAGCCAGGCCACTTCGCCTTCTTGCGGCACGCGCATGCCATCCTGCTTGGCATAGCGCCAGTAACGGCCCTGCCACGGCGCGTTGACGGTCTTGCCATCCACTGCCCGGCCGCGAGATTCAGCGCGCACGGTGTCGATCAGGCCCTCTGCGTTGAACCGGAAGAGCAGCTTGAGCGTCAGCGGTCCGTCGTTGAGCGTCGCGTGGGCCGACGTGTCATCTACTGCCTCCCAGCGCACGCCCTGGCTGGGCAGCAACGCGGTGGGATACCAGGCCGCTTCAGCAAAGAAGCGCATCAGCTCGCCCCGCGCCATCTCCGGGGTGTCGGCCATGTCCACCACCGTCAGCAGGCCCAGCACGGCGCCGTGCAGCAATCCCGTACCGGCGATGTAGGCGTCATGCACATGAACGGGCACGCCAGGAAACATCATCACGCGGGCGTCCCAGTCAAAGCCCGGCCGTCGTGTGATGACGCGCTGTTGCGAAGTGAACGGCTTCCACTGTTCGCCGCTGGTGCTCATGTTGAAGGTGCCGGCGTGGCGGATCGACACCGTGGTGACGATGGCTTGCCCTTCCGTCAATGCAGCCCGGAAGTAGCGTTGCACGGGTGCGGGCAGGCCTTCGAGTTCACGCGCGTCGTAGCGCGCCACCGGGTGCGGTTGTCGAGCCGCCTCCAGTCTCGCCAGAAGCGCGGCGCTGCCCTGGTTCCAGCGCCACGACCCGTACGCCGTGAGCCCCACCAACAGCACTGCCAGGGTGGCCACAACAAAACCCAGCCATTTCATCCAGGTCATGACGTCCTCCACGATGGGTCAGGCAATCGTGGATCGGGCAGGGGCTGCATCGCGGTCATTGCAAGCTTTCGTTCAGGCCGTCGGCCCAGCGCCGGATGCGATCCCAATCGCGTTTGTCGCCCACTGGCGCCTTGACCAGCTTCACGGCCATGCGCTCGAAGAAGCTCAGCGTCAGCGGGTCGACCTTGCCAGCGAAGAACACTTCGTCTCGCGGGTTCACCACGGCGCGCACGGCCTTCGTGTAGCCGGCGCGTGCGGTCTGGCTGGCGGCGTCGTCGCCCAGCGCTTGCATGTGCAAGGTGAAGAGCGCCACGGGCAGCTGAGCCAACGCGCCGCGCTGCGACTCGATGAACTTCGTCATTTCCGGCAACCAGGCGCCGTACCGCACGGCGCTGCCCAGCACCACGGCCTGGTAGTCAGACAGGCTGCTGACCGACTCCACGGGCTGGACTTCGGCATCGAAGCCCATCGCACAAAGGCGCTCAGAGATGACTTGCGCGACCTCGCCGGTCGAACCCGCACGGGTGGCGTACACCACCAAGGCCTTTTTTATCACCTTCGCACCTCGGGCAGCACCCCTGCGGCCGTACCGGACATCGGCACCGTCATGCCGTCGCGGACCTTGTATTCGGACAGGCCGAACTCCCACGGCTGCAGCAGGCACACGAGCAAACCGATCCACAACAGCAATGTCATTCAAGCTCCATGGTTCGGGGTGCGCGATGTCAGACCAGCACAGCGTGAACAGGCCGGCGCAATGACCGTGGCAAGGTGGGCCCGCGACCGAAACGCACTACCAGGTCTGGGCGCTGACCCGCGAGCCCGAGAGCAGCGGC
>JANNWL010000510.1:0-7012 GCA_031414735.1 Burkholderiales bacterium | reverse complement strand
CACCGGGGGCGGCGTGGCGCAGGCGCCGAGCAAGGCGGCTGCGGCAATCAGCGCCGCTGGGCGCCTCACAGGTCGATGCGCAGCCGCGCCAGGGTTTCGCGCAGCACCTCGTTGGTCTGGTCGCGGGTCTTGACTTCACGCCACACCTTGCGGGCTTCGTCGCGCCGGCCCATGGCCCACAGCACTTCGCCCAGGTGGGTGCCGATCTCGATGTCGGGGCGTGCTGCGTAGGCCTGGCGCAGCAGGCGCAGCGCTTCGTCGCGGTTGCCCATGCGGAACTCGGCCCAGCCCAGGCTGTCGGTGATGAAAGGGTCACCCGGCGCAAGGTCCAGAGCGCGCTGAATCAGGCTGCGCGCCTCGGGCAGGCGCAGGCCGCGGTCGGCCAGCGAATAGCCCAGCGCATTGTGCGAATGCGGGTTGTCGGGCTTGAGCTCGATGGCCCGACGCAGCAGCCGTTCCATCTCGTCAAGCCGGTCCAGCTTCTCGGCCATCATCGCCTGTTCGTACAGCAGGTCGGCATCGTCTGCAAAACGCTGGGTGGCGCTGGACAGCACCTCGAAGGCGTCGCCCCAGCGCTTGACTTCGCGCAGCACGCCGGCTTCGGCCACGAGCTTGGCGCGTGCGTCCTGCGGGTTGCGCTCGGGCGTGACTCGGATCAGCTCGCGCGCCTGAGTCAGCTTGCCCTGGCGCGCCAGGATGCTGGCACGCCGCGTTTGAACCTCCAGCGCTCGCTGCGGATCCTCGACCTTGCCCAGCCAGGACTCGGCACCCTTGAAGTCGCCGCGCTGCTCGGCGGCTTGGGCCAGCAGCAACCAGGCCTGCACGAGGCCGGCATCGGCGCGGGGGGCCGCGTCGTCGTCGTCATCGCCGTCGTCTTCACGTGGGGCCACTGGGGCGCCCAACGGGGCGGACCCGCTGAGCTCGACATAGCGCAAGAGCGCCGCCTCGCCTTCCTTGGGGTGCTTCAGTTCGAGCTGGATGGCGCCCAGGGTGAGGTAGGGCGGCGCCGTGTTCGGCTGCTCGCGGGTGACCTGTTCAAGCTGTGTCACGGCGTCGGTGAAACGCTGGGCTGCCGTCAATGTGCGCACGTAGGCCAATCGCGCCGCAGCCGTTGCCCCCGGCTGAGCGAGGTGGTCGGTGACGACGCCTTCAGCCGCCAGGCGCTGCGCCATCAAGTCCAGCGCCACCAGGGCTGGCCCCGGGTTGCCGGGTTCCTGCACTTGCGCCTCCTGGACAAGCGCCAGGGCGCGGTCGACGTCGCCGGCATTCATCCAGGCGCGGGCATTCGCCACCAGCACGGCGTTGCGCGTGGCCAGGGCGACGGCATAGGGCTTGAGCGCCTCTTCGATCGCCAGGGCCACGGCCTTGGGGTCGTTGCTGCGCTGGAGAAAGCGGGGCAGCTCGGCAATCAGCTTGTTGCGCTCGGCAGCTGGTGTGAAATTGATCAGGGCCTTGAGCGGCTCGCCGATCTCGACCGGACGGTTCAGGGCGAGCAGGATCTGCAACTGCAGACGCAGCGCATCCTGTGATTCAGGTCGGGCGCTGCGCCAGGCGCGCGACGCGGCCAGCGCCTGGTCACCGGCACGGCCTTGCAGCGCAATATCCACCGCGCGACGGAACAGGGCGTCGTCACGGGTGCGCCGCGCGGCGTCGAGGATGACTTCGAATGCCGCGCCGGGCTCGCCCTGGCGGAGTTCGATTTCGCCGATGAGGATCTGATAGAAAAGTGGTGCGTCGAGTGACGACAACCCACCCTTTACCGGGTCGATGGGCGATTGGGCGTGTGCCAGCGGCGCGGTGAACAGGGCTGCGCTGGCCAGCGTGGCAGCCAGGGCAGGGCGCCAGCGCAGTAAATCGGACATCTTTGCTCCCAGGGGCAGTGCAGTTTCATTCTCACATAATGGCTCGATGCCGGAACTCCCCGAGGTAGAAGTCACCCGACGCGGCATCGATGCCCCATTGCGGGGCGCGCGCGTGCTTTCTGCGCGCTTGGGCAAGCCCCTGCGCTGGCCTTTGGGCGTGCCGCCCAGTGACCTGATCGGCAGCACGGTCGGGCCCGTGCTGCGCCGAGGCAAGTACCTGTGGCTGCCCTTGACGGCCGACGGCGCCGACCGGCGCGATGGCGGGCTGCTGCTGCATCTGGGCATGTCGGGGTCGCTGGCACTGCGGGAAGATCCGCCGCTCCCGGGTGCCCACGATCACTTCGATCTGGTCACCAGCCAAGGCACGCTGCGCCTGAATGACCCGCGCCGCTTCGGTGCCGTGGTGTGGTCGCCGGGGATGGACGCGGCCCCAGCAGCCAAGCTGTTGCAACGGCTCGGGCCTGAACCCTTTGACCCGGCGCTGACGCCGCAGCGCTTTCACGCCGCCTTGCAGCAGCGCCGCACGCCCATCAAGGCCGCCTTGCTGGGCGGCGAGCTGGTCGTCGGCGCGGGCAACATCTATGCGTGCGAGGCCTTGTTCCAGGCCGGCATCCACCCCGCGCTGCGCTGCGAACGCATCAGCCGGCCGCGCGCCGCACGGCTGCTGGCGGCGGTGCGCGAGACACTGTCTCGCGCGCTGGACCTGGGCGGGTCCACGCTGCGTGATTTCACTGACGTGCATGGCGCCAGCGGCGCCTACCAGGCCGAAGCGGCGGTCTACGGCCGGGCCGGGCTGGCCTGCGGCCGCTGTGGGTCGGCAGTCAGGCGCGTGGTGCAGGCGCAGCGCTCTACCTACTTTTGTGTCGTCTGCCAGAAGCGCTGAAGGCCCAGTGAGCCTTTCAGCACGGCCCGCGGCGCGAAGCTCCACCGCCAGGGTGCAGGTAGAAACACTTGATGCCGTCATCGCCGTCATCGCCGTGATCGACTTGGACGAACTCGCACAAGCGATTGATGGCATGTTCGGAGGTCTGGTCGTCGGACACGCCAGGCATCAGGCCTGGATGATTTGTGCCAAGTCGCGGCGCGGTGTCGGCCCCACCGGCGCCAACGGATAACCTACCCGTGTCAGCATTTGCAACGTGGTTCTGGCAGGGTCAAAGCCCAGCAAGCGATGCAGGTCGGCGTAGTGCGTGGCCACCTCCGCATACTCTTGCAAGGCTTGCGACACCGGGTGCAGCGACAGCCCCGCCGCCGTGGCCAAGAGCTGTGCACGACCGTAGGCGCGGCCCGCTTCGAGCTGTTGCCGCCGGGTGTTGCCCTGCGATGCAATCCAGTGGTAGCCGGTGCCCGTTTCGAACGGCGCCCAGCGTTCCATCAAGCGCGTGTGGTTGCTGTCGCCGCGCACGGGAATGGCAAAGCGGTCGAACAGGCCCAGGCCATCGAGCAGACGCGGCATCCTGCCCATGATGGCGATGCCGTCGCGGTGTTGCGCAATCTCATCGGGCCCGATACGCAACAGGTGCGCCGATTCCAGCCAGGTGCGCGCTGTCGTCATTTCAACGTCGTAGGCATCGCGCGTGATGGTGCGAATCTTTGCCAAGGTGTCGGCATCTGAAGCATGGCCAGTGACCAAGCCTGACAGGCCCATGGCGCGCGGCAGAAGGTTGAGTTCATTCCAAACAGCCGCCGGTACCTGACGCGTGTTGTCGTAGGCGCTTTTGTTGGTGCGGCGCAGGTGAATCTGCGCAAAGAGCGGGTCGCGCGGCAGGCGGGTGTCGGACTCCACCCGCAAGGTGGCGACGACACTGCCACCCGGCAGTTCACGCAGCTTGGGTTCGCCCTGCGGGAATGCAATGACCTCTACGCGCTGGCCGTGTTCGGACGCGGCGATCACGGCCAGTTCGATGAAGGCACCGCAGCCGACAAGAATTTGGCGGCCGAACGGGTCGGTCTCTGGCAGCAGCCGGTGCTTGTCGCAGATGAGGGTGATCTCGCCTTCACGCCGCAGGTCTGCCAACCACGGTTGGCGGTTGTGTGGGTTGGGCGCCAACAGCGCGTGGGCCAGCATGAAGCGGCGCACCTCACCACCTTGGGCGGGGCTTTGCGCATCTGCAAAGCCGGGCTGCCAGGCCTGTACCGAGGCCTCGGGGGCGGTGGTGGAACAAGCCACCAAACCAGCGCTGCTGGCCAGCACGGCGCCACCGCCGACCAGTTGAATGGCGCGACGCCGATTGACCGGCGCCTGAGGGGCGCTCAAGGTTGCACCTTGTTGCTGTCCACGGCGGGCGCGGTGGGCTCGCGCTGCACACCCGTGACCAGCGCAACAAACTTGCTGGCCGCGACATCGGCCTGCAGCTTGGCGTGGCCCAAGTCACTGAAGGCACTGCCCAGGTTCTCGATGCCGGCTTTGCCGCTGAAGGCCAGGGCCGCCAGACGTTGGCCGCTGACGCCGCCCAGACCTTCAATCTCCACCGACATGCTGCCGCGCGACACGGGTGCGAACAGCAGCACCGTGGTGACCGAGTTCAACAGCGGGTTGGCCAAACCTACCCGCGTGACGGTGGCGCGCACGGCCATGGCGTCATCGTTTTGGCCCTGGGTTCTGGTGACGCGCAAACCGGCGGCGCTGAACTGTGCGGCCAAGGCTTCGGACAGGCTGCTGCGCAAGGCTTGCCGCTGTGCATCGTCGATGCGCACATCGGCGCCAAACGCAATGGCCTGCGGGTCGATGTGCACGGTCTTAACCTTGCGCGCCGACATGTCGTGCCAAGTGCGCGTGCCGTCACTTTGCACCAGAAGTTCGTCAAAGCGCGGCAGGGTGGTGGATGCATCGGGCGCGTTGATGGTGGCGCAGGCGGTTGCGGCTACCGCGACGACCACGGTGAGTGCGTAAGCCGATGCGCTGCGGCGCACGTGAGATGGATCTTGGTGTTGTGGTGTCATGTTGGTGTGCCTGTGGGGTGAGTGGGCGTCGCCTGCCAAAGCCCGTGCCCAGACTGTCGCCTCACAACGTTGTCTTGCCTACGCCGCAGCCCGCATGCTGGCCATGCAGAACTGCATGCGGCCTGGCGGCGTGATGAGTTGCCATTTCAGATTAGGCTCGACGCATGTCGTCGCCAACCTCCTCCGCCAACGCCAGCACGCCCGCACCCGGCCCCGTCACCTCAGCTGCCGAGCCGCCTGGCCCGCGCATGGTCGACTGGAATCTGTTGCGTTCTTTCATTGCCATTTACGAGACCGGCACGCTCACGGACGCTGCCAAGCGCCTGGGCATGACACAGCCCAACATGGGTCGCCACCTGCGCCAGTTGGAAGCGCTGTTGGGTGAAACGCTGTTTGTGCGCTTGCCATCCAAGCTCGCGGCCAACGCACGCGCCGATGCGCTGTACACCGCCAGCGCCCCCATGCACCAGGCCGTGCGCGACGTTGCGCGCATGTTCACAGAGCAGTCTGAACGCGTGGTCGGTGTCGTGCGCGTGGCGGTCTCGCAGGCCTATGGATATCACGTCGTGCCGCAACTGCTGGCACCGCTGTTGCATGACGAGCCTGAACTCGAAATCGAAATCGTCGCATCGAACCACAGCAACAATCTGCTGCGTCGCGACGCCGATATCGCCGTGCGCCACTTCCGGCCGCAACAAGACGATGTCATTGCCCGCAAACTGGGCGTCGGTGAGTTGGGCTTGTTTGCGCACGAGAGTTACATCGCACGCTTCGGCGAACCCACCGGGTTTGACCAGCCCGAAGGCGCCGTGCTGGCTGGTTTCGACCGCGAACCGATGCCGCTGGTTGAGGCACTGAACGGTGTGGTGCCGAGCAAGCCCTTGCGCTTTCGCTGGCGCAGTGATTCGGTGTTGAGCTTGCAAGCCGCGGTTGAATGCGGTGCGGCCATTGGCATGTACTTTTGCGACATCGCGGCGCAGCGACCTGGGCTGCGCCGCGTGCTGGCAAGCCATGTCAGCTTGAAGCAGGAGTTGTGGATTTGTGCGCATGACGAATTGCGCCGCAGCCATCGCATGCGCCGGGTCTGGGACCACCTGGGTGACGCCTTGGAGGCGCGCTTCCAAGGCCGGCGATGAGGGGCTCGGTGGTGGTTCAACTGTTTGTAGCGCGGCCCGGCTGAGCGCAGGGCGCCTTGCGGCGCGTGGTGTGAGCGCAGCGCTCGACATACTTTTGTGAGATCTGCCAGAAGCGCTGAGCCGCGTTAAAGCTTTCAGCGCGGCCCGCAGCGTGACATCCGACTGCCGGGCGGCGTCCGTGCGCGGCAGGCATGCAAGACCCTGGGCTAGCATCGATTTCGAGTTGGTCGCGCCAGAAAAAGATGCACAGTCCCATTGCCCACAGCCTAGACGCGCTGGCCCTCTGGCGGGCCACGTTGGGCCGCCACATCGGCAGCTTGTCGCGCGCGCTGGCCGAAGACGAGTTGCTTGACGAGACCGAGATCGACATGCTGGCCGCGCTTCGCGAGCGCCTGGCCAGCGACAAGCTGGTGCTGGCTTTCGTGGCCGAGGTCTCGCGCGGCAAATCCGAGCTCATCAACGCCATCTTCTTCGCCCAGGCCGGCCGCCGCGTGCTGCCGGCCACGCCGGGGCGCACCACGATGTGCCCGGTGGAACTGCGCTGGGACCGCGGCATGACACCGCGCCTGTCGCTGCTGCCCATCGAGACGCGCCTGGGAGGCGTGTCGCTGGCCGAACTGCGCGGTCATGACGCGCCCTGGCAACATGTGCCGCTGGACCCGCGGCAGCCCGATTCGCTGGTGCAGGCACTGGCTGCGGTGACGCGGACGCAGCAGGTCAGCGTCGACCAGGCGCGTGCCCTGGGCCTGTGGAATGACGACGATCCGCACGACAACCCGCCGCAGGACGCCGCGGGCGCTGTCGAGGTGCCCGCCTGGCGGCACGCGCTGATCCAGTTTCCGCACCCCTTGCTCGAGCGTGGCCTGGTGGTCATCGACACGCCGGGGCTGAACGCCATCGGTGCCGAACCCGAGCTCACGCTGGGCCTGTTGCCGACCGCGCACGCCATCGTGTTCCTCCTCGCAGCCGATTGCGGCGCCACGCGGTCGGACCTGACCATCTGGCGCGAGCACCTGGGCACGGCCAGCCTGCAGCGCTTCGTGGTGCTGAACAAGATCGACATCCTGGCCG
>JANNWL010000509.1:0-6875 GCA_031414735.1 Burkholderiales bacterium | reverse complement strand
TCTTCAGGCAGACATTGAAAGATGGCGGAGTGCTCGCTGTCGATGGGCAGCAGCGTGGCGCCACCTTCGGCCACAGCCTGCATGAACAGGTGGGCACCCACCACCAGCGCCTCCTTGTTGGCCAGCAACAGCCGCTTGCCGGCGCGGGCTGCGGCCATGCAAGGCGGCAGCCCCGCAGCACCCACGATCGCGGCCATCACGCTGTCGACCTCGGGCGCACGCGCCAGTTCGGCCAAGGCTGGCGCCCCCACCAGAACTTCGGTCGTTAGATCATGGGTCGCGAGCAGTGCACGCGCCTCGGCTGCCCGCTCATCGGTAGGCACCACCACGAACCGCGGGCGGAACTTCAGACATTGCTGCACGAGCACGTCGACACGTTGGAAGGCGCTCAGGCCGAACACCTCGAAGCGCTCCGGGTGACGGGCGACGACGTCCAGCGTGCTGGTACCGACCGACCCGGTCGAGCCCAGGACGACCAGGCGTTGCGGCCGTCCGACAACCAGGCTCACGGCGCCCCCAGCGTGGCCACCGCCATGGCCACCGGAAGCACGGGCAGCAAGGCGTCAACGCGGTCCAGCACACCCCCGTGGCCTGGCAGCAGCCGGCTGCTGTCCTTGGCGCCGGCAGCGCGCTTGACCAATGACTCGACCAGATCGCCGACGACACTCAGCCCGGACAGCAGCGCCAAGACCATTGCGCCCCCCACCCAACCCAGGGCTTGGAGCAGGCGTGAAAACAGGCTGTCACTGTCAAACGCAGCGCGGCCATCGAGCCAGATCCAGAACACAGCCAAGACCAAGACCCCGGCCATGCCCGACCACACGCCTTCCCAGCTCTTGCCCGGGCTGATGGAGGGCGCCAATTTTCGCCGTCCGAAAGTGCGGCCGCCAAAGTAGGCCGCCACATCCGCCATCCACACCAGGCACAAGACCGACAGCAGAAAGTTGATGCCGATGGCGCGCGCCTGTGCCAGGGCCAGCCAAGCGGCCCAAAGCGCCAACAAACCCAGACACCAGCGCGCCCCCTTCGGCAGCTGAGGCCAGGCCTTGGGACCGGCGCGCAGCGCCACCACTCCAGCCAACAGCCAGAACCCGGCCGCCGTCCACCAGCCGGGTGACGGAGGCTGCTGAGTCCAACCTTGCTCGAGGGCCCAGACGCCGGCAGCGGCCAATGCGCACCCCATGATCAAGGAAAGTGCCTGGGGCGCCTGGTTCAAGCGGCCCCACTCCCAACCGGCTGCGGCAATCAAGATCAAGGTCAGCAACGCGAAGGGCCAAGGTGCCTGAGTTGCCAGGGACGAGAGTAACAGCGCAACGAGGACGAGGGCGGTGACGACACGCTGCAGGAGCATGTCCGTCACGTGCCTTGCGGCACGACCTGGTTCGGACGGATGCCGCCGAAGCGGCGGTCGCGCTGGGCGAACGCCGAGAGCGCTGCATCGATCTCGGCCTCGCCGAAATCAGGCCACAGGCATTCGGTAAAGAAAAGCTCGGAGTACGCTGCCTGCCACAGCAGAAAGTTGCTCATGCGCATCTCGCCGCCCGTGCGGATGAACAGGTCCGGGTCCGGTGCGAAGCTCAGCGCCATGTGCCGCGAAAGATAGTCTTCGTCGAAATCGTCGGGCTTGACGCCCTCGGCCAGCGCTTGCCGGCAGGCCTGGACCACGTCCCAGCGCCCGCCATAGTTGAAAGCCACCGACAGTGTGATGCGGCTGTTCTGTTCGGTGATTCGCTCGGCGTGCTCCCACGCCTGGCGCAGCTTGTCGGACACCGCAGAACGGTCGCCGATGATGCGAATGCGCACGCCGTCGCCGGCCAACTTGGTAAGGTACTTCGAGACGGCCACCAGCACCAGGCTCATCAGGCCGGACACCTCCTCGGTGGGACGTTTCCAGTTTTCCGACGAGAAGGCGAAGACGGTGAGGTACTGCACACCGCGGTCAGCAAACGTGTTGACCGTGCGCACCAGCGCATCCACGCCCTGCTTGTGACCAAAAAAACGGGGCATGTAGCGCTGCCGGGCCCAACGGCCGTTGCCGTCCATGACCACCGCCACATGGCGGGGCACGGCAGGAACGTAGTCGTTGTCGGCAGCGGCCAGGGCGTCGGAATCAGGCAGGTTAGACATGGAAAGCGCGGCGAGATGGGCCGATTAAACGGCCATCACTTCAGCTTCCTTGCCCTGCACCAGGCGATCGATCTCTCCAATGGTGCGGTCGGTCATTCGTTGGATCTCTTCCTGTGCACGGCGTTCGTCGTCTTCGGCGGCCAGCTTGTCTTTCAATAACTTTTTCAGTTGTTCGTTGGCCTCGCGCCTGACGCTGCGCACGGCGATGCGCGCGTCCTCACCAGCGTGCCGAACGATCTTGGTCAGGTCGCGGCGACGCTCCTCGCTCAGGGCAGGCATAGGCACACGGATGAGGTCGCCCTGCGAGGCTGGGTTCAGGCCCAGGTCGGACTCGCGGATGGCCTTCTCGATCTTGGCTGCCAGGCCCTTTTCCCAGGGCTGCACAGCGATCGTGCGAGCGTCGACGAGGCTGACGTTGGCCACCTGGCTGATCGGCACCATCGACCCGTAATAGTCCACATGCACCTGGTCGAGCAGGCCCGGGTGGGCGCGGCCGGTGCGGATCTTGTGCAACTCGTTCTTGAACGCCTCGATGGACTTGCCCATCTTCTGTTCGGCAGTCTTCTTGATTTCTGCGATGGCCATGGACTGAGCAGCCTCCTCAAACGTGCACGAGCGTGCCTTCGTCTTCACCCATCGCCACGCGCTTGAGGGCGCCGGGCTTGTTGATGCTGAAGACCTTGATCGGTAGCTTCTGGTCGCGGCACAGCGCAAAGGCCGTGGCGTCCATGACTTGCAGGTTGCGCGAAATCGCCTCGTCGAAAGTGATCGTGGTGTAGCGCGTGGCCTGGGGGTCTTTTTTCGGGTCGGCGCTGTACACGCCGTCCACCTTGGTTGCCTTGAGCACAACCTCGGCACCGATCTCGGCGCCGCGCAGTGCGGCGGCGGTGTCCGTGGTGAAAAAAGGGTTGCCCGTGCCAGCTGCGAACACCACGATCTTGCCCTCTTCCAGGTACTGAAGCGCCTTGGGACGGACATAGGGCTCAACCACCTGGTCGATGGCAATGGCAGACATCACACGCGCCGTCATGCCCTCCTGTCGCATGGTGTCTGCCAGGGCGAGTGCATTCATGACAGTCGCCAGCATGCCCATGTAATCGGCTGTGGCGCGGTCCATGCCGACGGCACCACCGGCGACACCCCGGAAGATGTTGCCGCCGCCGATGACCACGGCCACCTCACAGCCCAACCGAGTGACTTCCTGGACTTCGCGCACCATGCGAACGATGGTCGCGCGGTTGATGCCATAGGCATCATCGCCCATCAAGGCTTCGCCTGACAGCTTGAGCAAGATACGCTTGTACGCCGGCATCAGACCCAACCCCTTAAAAGACCACAGTGTAAGGGGCCCGCACCGGGCCCCTCGTGGCGGAAACAGCTCTTTACTGGACCTTGGCCGCGGCCACTTGCGCAGCCACTTCGGCAGCGAAGTCGTCGACCTTCTTTTCGATGCCTTCACCAACGACATACAAGGTGAAGCCGGCGACCTGGGTGGCCTTTTCCTTGAGCATTTGCTCGACCGTTTGCTTGTCGTTCTTGACGAAGGTCTGGTTGAGCAGCGAGACCTCCTTCAGGAACTTCTGCACCGAGCCCTCGACGCGCTTGCTCACGATCTCGGCAGACTGCGCCGGCTTGCCGGCAGCGACCGCGGCGGTGGCGTCTTCAGCCGCCTTTTCGGCAGCGACACGGCGCTCGACCTCGATCAACGCGGCAGGCACGTCGGCCGTGGCCAGGGCCTTGGGCTTCATGGCTGCGACATGCATGGCCACGTCCTTGGCGGCGACCGCGTCGCCAGTGAACTCGACCATCACGCCGATGCGTGTGCCGTGCAGGTAGCTGGCAAGTTGGCCCGCGCCGGCATAGCGACGGAAGCGGCGGATCGCCATGTTCTCGCCCATCTTGCCGATGAGGCCCTTGCGCACGTCCTCGACCGTCGGGCCGAAACCGTCCTGGCTCAGGGGCATGGTCGACAGTGCCACCACGTCGGCCGGGTTGTGCATGGCCACGAGGTCGGCGCAGGACCGGGTGAACGCCAGGAACGATTCATTCTTGGAAACGAAATCCGTCTCGCAGTTGACTTCGATCAGCGCGCCCGTGCTGCCAGCGACCGCAGCGGCGACCACGCCCTCGGCAGTCACTCGGGCAGCGGCTTTGCCTGCCTTGTTGCCCAGCTTGACTCGAAGAATTTCTTCGGCGCGGTCCATCGCGCCTTCGGCCTCGGTCAGGGCCTTCTTGCATTCCATCATGGGCGCATCGGTCTTGGCGCGCAACTCGGCCACCATGCTTGCAGTGATCACGGTCATATCAAACTCCAACTAAATGGCAAAGGGCCGCCCGGAGTCGAAGCCGGGCGGCAGAGCGTCGCGCAGCGACCTTGCGGCCGCGTGCGCCCGCGCTCAGGACGCTTCGTTAACTTCGACGAACTCGTCGTCGCCCGAAGCCGCCTGCACGACCTGATTGGTCGCGTTGGCCCGGCCCTCGAGCACGGCGTCAGCCACGGCGCGAGCGTACAGCGCCACGGCCTTGGCGGAGTCGTCGTTGCCAGGGATGACGTAGTCAATTCCCAGCGGAGAGTGGTTGGTATCGACGATGCCGATCAGCGGGATGCCCAGCTTCTTGGCTTCGAGCACGGCAATCTTGTGGTAACCGACGTCGATGACGAACATGGCGTCAGGCAGCGCGCTCATGTCCTGAATGCCGCCAATGTCCTTTTCGAGCTTGATCAGGTCGCGATCGAACAGCAGCGCTTCCTTCTTGATCATCAGCTCCGTTCCCGACTCCTTGGCCACCTGCATGTCCTTGAGCTTCTTCAACGAACCCTTGACGGTCTTGAAGTTCGTCAACATGCCGCCCAGCCAGCGCTGGTCGACATAGGGCATGCCACAGCGCTGGGCTTCCAGGGCAATGACCTCGCGCGCTTGGCGCTTGGTGCCGATCATCAAGATGGTGCCGCGCTTGGCCGAGAGCTGGCGCACGAACTTCATCGCGTCGTTGAAGAGCGGCTGCGTCTTCTCGAGGTTGATGATGTGGATCTTGTTGCGATGACCGTAGATGTACGGCGCCATCTTGGGGTTCCAGAAGCGCGTTTGGTGGCCAAAATGGACACCCGCTTCCAACATTTCACGCATGGAGACTGTCATGGTTCACTCCGAAGGTTGAGTCTAGAATCCCGCCGCTTCATCGCTGCCTGCCATCACCAACCTCAGTGAGCTTGGGATGAGTGAGACGACGACACCTTTGGTTCGGTCGGGTTCGCGATTTGTCTGCCTCTGACTTCTGCAAGTTGCCTTGCGGCATCAGCCGGTGGGTAGGCCAGAGCCTGAACACCCGCAGTGAGACAAACCCAATGAGTTTAGCACGCGCGCATACCGCGCCCCCCGGCCCTGCCATGACCAGCCAAGCCACCCCGGGTCGAGCCCTGCCTTTGCGGCCGCATTGAGCATGCACGCTGCAGTCATCGGGGCCGGCATCATCGGCGTCACCACGGCCTACGAGCTGGCCGCGCAAGGACACGAAGTCACTGTCTTCGACCGTCGCGGCAGCGTGGCCGAGGAATGCAGCTTTGCCAACGCAGGCGTGGTCGCGCCGGGCTACACCACACCCTGGGCCGCGCCCGGAATGGCCTGGAAGGTGCTGCGACACCTGTTCAGCCGCGACACGCCGGTGCGCGTCGGCAGCCTCGCCGCCCTGTCGCACCTGCCTTGGCTGTGGCACTGGTGGCGCGCCTGCCGGCCCGCGGAGCATGCCGCCAACCGTGCCGCCATGCACCACCTGGCCCGGCTGAGCCAGGACCGCATGCTCGAGCTCACGCGCAACTTGCAGCTGAGTTACGAACAGACGCCGGGGTACCTGGTGTTGTTGCGCACCGCCCGTGAATTGGCCCAGGCCCAGCGCGGCCTGAAGTTGCTGCGTGAACTTGGGGTCGCCCACGAGTTGGTGGATGCGGCAGGCTGCCTGCGCCTGGAGCCCGGCCTGAACCCGCAAACACGCCTGCAGGCCGGCATCCACCTGCGCCAGGATGGCGTGGGCAACTGCCGCCAGTTCGCCCAGCTGATCAAGGCCCAGGCCATGAGGCATGGCGCGGAGTTCTGCTTCGACGCCTCGGTGCGCCGCGTCCTGGCCGCCGCCACACCGGCAGTGGAACTCACCGACGGTACGAAGCGGACTTTCGATGCCGTCGTGGTGTGTGCCGGCGTGCAGGCCAACGCCCTGCTGCAGCCGCTGGGACTGAAGTTACCGCTGGCCGCCGTGCATGGGTACTCGGTTACCGCGCCACTGCGTCACATTGACGGCCACACGCTGCCCGGGCCGCGTGCAGCGCTGATGGACGAGCGTTACAAGGTGGCGATTTCACGGTTGGGGCAGCGGGTGCGTGTGTCGGGCAGCGCGCAGCTCGGTGGACGGCTCGAACACTTGGACGATGCCCCACTGCGCACGCTTTACAAGGTGCTCGACGACTGGTTCCCCGGCGCAGCCCTGGTTCGCGAGGCCCAGCAGTGGAAGGGCGCGCGGCCCATGCTGCCCGACGGCCCGCCCGTGCTTGGCGCCAGCGGCGCGCCCGGTGTCTGGCTCAACCTGGGCCACGGATCCAGCGGCTGGGCGCTGGCTTGCGGATCGGCCCGGGTGCTGGCCGAGCAGCTCGCTGGACGTGACGCGCCGCTGGACGTGGCCCGGCTCGGTGTGGCGCGGCTTCGCTGACCAGCCCGTCAGGTTCAGAATCCCGCCATGACCCACTTGGGCGGCCCCCA
>JANNWL010000508.1:0-3658 GCA_031414735.1 Burkholderiales bacterium | reverse complement strand
ATCGACATGCCAGAACGATTCAACGGACGGCCCCATCCAAGCGGCGCCCCCTGGGTCGTGCAATTGATCAGTTTGACCTGTGAACTGACCCAGCGGCCAAGTCTATCAGAGCCCGTTTTGCGCGCGACTCAGGCAGGGCAGCCAGGGCCGTGCGCGCCTTGTCGGCTTCCAACTGGGCGGCCTGGCGGGTGGCGTCGAGAGCGCCAGTACGACGCACCAGTTCGATGATCTGCGGCAGCTTGTCGACTTCGCCGTGCTGTATGGCATGCCGGATCAGCGCTCTGTCAGGCTCCGCAGCGCGCTGCATGGCCACCAGCAGTGGCAGCGTCGGCTTGCCTTCGCGCAAATCGTCGCCGATGTTCTTGCCCAGTTCGTCGCTGTTGCCTTCGTAGTCCAGCAAGTCATCGATGAGCTGAAACGCCGTCCCCAAGGAGCGGCCGAAATCGGCGCAAGACTCTTCCAGGCCGGGTCCGGCTTCCGCCAGCACGGCGCCCAGCCGGGCGCTGGCCTCGAAAAGCTTGGCGGTCTTGAAGCGAATGACGCGCAGGTAGTCGTCCACGGCCAGGTCGGCGTCATGCATGTTCATGAGCTGCAGGACCTCGCCCTCGGCGATGACGTTGGTGGCATCGGCCAGCACATCGAGCACCCGCATGCGGTTGACAGAAACCATCATCTGAAAGGCCCGTGAATACAGGAAGTCGCCTACCAGTACGCTCGCGGCATTGCCGAACATCGCATTTGCCGTCGCGCGGCCGCGTCGCAGCGCCGACTCGTCCACCACGTCGTCGTGCAGCAGCGTGGCGGTATGAATGAATTCGACGATGGCTGCAAGTTCGAAGCGTTCCGGGCCGTCGAAACCCAGGGCCTCGGAGAGCAGCAGCACCAGCCGCGGCCGGATGCGCTTGCCGCCTGCTGTGACGATGTAGCTGGAAATCTGGTCGATCAGCACCACCCGTGACGACAAGCGCGCGCGGATGACCTCATCAACTTGCCGCATCGCGGCGGCAAGTGGATCCTCAGCAGCAGTGGCCTGGGTGGGGGTGAGAATCTCGAGCACGGGGTGCGCAAACCAACGATGTTTGATTATAGGAAGTCGATCGCAGCCACATTGCGCCACGCTGCCCTGCGCGCTCACCGCCCTGGAAGAGCGGGGCCTGGCAAGCCGAGCGGGTCAAAACCTGCTCCGGGCATGCTATACTCAAAGGCTCTGCGCCGTTGATCCAGCACCGTGTCATGGGTCTGGTGACTCTGACGGCCGGCTTCTTTGAAAGGTCTCACATGTACGCGGTCATAAAAACCGGTGGCAAGCAATACAAGGTTGCTGCTGGCGAAAAGATCAAGGTAGAACAGCTAGCTGCGGACGTGGGCCAGGAAATCGTGATCGATCAGGTTTTGGCCGTGGGCAGCGGCGCAGATCTGAAGGTCGGAGCCCCCTGGGTCGCGGGTGCGACGGTCAGTGCCACGGTGTTGGCGCATGGCCGTCATGACAAGGTGCGCATTTTCAAGATGCGCCGCCGCAAGCATTACCAGAAACACGGCGGTCACCGCCAGAACTACACCGAGCTGCAAATTGGCTCTGTGAACGGCTGAAGGAGCCACCAACATGGCACAGAAAAAGGGCGGCGGCTCGACGCGAAACGGTCGCGATTCGCAGCCGAAGATGCTGGGTGTTAAGGTGTTCGGCGGCCAGCAGATCACGGCCGGCGCCATCATTGTTCGCCAGCGCGGTACCAAGTTCCACGCCGGCAGCAATGTCGGCATGGGGAAGGACCACACCTTGTTTGCGCTGGTGGACGGCGCGGTCTCTTTCGATATCAAGGGTGCCCTGAACCGACAGACCGTCTTCGTCAAGCCGGTCTGAACGTCACTTCGCACCCCCTGCGAAGCCCCGGCCTGCCGGGGCTTTTTTGTTTCGGGGCTTTGAATCAGACGCCACCACCATGAAATTTGTCGACGAAGCAACCATCGACGTGGCCGCGGGCGACGGCGGGGCCGGGTGCGCGAGTTTCCGGCGCGAAAAGTTCATCCCTTTCGGCGGTCCCAACGGCGGCGATGGCGGCCGTGGCGGCAGCGTCTTTGCAGTGGCTGACCGCAACATCAACACCCTGATCGACTACCGCTACGCACGCAAGCACATCGCCCGCAACGGCGAGGCCGGGCGCGGGTCCGACCAGTTCGGTGCCGCCGGTCCCGAAATCGAACTGCGCATGCCCGTGGGCACGATCATCTCCGATGCAGAAACCGGCGAGAAGATCGTCGAGCTGCTCGAACACGGTCAGCGTGAACTGATCGTCAAGGGCGGCGATGGTGGCTTCGGCAACCTGCACTTCAAGACCAGCACCAACCGCGCACCGCGTCAGAAGACACCGGGCTGGCCTGGCGAAGCCAAGAAGCTCCAGCTCGAACTGCGTGTGCTGGCCGACGTGGGCCTGCTGGGCATGCCCAATGCAGGCAAGTCGACGCTGATCTCGGTGATCTCCAACGCGCGTCCGAAAATCGCTGACTACCCGTTCACCACCTTGCATCCCAACCTGGGCGTGGTGCGCGTGGGGCCGGAACAGAGCTTCGTGGTGGCCGACGTGCCCGGTCTGATCGAGGGCGCGTCCGAAGGCGCTGGGCTGGGCCACCAGTTCCTGCGCCACCTGCAACGCACCCGGCTGTTGCTGCACATGGTCGACATGGCGCCCTTCGACGACGCCGACCCGGTGCTGCAGGTGTGCGCCATCGCGGCCGAGCTGAAGAAGTACGACGCCAAGCTGCACGCCAAGCCGCGTTGGCTGGTGTTCAACAAGATCGACATGGTGCCTGCCGAGGAGCGCCAGGCCCGCATGGCCGATTACGTGCGCCGCTTGCGTTGGAAAGGCCCGGTGTTTGCGGTATCCGCCCTGGCGCGCGAGGGGTTGACGCCGCTGGTCGAGCAGATCTACCACCATGTGTCGGCACACCAACGTGTCGAGCCCCTGCCTGACCCGCGCTTCACCGACGCCGCAGCGCAGGAGTGAGCGTGCCCTTCGACCACGCACAGGCCGTGCCGCCGGGACTGCTGGCCACGGCCCGGCGCATCGTCGTCAAGGTGGGCTCCAGCCTGGTCACCAACGAAGGGCGCGGGGTCGACCGCGATGCCATCGGCAACTGGTCTCGGCAGCTCGCAGGTTTGGCCACGCAGGGCCGCGAACTGCTGATGGTGTCCAGCGGCGCTATCGCCGAAGGCATGAAGCGGCTGGGTTGGACGCAGCGTCCGCGCGAGTTGAACGAGTTGCAGGCCGCCGCCGCGGTGGGCCAGATGGGCCTGGTGCAGATGTACGAGGCACAACTGTCACAGCACGGCATGGCCAGCGCCCAGGTGCTGCTGACCCATTCCGACCTGGCCGACCGCGAGCGCTACCTGAACGCCCGCTCGACCTTGCTGACCTTGTTGTCGCTGAAGGTCATTCCGGTCATCAACGAGAACGACACCGTCGTCAACGACGAAATCAAGTTCGGCGACAACGACACCTTGGGCGCCCTGGTCGCCAATCTGGTGGACGCCGATGCCTACGTCATCCTGACCGACCAGCGCGGGCTGTATGCCAGCGACCCGCGCCGCGACCCGCAGGCGCGGTTCATCGCCGAAGGTGTGGCCGGGGACCCCGAGCTCGAACTCATGGCCGGCGGCGCC
>JANNWL010000507.1:0-3295 GCA_031414735.1 Burkholderiales bacterium | reverse complement strand
CGTGTACAGCACCAGGCCCCAGGCCATCGTGCGGCCGGGGCCGAAGCGTCGCCCCAACTGAGGCGCCAGGCTGGCACCGGCGATCGACCCCAGCGCGCCGAGCGCGAAGATCATGCCCAACCAACCGGTGGGCAGGCCGATGTCGCGCGAGACAAAGATCACCACGCTGGTGCCGGTCAGCGCCATGCTGAAGGCCAGCAAGCCCTGGATGCCGGCGAGCGCGCGCAGGACGGGGCGGGCGGCCACGGCGCGCAGGCCGTCGGTGCTTTCCTTCAACAAGCGGCGCCACGCGACTGCCCCATCGGACGCCGTGTGCTCGCGGGCGATGGGCGGGGTCTCGCGAACGCCACGCAGGCACAGTGCCGACAACAGGTAGCTGCAGGCATCCACCGCCAAGGCCAGCGCCGCGCCCAGCCCCTGGTAGAGCCAGCCGCCCAGGGCAAACGCGGCCGCCTCTGACACGCTGCCGGCGACCGAGAGCTGGGCGTTGCGATCGGACAGGTCGCCCAGCTCGGCGCGCTGCGCCATCCAGGCCGAGCGCGCCAGTTCGAAGCCCACCGTCAGCAGCCCGCCCGCCGCCGACGCGGCCAGCAGCACCGTAAAGTTCAGCCCGCCGCGCCAGGCGCCCCAGGCCAGCAGGCCCAGGACCAGCGCACGCAAGCCATCACACAGCAGCATGGCGTTGCGTTTGCCACTGCGGTCCACCAGGCTGCCCAACAGCAGCGCACCCAGCGCGGCAGCGGCCACGTCGGCCACCAGCAGGGCGGCCAGTTGTGAAGGCGTGGCCTGCAGGGTGAGCACCGCCAGCCAGGGGATGGCCAATCGGCTGAGCATCGAACCGAAGTTGCTGATGCCCTCGGCGGCCAGCACCCGGGGGAACTCGTGGTCCGTCATGGCTGCGATTCTGGTCCTGAAGAGGGACGCCACCGCGTCCAGCACCGGCCGGCGGACTGGCGTTCTCCGTGCTGGCCGCGGTGATCGGCCACCAAGCCGACCAGGGCTGGGTGCTCGTGGATGCCGGCTGGACGGCGATGCGCCGCGACCGTGGCACGCAGGACCAACCGGTGGACTGGGGCTGCGGCGCCGTGTGCAACGAAGACGGCACGCCCATGACCGACCTGCTGTTGAGCGGCGCCAACCAGGGGCACGGCATCGTCTCGCGGTGTGGCGGCCAGGTGCGGGCCGCCGACAGCAGCCTGCAGACCTGGCCGCGCTCCAACGGTTGGTAGGTCGCTGGCGGCCGAGCCTCAGGGCACACCGTGCCCGGCGCTGGCCACCCAGACGCGGTACCAGTCCTCGGCGCTCAGCCGGATGTCCAGCGCCGACACGGCTTCCCGCAAGGCCGCGATGCGACCTGAGCCGGTGACAGGATGCGGCTTGGCGGGGTGGCGCAGGATCCACGCATAGGCCACGCTCGCCACCGTCGTGCCATGGTGCCCGGCCAGGTCTTGCAGCACGGCACGCACGCGCCCGGCCTGGGGGTCGTCGCTGCTGAACAGCCGCCCGCCCGCCAGTGGCGACCAGATCATCGGCCGCATGCCAAGGTCCACGCACTGTTCCAGCGTGCCGTCGGCCAGCGCACGCATCTGCAACGGCGAGAACTCGATCTGGTGGGTGGCCACCGGGTGGCGCTTGCGCAGCAGGGCCACCTGCCCGGGCGTGTGGTTGGAGACACCGAAGTGCAGCACCTTGCCCGCGGCCAGAAGCAGGCGCAGCGCTTCGGCGAGTTCGTCAGGGTCCATCAGCAGATCGGGCCGGTGGATGAGCAGCAGGTCGATGCGGTCGGTGCGCAGCGCGCGCAGCGAGTTCTCCACCGATGCCAGCAGGTGGGCGCGCGAGGTGTCGTAGTGGTTCATGCCGTGTTCCGGCCGAGCCGGCACGACGATCTTGATGCCGCACTTGGTGACGATCTGCAGCCTGTGTCGCAGCCCCGGCGCAGCGGCCAGCGCGTCGCCAAACAGCGCCTCGACCGTGTAGCCGCCGTAGATGTCGGCATGGTCGAAGCTGGTGATGCCCAGGTCCAGCGCCTGTTCGATCCAGCGGCCCAGGCCGGCGGTATCGAGTTGCCACTCGGGCAGGCGCCACAGGCCGGCGACGATGGGCGAAAGCATCATGGGGACTTCAAGATGCAGGAAGGTCGATACCGCTGCCTGCCTATCTCAGCCCGAGCAAGCGCAGCGCCAGTTCGTGCAACCGTCCGGCCGGGTCGACCAGGCTGTTCAGCACGTTGAAGTGGTTGCTGCGCAGCACGGTCTCGCAGACCGGCACGGCCGTGGGGCCCCAGACATCGCGGATCAGCCGGTTCTGGCGCAGGAACTCGTCGCTCTCCTCAGACCCCACGGCCGCATACAGCTTGCCAAGCTTGGGCCGTGGAAAGAACGCCGGGCTGAGCCGCCCCACCGACGCAGGGGTGAGCTGCAGGTCGGTGTGCAGGAACGCGGCATGCCGCAGCGGCTCCAGGTCATACAGGCCCGAAATGGCCAACGCGCCGGCCAGGGGCTGTGCCGGCAGGTCGTCAGCCGCCTCCTTCCAGCGGCAGCTCATCAACATCGCGGCCAAATGCGCGCCGGCCGAATGCCCTGCGACTGCGATGCGCGAGGGGTCACCCCCGTAGGAAGCGGCATGGCGCCACACCCAGGCCACGGCACGCACCATCTGCATGACGATGTGTTCGACACTGACTGCCGGGCACAGCGCGTAGTTGACGACGACCACCAAGGCACCGTCGGCGGTGAACGAAGGGGCCACGAAGGAGTGGTCCGCCTTGTCCAGGCCGCGCCAGTAGCCGCCGTGGATGAAGACCAGAACGGGCGCGCCCATCGCATCCGTGGGAAAGACATCCAGCAACTCGCCCGGGCCATCGCCATAAGGTACATCCTGGTGAATCACGCTGCGTTCGCGCACCAGCGCCGAGGCCTGCGCCCAGCGGGCCAGGATCTGGGCGTGATCAGCCACGCGGGCCCGGTTGTTGTACTGGGCCTCCAACCAAACGGGGTCACGACGGTCGCGCATGTCAAGCTCCTGCTCACGGGCGGCGGATGTTACTTGCCACGCCAGGCCCTGTGCCACGGCGGCCGTCACGGCGGCGATCCGCAGACCCGGTGATAGACTTTCCCGGGTTCGTGGGGGCGTAGCTCAGCTGGGAGAGCGTCGCGTTCGCAATGCGAAGGTCAGGAGTTCGATCCTCCTCGTCTCCACCAAGTCAGCATCCCGAGCCGTCCCAGACGGGACCAGGAAGCAGGAAAAGCCCTCTGGAATCAACGCCTTGGGGCTTTTTTCTTGTCTCGGGTCGTCC
>JANNWL010000506.1:0-5320 GCA_031414735.1 Burkholderiales bacterium | reverse complement strand
TCGGCCGGCGCGCGGATCAGGTCCTCCAGCGCCTCGGCATTGCCTGACCGCATGACCAGTTCGAGCGCGTCCAGCGCATGACGGAATCGCTGTGATTGCTTGAGCACCTCTTCGCGGTTGGCCACCAGGATGTCGCGCCAGATCTCGGGGTTGCTGGCAGCGATGCGCGTGAAGTCGCGGAAGCCGGGGCCTGCCAGGGACAGGAAGTCCTTGCCTGCGGGCTGGTTCACCACGGCGCTGAAGTACGCGAAAGCCAGCAGGTGCGGCAGGTGGCTGACGGCTGCAAAGGCGGCATCGTGGTTCTCGGGCGACATGTGCAGCACCTGCGCGCCGATGGCCGACCACACGTCGACGGCCTTCTGGGTCAGGGCCGGGTTCGTCTGCGGCAGGGGCGTGAGGATGACCCGGCGTTCGCGGTACAGGTCTGCGCTGGCGTTCTGGATGCCCGACGACTCCTTGCCGGCGATGGGGTGCGCGGGCACGAAGCAGGGCAGGTGTTCACGCAGAACGCGGCGTGCCGCATCCACCACATCGCGCTTGGTGCTGCCCACGTCCATCAAGAGCACGTCAGCTGTGAGCAGATGACGTATGGCCTTGAAGGTCGTTTCCGTGGCCGACACGGGCACCGCCAGCAGCACAAGGTCCGCCCCCGCCACGGCCTGCAGTGCCGATTCGGCCGCCACGTCAATGACCCCCTGCTTGCGAGCGCGCTCGGTGGTGGACGGCGACTTGCTGTAGCCCACCACGCGCTTGACGAGACCGGCCTGCTTGAGCGCCAACGCAAACGAGCCCCCCATGAGGCCGCAGCCGATGAGACCGAGTTGGTTGAACATCAGGGACGGCCGATCGCCATCAGTGCACGTCGATGGGGTAGGTCCCCAGCACCTTGAAGAACGCGCAGACCTGGCGCAGCTCTGACAGCGCCGCGTTGACGTGGGGTTCGTCGGGGTGGCCCTGCAGGTCGATGTAGAAGTAGTACTCCCATTGGCCCGAGCGTGCCGGGCGTGATTCGAAGCGGCTCATGGACACGCCATGCGTTTTCAGCGGCACCAGCATGTCATGCACGGCACCGGGACGGTTCGTGACTGAGACCACCAGGCTGGTGCAGTCGTGTCCCGAGGCCTTGGGCGCCGGGTGCTGGTGCGGGCGGGTGACGATGGCAAAGCGGGTGCGGTTGTGCGGGTCGTCCTGGATGGCGGGGGCGACCACGTGCAGCCCGAATTCGCTGGCCGCGCGGTCGCTGGCGATGCCGGCCAGGGTGGAGTCCAGGCTGGCCAGGCGGGCGCCCTCGGCATTGCTGGACACAGGCCGGCGTTCAGCCTGTGGCAGGTGTGTCGAGAGCCAGGCGTGGCATTGGGCCAGTGCCTGCGGGTGGGCCAACACGGCGGTGATGCCTTCCAGCGAATCGCCCCGGCGAAGCAGGTTGTGGCGCACGAATAGGCTGGTCTCGCCAATGATGAAAAGCGGCGTGTGCAAAAAGAGATCGAGCGAGCGCGCGACAACGCCTTCAGTCGAGTTTTCAACAGGCACCACACCGAAATCGGCGGCACCGGCGGAGGTGGCTCGAAAGACCTCGTCGATGCTGGCGCACGGCACGCGTGACAGCGAACTGCCAAAGTAGCCCAGTGCCGCCAGTTCGCTGAAAGTGCCTGCCGGGCCGAGGTAGGCCACGCGCGTCGGCGTCTCGAGCGCGCGGCAGGCCGACATGATCTCGCGCCAGATCGGGGCCACGCTGTCGGACAACAGCGGACCGTCGTTGTGTGCCTTGAGTCCGTCGATGACCTGGGCCTCACGTTCGGGCCTGAAGACCACCGAGCCCTCGCGCTTCTTGATCTCGCCCACTTCCTGCGCCAACGCGGCGCGGCGGTTCAGCAAGGCAAGCAGATCGCGGTCGACGGCATCGATGCGTTCACGCAGCCCTTGAAGTTCGGGCGCCACGGCCCCGGATCCAGATCCGGACATCGGCTACTTCTTGGGGGGCGTGGGTGCGCCAGTGGCGGCCGGTGCCGCTGCGGGTGCGCTCGGGTTCAGACGCTTTCCCACCGTCTGCTCAAGCGCCCTTGCGCGCGTCTCGATGTCGCCGCGCATCTCGGCCACGAGCTTTTCGACCAGCGCGCGCTGCATCTCGGGGAAGGTTTGCTGGAAGCGGCGGTTCAGCGGCGACTCGAGCATGGTGATGATCTGGCGCAGATCGTCTTCCGAGAAACGATCTTCGAGCATGGGGCCTATGGTTCCGGGGCCGAGCTTGACGGCGCGGTCGCGCACCAATGGCCCGGTTTCGTCAAAGTACTTGCGCAGGTCGGCCTCGATCTCGCGGCCCAGGACCTCTCGCCGCTCAGGCGCCACGCCCTGCAGGGCCGCGCCCGCGCGCTGCTGGATCTGCAGCGCCGGCTGCTGGGCCAACTGCAGGCCCAGCGTCTCGACGGCAGGCTTCATCAGGGCCACCACGCGGGCGGCCAATTCCTTCTTGGCCGGCGAGGCTGCCGCAGGCGATGCCGTGGCTGCCGGTGCCGCAGTCTGGGCCTGGACGAGCCCGGCCGTGCACGCCATGGCCAGCGCCAGCTTCAGTTTCAACATCAGATTCCTTCCGGGCCGGCGTCGCCAGCGTTGTTGTCATCGGCGTCGCCGGCGACATCGCTGGCAGTGTCAATCTCAGCAATTCGCTGCAGCCCCGACAGCTTGGTGCCGTTGTCCAGCGCGATCAGCGTCACGCCCTGCGTGGCGCGGCCGAGTTCACGCACCTCGGAGATGCGCGTGCGTACCAGCACGCCCTTGTCGGTGATGAGCATGATCTCGTCGGCCGGTCGCACCAGCGTCGCGGCAACAACACGGCCATTGCGCTCGCTTTGCTGGATCGCGATCATGCCTTTCGTACCGCGGCCGTGGCGCGTGTATTCCGTGATCGATGTGCGCTTGCCGTAGCCGTTTTCGGTCGCGGTGAGCACGCTCTGCGTTTCGTCTTCCGCAACCAGCATCGCGATGACCTTCTGGCTCGGTTCCAGCGCCATGCCGCGCACGCCACGCGCCGTGCGGCCCAGTGGCCGGACTTCATCCTCGGCAAAGCGCACGGCCTTGCCGCCGTCGCTGAACAGCATGACGTCATGCTGGCCGTCGGTGAGCGCGGCGCCGATCAGGTAGTCGCCTTCGTCCAGGTCGACGGCAATGATGCCGGCCTTGCGCGGGTTGTCGAATTCGTCGAGCGAGGTCTTCTTCACCGTGCCCAGGGCGGTGGACATGAAGACGTAGTGGTCGGCGGGGAAGCTGCGAAACTCGCCTGTGAGCGGCAGCACCACCGTGATCTTCTCGCCTGGCTGCAGCGGGAACATGTTGACGATGGGCTTGCCGCGTGAGGCACGCCCGCCCTGCGGCACTTCCCACACCTTCAGCCAGTAGACGCGGCCGCGGTCGCTGAAGCACAGGATCCAGTCGTGGGTGTTGGCGATGAAGAGCTGGTCGATCCAGTCGTCTTCCTTGGTTTGTGTGGCCTGTTTGCCGCGCCCGCCGCGCTTTTGCGCGCGGTACTCGCCCAGCGGCTGACTCTTGATGTAACCCGTGTGGCTGAGCGTGACCACCATGTCGGCCGGTGTGATCAGGTCTTCGGTGCCCAGCTCCAGCGCATTGCGCTCGATCACGCTGCGGCGCGCGCCGGCCTTGGTTTGGCCGAACTCCTGGCGCAGCGCAGCGAGCTCGCCGCTGATGATGGTCGTGACGCGCCCGGGCGTGGCCAGGATGTCCAGCAGGTCGGCAATCTCCGCCATCACCTCGCGGTACTCGCCGATGATCTTGTCTTGTTCCAGCCCGGTCAGGCGTTGCAGGCGCATTTGCAGGATTTCCTGCGCCTGGTCGTCTGACAGCCGGTACAGCCCGTCGGGCTGCAGACCGTAGCTGGCGGGCAGGCCTTCGGGGCGGTAGGCCGCGCGGCCGCCGGTGGTGCTCTGCTCGGCGCGGGCGAGCATCTCGCGCACCATCGAAGAGTCCCAGCTCTTGCTCATCAGCGCCGCCTTGGCCACCGGCGGCGTGGGGCTGGTCTTGATGGTCTCGATGAACTCGTCGATGTTGGCCAGCGCCACGGCCAGTCCTTCCAGCACATGGCCGCGCTCGCGCGCCTTCTTCAGTTCGTACACCGTGCGCCGTGTGATGACCTCGCGCCGGTGGTCGAGGAAGACCTCGACCAGCTGCTTCAGATTGCACAGCCGCGGCTGGCCGTCGATCAGCGCCACCATGTTGATGCCAAAGGTGTCCTGCAGTTGCGTCTGCTTGTACAGGTTGTTCAGCACCACCTCGGGCACTTCGCCGCGCTTCAGCTCGATCACCACGCGCATGCCGGACTTGTCGCTCTCGTCCTGGATGTGGCTGATGCCCTCGATCTTCTTCTCGTGGACGAGCTCGGCAATGCGTTCGAGCAGCGTCTTCTTGTTCACCTGGTACGGGATCTCGTCGACGATGATCGACTGGCGCGATCCCTTGTCGATGTCCTCGAAGTGGCACTTGGCGCGCATCACCACCTTGCCGCGGCCGGTGCGGTAGCCCTCGCGCACGCCGTTCAACCCGTAGATGATGCCGGCGGTCGGGAAGTCGGGCGCCGGGATGATTTCCATTAGCTCTTCGATGCTGGCACCCGGGTTCTTCAGCAGGTGCAGGCAGGCATCGACGACTTCATTGAGGTTGTGCGGCGGGATGTTGGTGGCCATGCCCACAGCGATGCCGGCCGAGCCGTTGACCAACAGGTTGGGCAGCCGCGCCGGCAGCACGGTGGGTTCCTTCTCTGAGCCGTCGTAGTTGGGCGCGAAATTTACCGTTTCCTTGTCGATGTCTTCCAGCATCTCGTGCGCGATCTTGGACAGCCGGATCTCGGTGTAGCGCATGGCCGCGGCGTTGTCGCCGTCGACCGAACCGAAGTTGCCCTGGCCGTCCACCAACATGTGGCGCAGCGAAAAGTCCTGCGCCATGCGCACGATGGTGTCGTACACCGCGGTGTCACCGTGCGGGTGGTACTTGCCGATCACGTCGCCGACGATGCGGGCGCTCTTCTTGTACGGGCGGTTCCAGTGGTTGCTGAGCTCGTGCATCGCGAACAGCACGCGCCGGTGCACGGGCTTCAGGCCATCGCGGGCATCGGGCAGCGCGCGGCCCACGATCACGCTCATGGCGTAATCAAGATAAGACCTGCGCATCTCCTCTTCGAGACTGACAGGAACGGTTTCTTTGGCGAACTGGGTCATTCAGGCAGTCGGGGCAGCGCCCCGCCGTGGGGATCGGGCGTCGACCCGGCAAACTTGATTCTACGGGGGCGGAGCCTGTCGCGGCAGCGCAACAACCC
>JANNWL010000505.1:0-1803 GCA_031414735.1 Burkholderiales bacterium | reverse complement strand
CCCGGCGGCGTAGGGCACATGCGTCAGGTCCAGGCGCGCCTCATTCGCCAGCAGCGCCACCATCAGGTGCGGCAGCGTGCCCACACCGGGTGAGCCGTAGCTGGCCCGCGCCGGGTGGCTGCGCAGCCAGTCGACGAGTTGATCGAGCGTGACCACGCTGTCCGGCACCGCAGGCCCGACGGCCAGCCCGAGCACGGCTTCAGCGGCCATCGACACCGGCCGCAAGTCGGCCACCGGGTCGTAGGCCAGCTTGTCGTACAGGTGCGGATAGATGGTGGCCACAGCGCCCTGCGCCAGCAGCCACGTGTTGCCATCGGGCGCGGCTTGTTTGAGTGCAGCCACGGCGATGCGCCCGGCGGCGCCGGCGCGGTTGTCGACGATGACGCCGCCGGGGTAGCGCGCCGAAAGTTGCTCTGCATAGCGGCGTGCGACGATGTCGGGCACGGTGCCACCGGGTGCGGTGCACAGGATGCGCAGCGGCGCGACGCTGGCGGGTGCCATCGTTTGCGCGTCTGCCCGGCCCACGGCCGCCAATGAGGCAGACAGCGCGGCGGCGCGGCACAGCAGCTCGCGCCGCGAAGGGTTCAAGAGGTCCGTCATGCCATCTCCTGGCCGCGCCGAGGATCGACGCCTGTCGCCGCCGGGCGCCGTGCCCGCACCCGCAGCAGCACGCCCAGCCCGCAGGCCCACAGCGCCCAGGTGCCGGGCTCGGGCACGGCAGTGATCGACACGATGCCGGCGCTGACCAGCTGGCTGGTGTCGAGCACCGCGCCCGGTGCCAGCGCCAGGCCGCTGGCGTCGATGCTGCTGAAAGCGCCGCTGCTGCTGCCCCAGTCGAAGAGATCGAAGCTCTGGCCGATCTGCCCGGTGAAGCCGTCCCACGACACCAGCTTCAGCGTGCCGCCCAGGGCCAGGTGGCCGCTGACGATGTATTTGTCGAAGCTGCTGTCGCGCAGCGCCGCGTCGGTGGCGCAGGCCGTCGTGCAGGCCGTGGTGCCGCCGAGTTCGGCGGTGTACAGGTTGCCCACGCCGAAGTTCACGCTGCCGGCGTCCAGGCCCAGTCCCGGGGAGGCACCGACTGACAAGCCGCCTTCGTAGAACTTGGTGCCCGTGCCGGTGAACAGCGCGCCGGTGCGTTGCGTTACCTGGCCGAAGAACACGCCGGTCGATCCGTTCGACACACGCAGCTCGCCGCCTGAATCTACCGACACGGCGTCGAAGAACGTGGTCTGGCTGTTGCCTGACAGAATGATCTTGCCGCCGGCGGTGCTGGCCACGCTGCCGTAGACGGTGGCACCGCCAAAGCTTACCTGCACCTGGCCGGCGTTGGTGGCCCCGTTGTTCAGGCGCAGCACCGCGTCGTTAAGCAGGATGCGCCCGGTTGCAGCGTTGGCCAGCGCGCCGCTGTACTGCTGTTCGCCACCGGCCCGGATGTCGATCACGCCGGCGTTGCTGTGGCTGGCGCCGTTGACAAGCAACAGGTCGCCCGCGCCACTGCGCAGCTGCCCCGTGCTGGCATTGGCCACTGCCGCGTTCAGCGTGCCGCTGCCGGCCACGAGGCCCTGGTTGGTGAAGCTGCCCGCCACCGTCAGGTTGGTCGGCAGCACCGTGCCGCGGTTCAGCAGGTTGCCGGCCACCACACCGTCGCCGGCCAGCGTGCCAGTCGGCAGCACCGTGAAGACGCCGGCGATCTGCAATGCCGTACCGCCGGTCATCAGAAAGGTCGGCCGGCCCGGACTGCCGGCAGGGGCGCCCAGCGTCAGGTTCTTGAGGCTGGCGGACTGGTTGAAGAACACGGTCTGC
>JANNWL010000504.1:0-3464 GCA_031414735.1 Burkholderiales bacterium | reverse complement strand
GTCAGGGAAGCGCACAAGACCCTGGGCGACTGCATCGCCGAGGTGCGCGAGGCGGTGGACTTCTGCCGCTATTACGCCGATCAGGCCGAAGCCCGCCTGGCCGACCAGACCCTGCCTGGCCCCACCGGCGAGAGCAACCTGCTGCGCCTGCACGGCCGCGGCGTCTTCGTATGCATCAGCCCCTGGAACTTCCCGCTGGCGATCTTTGCCGGTCAGGTGGTGGCGGCACTCGTCACGGGCAACACGGTGGCGGCCAAGCCGGCCGAACAGACGCCGGTTGTCGCGCGCCGCTTCGTGGCCTTGCTGCACGAGGTGGGCGTGCCCACCGACGCCGTGGCCTGGCTGCACGGCCTGGGCGAGACCGTCGGCGCGGCGCTGGTGGCGCACCCGCTGACGGCAGGCGTGTGCTTCACCGGCAGCACGCCCGTGGCGCGCCTGATCAACCGAGCGCTGGCGGCCAAGGACGGCGCCATCGTGCCGCTGATCGCCGAAACCGGCGGTCTGAACGCCATGGTGGTCGACAGCACCGCGCTGCCCGAACAGGTGGTCGATGCCGTCGTGCAAAGCGCCTTCCGCAGCGCAGGTCAGCGCTGCAGCGCGCTGCGCCTGCTGTGCGTGCACGAGGCCGTGGCCGACGGCGTGATCCTGATGCTGCGCGGCGCGCTGGCCGAGCTGAACGTGGGCGACCCGGCGGACCTGGCCACCGATGTCGGCCCGGTCATCGACGACGAGGCTTTCGCCGGCATCACGGCCCACGTGCAACGCCTGCGCGGCGAAGCCCGGCTGCTGGGCGAGTCGCCCGTCAAGTCGGTCTTCCCGCGCCTGGTCGCACCAGTGGCTTTCGAGATCACGCAGATCGCCGACCTGAAGGCCGAAATCTTCGGCCCCGTGCTGCATATGGTGCGCTGGGGACCGAACCAGAGCGGCCCGGGGGCCGCGTGTGATGTCATGGACGTGGTGGCGCAGATCAACGCCCTGGGCTATGGCCTGACGCTGGGCGTGCAGACGCGCATCGACAGCCGCGCCCAGCGCATTGCGGATGCGGCGCGCGTGGGCAATGTCTACGTCAACCGCAACATGATCGGCGCCGTGGTGGGCGTGCAGCCCTTCGGCGGCGAGGGCCTGAGCGGCACCGGCCCCAAGGCCGGCGGGCCGCACTACCTGTACCGCTTCTGTGGTGAGCAGACGGTGACGGTGAACACGGCCGCGGCGGGCGGTAACGCAGAATTGCTGGCGGGGCTGGAAGGCTGAGCCGGCCCGCGTTCAGTTCAGGTACATCCCCAGGTAGCGCCGCCCGCGGCTGACGGCGTCGGCGTCAGGGCACATCGCAAACCACGCCACCAACTGCAGGCGGGCGCGTTCGCGCCACTCGGCCTTGTCGCGCAGCACGACTTCCAGCAAGGTGTCGAAGGCCGCGTCCCAGGCGCCTTCCCAGGCCTGCAGGGCGCCCAGGTCGAGCCGGGCGTCGTGGTCCTTGGGGTTGGCGGCGATGCGCGCGGCCAGCACCGCCTTGTCGCCTGGCGGGCGGTTCTTGATCAACGCAATGCGCGCCGTCAACGCGGCATGGCGGTCGTTGCGTTCGGTCTCGGTGACGCTGTCCAGCAGCACGCCGGCGGCTTCGGCTTCGCCCAGCGAGATCAGCCGCTCGGCCAGGTCCAGCCGCAAGTCGAGGTTGCCGGGCTCGAAGTCCAGGCCTTCGCGCAACATCTCGGCGGCGGTGGCGTCATCGGCCCCGGCCGCCTGTTCACGCAGCTGGGCGATCGCCGATTCGGGTGAAGGCGGCGCCTCGCCGGCCGGCGGCAGGTGCTTGTCCAGAAATTCGCGCAGCTTGCCCTCGGGCAGCGCGCCCTGGAACTGCGCCGCCACCTGCCCGCCGATGAGCAGAAAGACCGCCGGGATGCTGCGCAGCTTCAGCGCGCCGGCCAGGCCGGGGTTGTCGTCGCTGTTGAGCTTGGCCAGCAGAAAGCGGCCCTGGTAAGCCTCGACCAGTTTTTCCAGCAACGGCGTGAGTGCGCGGCAAGGCCCGCACCAGGGTGCCCAGCAGTCCAGCAGCACGGGCACTTCGAAGGAGCGCTCGATGACGGTGGCTTCAAAGTCGGCGTCGCTGACATCGAAGGCCAGGGCAGGGGCGGCGGCAGAGGGGTTGGCGTTCATGGGTGCAGAGGTTGTTGGCGGGGTCCACAAAGGACGCAGCCCAGAGCATAGAGGCTGCGCGGCTGCTGGGGCGGGCCCTGGCTACACTGCCGCGATGAGTTCAGAGCAGATTGCATTCATCGGCGGCGGCAACATGGCCGGGGCCTTGATCGGCGGCTTGCTGCGTGCGGGGCGGTCGGCCTCGGCGCTGATCGTCGTGGAACCTTTCGAGGCCCAGCGGGCCCGGCTGGCGCAGGACTTCGGCATCACCGCGCAGGCGGCGGCCGATGCCAGGCTGGCGGGTGCCGGCACCGTGGTGTGGGCTGTCAAGCCACAGCTCTTCGCGCAAGCCGCCGCACCTTGCGCTGCGTTTGTCGCGCAGGCGCTGCAGCTCAGCGTGATGGCCGGCATCCGCAGTGCGGCCATCACTGCCGCCAGCGGCAGCGCACGGGTCGTGCGCGCCATGCCCAACACGCCGGCGCTCATCGGCCGCGGCATCGCCGGGCTGTACGCGCGGCCGGGGGTGACCGAACACGAGCGCGGCGACATCGAAACGCTGCTGGCGCCCACCGGTACGCTGCTGTGGGTCGAGCAAGAGGCTGACCTCGACGCCGTGACGGCGCTGTCGGGCTCGGGCCCGGCCTACGTGTTCTACGTGCTCGAAGCCCTGATGCAGGCCGCCACCGCCATGGGCTTGAGCGCCGAACAGGGCCGCGCCCTGGCCCTGGCCACCTTCGATGGCGCCACCGAGCTGGCGCGCCGTTCACCAGAATCGCCGGAGACGCTGCGCGCCCAGGTCACGTCCAAGGGCGGCACCACCTTCGCCGCGATCAGCATGCTCGAAGCCGCCGGCGTGAAGGCCGCCTTCGTGGCGGCCTTGCTGGCCGCGCAGCGGCGCGCGCATGAAATGGGCGACGAGTTCGGCGCCGCGTGAGCGCTGCGCGGCTGCGTCAGCGCAGCGCGAGGTCCAGCGCCACGCCGCAGAACAGGGCGCAGCCGACCCAGTGGTTCAGCCTGAAGGCCTTGAAGCAGCTTTCGCGTGAACGCTGGCGGATCAGCGCGAAGTGCCAGACCACCTGCGCCGAAGCCGCGGCGATGCCGACCAGGAACACGCCGCCCAAGCCCAGGCTGCGGCCCAGCAGCGCCCACGAAGCCAGGAAGACGGCATAGAAGAGCATCACCGCCGGCACGTCGAAGCGGCCCAGGGTGATGGCCGATGTCTTCACGCCCAGCCGCAGGTCGTCGTCGCGGTCGACCATGGCGTACTCGGTGTCGTAGGCCAGCACCCAGAAGAGGTTGCCCAGCAGCAGCCACCAGGCGTGCGGCGGCAC
>JANNWL010000503.1:0-4679 GCA_031414735.1 Burkholderiales bacterium | reverse complement strand
GCAATCTGCCGCTGCAGGTTGGTGAGTTCCACCTCGTCATCATCGACCACGGTGATGCGCCCCACGCCGGCCGTGCCCAGGTACAGCGCCACGGGGCAGCCCAGACCGCCGGCACCGATCACCAGGGCGTGCGAGGCCAGCAGACGCTGCTGGCCTTCGATGCCGATGTGGTCCAGCATCAGGTGCCGGGCGTAACGCAGCAATTGCTGGTCGTTCATGCGCTGTCAGTGCGATGTGCTTGGCGGGTCTGCAAAACAAAGAGCCCGCAAGGTTGCGGGCTCATGTGGGCTCGGGCGGTCAGCAGCGCGGGCGGACTACTTGGCGGTGCCCAGCGCAGCGGCCTTGCGCTCGTTGGCGGTCTTGCTGGCAATCACCGGCACTCCGCGCAACTGGTTTAAGGCCTGCGCGAGTGGGAAATCTTCGGCTGTGCCGAACTCGGGCAAGGGCTTGATGGGTTCCTTCGAGCGCGCCACCTGCTCTTCCAGCTTGACGCGGGCTTCTTCGCGGGCCTTTTCGCGGGCCTTCTCGATCTCGGTCACGTTCTTTTCTTCCGAGCCCACCAGGTGCTTCTGCAGGTCGGCTTCGCGGATGCGCAGCGCGGCAAACACATTGCCTTCGGCGGTTTCGTCCAGCCACACGTCGGGCACGATGCCGGTGGCCTGGATGCTGCGGCCGTTGGGCGTGTAGTAGCGCGCGGTGGTGATCTTCAAAGCCGTGTCGGGCGACAGCGGCCGCACGGTCTGCACCGAACCCTTGCCGAAGGTCTGCGCGCCCATGATGGTGGCGCGCTTGTAGTCCTGCAGCGCGCCGGCGACGATTTCGCTGGCCGATGCCGAGCCTTCGTTCACCAGCACCACCAGCGGCACCGTCTTCATGGCGGCGGGCAGGCGCTTGAGTGGGTCGGCCCCACCGCGGCGGGCGTAGACCTCGGGGTTGGCGCGGAAGCTGGATCGTGCATCCGACGCCTGGCCGTTGGTCGTGACCACCACCACGTTGCTGGGCAGGAAGGCGGCCGACAGCGCCACCGCCGCGTCGAGCAAACCGCCGGGGTCGTTGCGCAGGTCCAGCACCAGACCCTTGAGGTTGGGGTCCTGCTTGTAGAGCTCCTCGGCCTTCTTCACGAAGTCGTCAACCGTGCGGTCCTGGAACTGGCTGACGCGGATCCAGCCATAGCCCGGTTCGACCATGCGCGCACGCACGCTGACGGTGCGGATCTCTTCACGGACCAGCGTGATCGGGAAGGTGCGCGACTCGGTCGGGCGGTAGATGGTGAGCGTGACCTTGGTGTTGGGCTCGCCGCGCATGCGCTTGACGGCCTGGTCGATGGTCAGGCCGCGCACCGTGGTGTCGTCGATGCGGGTGATCAGGTCGCCCGACTTCAGGCCGCCGCGGAAGGCCGGCGAGCCCTCGATGGGCGAAACCACCTTGGCCAGGCCGTCTTCCATGCCCATCTCGATGCCGATGCCGACGAACTTGCCGCCCATGCTCTCGCGCAGTTCCTTGGACGACTTCTTGTCGAAGTACTGCGAATGCGGGTCGAGCCCGGCCACCATGCCGCTGATGGCGTCGTTGATCAGTTTCTTCTCGTCGACGGGCTCGACGTAGTCGTTCTTGATCATCCCGAACACGGCTGCCAACTGCTGCAACTCCTCCAGCGGCATGGGCGCCAGGCTGCTGCGCGCCACGGCTGTCACCTGCATGGTGGTGAGCGCCCCCGCGATCGCACCCACGGCCAGCAGGCCGGCTACTTTCAGTTTGGCACCCATGGTGTTCGCGCGCCTCTCAAGGTTCAAAAGTTGATGTTCAGTATAGGACTGGCCCGCATTTCGAGCACGCCGGGCGGGATAAGTTGCACCCCCGAACCGTGTGGCTGTGCGCGGCACGCCCGGCCTGGGCGTGAAATCAGGCCGCAGTGACCGCCACGCGCGGGAAGGTCACCACGTGGTCGACCTCGGCGCGGATGCCTATCCACTCGCCGACCTGGTGGTCGTGGTGCGACGGCACATGCGCCATCACCTGTTCGCCGCTTTCCAGGCGCAGCGTGAGCAGGAATTCCGACCCGCGGAAGGCCTTGCGCTCGATCAGCGCGCGCACGGGGGAGGCGTCGTCGTGCACGATGTCGTCGGCACGCAGCAGCACATCGCAATCGCCCTGAGGGTAGGCCTCGGGCAGGGGGCAGCCGGCGACGTCGTTGATCTCGCCCACGGGCGTGTGCACGCAGGGGCCGTGCGAGCAGGCCACGATCTGCGCCGGCGCAAACACGCCGTGTCCGATGAACTGCGCCACGAAGCGGCTCACCGGCCGGTGGTACAGCGTGTAGGCGTCGTCCCACTGCTCCAGGCGGCCCTGGTTCATGACGCCGATGACGTCACCCACGGCGAAGGCTTCGAGCTGGTCGTGCGTGACGAGCAGCGCCGTGGTGCCGCTTTCCTTCAGGATCACGCGCACCTCTTGCGCCAGGCGCTCGCGCAGGTCGACGTCCAGGCTGGAAAAGGGCTCGTCCAGCAGCAGCAACCGCGGCCGCGGCGCCAACGCGCGGGCCAGCGCCACGCGCTGCTGCTGGCCGCCGGACAGCTGGTGCGGTGGCCGGTTGGCGGCGTGGGCCAGGCCCACCAGTTCCAGCACCTGCTGGACGCGCGCCGCGCGCTCGGCGCGCGGCAGGTGGTGCACGCCAAAGGCCACGTTGTCCTGCACGCTGAGATGCGGAAACAGCGCGTAGTCCTGGAACACCATGCCGATGCGGCGGTCTTCGGCGGCCACATGCAGGCCACTGGCGGCGTCTGACAGAGTCTCGTCGGCGATGGCCACGCGGCCGGCGCTGCAGCGTTCCAGCCCGGCCACGGCGCGCAGCAGAGAGGTCTTGCCGCAGCCCGAGGGGCCGATGAGCACGCCGATCTGCCCGGCGGCCAGACCCAGGCTGACGTCTTGAACGGCGTCGCGGCGGGCGGTGGAACGGGCGTAGCGCACCGCGACATGCTGCAGGCTCAGGAACATGGCTCGATGATAATCCGACACTGAATGAAAATTGTTCGCATTCCACTATTCCCATGCGCGCGCTGCTGACGCTGGTCTGCCTGCTGCTCGCGCTTCCCGTGTGGGGCGTGCTGGGCTCCTGGCTGGCGCTGGACGCGTCGGCCCTGGCCGTGCTGTCCCACCAGCTGAGCACCGTGCTGCCGGAATACGCGCTGCAGTCGGCCCTGCTGGCTGGCGGCGTGGGCGTGGGCGTGGTGCTGCTGGGTTCGGCCCTGGCTGCGGCCGTGACGCTGTTCGACTTCCGCGGCCGCCGCACGCTGGAATGGGCGCTGCTGTTGCCGCTGGCCATGCCGGCCTACGTGCTGGCCTATGCCTGGACGGACGCCTTGCAGTACAGCGGCCCGCTGCAGACGGGCCTGCGCGCAGCGATGGGCTGGCAGGGCGCGCTGTGGCCCGACGTGCGCAGCCTGCCCGGCGCCGTGGTGCTCTTCATCCTGTGCCTGTACCCCTACGTCTACCTGCTGGCCCGTGCCGCGCTGGGTGAGCGCGCCGTGCAGATGATGGAGGCGGCGCGGCTGCTGGGCGCGCCGATGCGCCGTCGCGTGCTGGAGGTGGCGCTGCCCATGGCGCGGCCGGCCATCGCTGCCGGCGCCGCGCTGGCGCTGATGGAAACCCTGGCCGACTACGGCGTGGGCGCGTACTTCGGGCTGTCCACCTTGTCGACGGGCATCTACAAGGCCTGGCTGGTGATGGGCGACCGGGTGGCCGCGGCGCAACTGGCGTCGGTGCTGCTGGGGGTGGTGGCGGTGCTGCTGATGGCCGAGCGCGCCGCCCAACGCGGTCGGCGCTTTGCCGCGGCACGCAGCACGGGTTCGCAGTCGGCCGATGCCCGGCCCACGCCCCTGCACGGCGCCGTGGCGGCGGGCGTGTTCGCGTTGTGCCTGCTGCCGGTGCTGCTGGGTTTCGTGCTGCCGGTGCTGTGGCTGGCGCGCATGTTGTGGCAGGAAGCCAGCTTGTCGGAGTTCGGCCTGCCGCTGGCGCGCTTTGCGCAATGGGCCTGGGCCAGCTTTCGCCTCGCGGCCATCGCGGCCCTGCTGGCCACGGCGCTGGCGTTGGCGCTGGGCTGCGCCTTGCGCCGGGGTCGCCATGCCCTGCTGCAGCCGGCCGCGCGGGTGCTGTCGCTGGGCTACGCCGTGCCGGGTGCAGTCATCGCCCTGGGCATCCTCGTGCCGGTGGGTTGGCTGCAGTCGCGTTGGCCGGGGCTGGGCGCAGCCGCGCTGGTCACCGGCACGGCCTTCGGGCTGGTCTATGCCTACCTGGCGCGCTTTTCTGCCGTGGCGCTGCAGTCGGTGGAGGCGGGTTATGCCCGGGTGCCGCTGTCCATCGACGAAACCGCCCGCATGCTGGGCAGCCGTCCGCCGCGCGTGTTTGCCGCACTCCACCTGCCGCTGCTGCGGCGTTCGGCGCTGGCCGCAGCGCTGCTGGTCTTCGTCGACGTGATGAAGGAGCTGCCCGCCACCCTGGTGCTGCGGCCCTTTGGCAGCGACACGCTGGCGGTGGTGGCTTACAACTTCGCGCGCGACGAGCGCCTGGCCGAGGCCGCGTTGCCCTCGCTGGCCATCGTGTTGGTCGGGTTGATTCCGGTGATCCTGCTCAGCCGGGCGCTGAGGCATCCAGGTTGACGCGTCGCCGCGCGGCCGCAAACC
>JANNWL010000502.1:0-6957 GCA_031414735.1 Burkholderiales bacterium | reverse complement strand
GGCCCTTCGGGGTACAGGCGCTTGAGCACCCGCAGCGGGCCCACATGGTGGTCTTGTGCCACGGTGCGCTCGCCGTCCAGCAGGTAGTCGATGGACAAATGGCCGCGCCAGCCACTGGGCGCGGCTTCAGCGTTCGGGCTGGACATGACGGGTATTGACGGGTTCATGGGTGGAGTGCTGCTTGCGGCCATGACCGGTTCCTGGAGACTCGCTCAGAATTTCCCCTGCTGGCCCATCCTGGATGACTGGTTTACGGCGGCCAACTTGAACTCCGCTTTGGCGCGTCCCGGCCATAACCTGCCGATCGCCAACGGCAGGCAAAGGGCAGTCCACTGAGCAGGGCCAGCCGCGCGTCGTTGAGGTGTCCTTGCGCGATGCCCAGATTTTGCCGAATTGACTGTTAACCGGTTAACAGTTAAACTCTCTTTCATGTCGATTCAGTCGTTCGCCTGCCCCGACACGGAGTGCCTGTTCACCACCGGCAAGTGTCGCCGGTTCGTCAACATCAAGAGCGTGGCCGAGCGCAAATTGGTCCAGCTCGACGCGGCGCCTTCCGTGAGCTTCATGAAGGCCCCGCCCGGGAACGACCTAAAGGAATACGACGGTGCCTGGCATGTGCGAATCAACGACCAGTGGCGACTGACCTTCAAGTGGGGTGAGAGCGGCCCCTACGACGTGCTCATCGAAGACCCACACTGACCCAGGCCCGATTGGCATTGAAATCCTGAACAGCAATGGAGTGCATCATGTTGAAGAACGGTATGCGTCCTGTCCACCCAGGTGAAATTTTGCTGGAGGACTACATCAAGCCCATGGGCGTCAGTGTGCGCGCCGTGGCCATGGCCCTGCATGTGCCTTACTCGCGCCTCAGCGAGATCACCAAGGGTGAGCGCGGCGTGTCGGCTGATACGGCTCTGCGCCTGGAGCGCTACTTCGGCAGCGAGGCCAAGGGCTGGTTGAACCTTCAGGCAGCCTACGAGTTGCGAGTGGCCGAGATCGAGAACGGCAAAGCCATCGCCAAAGAGATCCAGCCGTTTGCGCTGGCCGCCTGAGCCACGCCAGCAGGTTTACCCCGAGCGCCTGCAGCCGGCCATTATGAGAAGACCTCGGTTATGACAAGACCGTCGCAGGCGAGTGGCCAGATCACCTTGTAGACGGAGGATGCCTGGCACCGGTGCACTTCTCATAATCTTGGCTCGACGTGGCTCGACGTGGCTCGACGTGGCGCGCGTTGCGCCGCGCCGCAAGCAAGGCCAGTTTTGCGATCGAATCGTCCGCTGCGTCGCTTCCCTCTGAAGTCAAACACCGTAATGGCGAGCACGTCCGCCGCGAGTCAGCCAGGGTCATGCGCGCTCGACCACTGCGTTCCCGCAAAATTATGGGGATCGAAGCAGGCCTCTGCACTGAAGATCGCGAGTGTCTGCGCGGCTTCCCGACCAGCACCTCCGCAGAACTTGTCATAACCGCGGTCTTCTCATACTGGCCGTTGTGCAAGTCTTGCCATAACGGCCAGAAGCGGGTACCCAGCAGCGGCCGCTTCCGGATCGTCTGATTCGTCGGGCGTTCGGCGAACCAGTGAACTTTTTGCCGACGCTGCACTGTCCGAACTGCGGTGGTGAGCTGAAGATTCATGGCAGGCGATCCTGCAACAGCCGGTGATCGAGAAGATCCTGATGCACCTGGGATCGCAGACGCATGCACCGCCTCGCGCGCCAGCCCGTGGCCAGGCGCTGCAAGCGGCCTGACGTTGCCCAACCATGACAGTCTCGGCGACTCGGCACCCCGGGCCACCTCCTAAGACAGATTCAAGCGCACCAAGCGACGTGCTCTGTCGTGTTCGGGGTGCCATGGGGCGCCATGAGGAAGCAAAAAGGGCGTTTGAAAAGCCTGTGCTCTCAACCCAATTCGTCCAGCAAGGCGCGTGCGTCGGTCAGATCGCGTGTCCAGAACCCTTCGGTGAACCAGCCGTAGACCGGCGCGAGCAGCTCGCGCGCTGGCGCGGTCTTGCCTTGCGAGTGCCACAAGCGTGCGAGCGAGACGGCAGCACACAACTCCCACCAGCGCGCGCCTTGCCCGCGAGCCAGGTCGAGTGCCCTGGTGAAGTTGATTTCGGCCGTGGCCGCGCCGGCGGTGCCGTCGCGGTCGAGCAGGAACTCGCCATATTGCTGATGTGTCCTGGCTTCGGCGACGCGATCGCCGGTGGTTTCGGCCACGGCGATGGCGTTGTCGAACAGGATGGCAGCCTCTTGCCACCGGCCGGCTTGCGCCAGCGCCGGGATCAATGCCAGAGCGCGGGTGTGCGGGCCCAAACGGGAACCGTTCGCTGTACCTTCGACAAGGCCGGCCTGCACCAGCGCCACCCCGTCGTCGAACTGCCCTCGGCCGATCAAGTGCGCACCGAGCCGGCCCATGGCGTAGGAGCGGAATGAAGGGAAGCCGTGTTTGTCGGCCAACGCGATCAGCTGCTTCTCGTTGTCGATGCCGCGCTCGTCCTCACGAAGCCACATGAAGGTATTGCCGACCTGACTGTGCGCATTCGCTCTGTTGTACGGTAACCCCAGGTGCTGCGCATGCGACAGGGCCTGCTCACGCAGCGCCACGGCCTTGTCGGGATAGCCGAGCAGCACGTTGGCCAGCGCCAAGAACGACAGGCTCATGGTCTTGACGTCGGCCACCACCACCAGCGGCGACGCATCGTCGCGCTGCGCATCGTAGAGGCGCAGCGCCTGCTCGCAGTGGTGTGCTGCCTCTCTCGGCAGGCCACTGAAAAGGTACGCCCCGCCGAGGCTTCGGTGCGCGACCACGACGCAGGTCGGATCGCCGATGATCAGCGCGCGGCGCAGCGATTCGCGCGTGACTTCGAGGGCCTGCGCGACTTCGCCGCGGCCCAGGTGAAAGGCGTAGATGCCGTAAAACGCATGGAACATCTCCGGTGTGTCATCGCCCAGCCGCTCGCACAATGCCTGTGTCTGGACAAACGCCTGGCCTGTCTCGTCCGACCCCATGCCGCGTGTGGCCAGCAATCCAAGCGCGCGCTGCAAATGCAACTTCACCTGCGCCTGCGTACGCTGGCGCGACTCCGGCTCGGCGTCGAGCAGGCCCATGGCGGCGTCGATCTGGGCAAAGACTTCGACAAACGCCGCGCGCCGTGCCCCACGCTCGATCGCCTTCAACCAATACGCCACCGCCTGCGTCGTCATCTTCGCGCTGGCGTAGTGCATGGCCAGCAGCTCAGGCTGCTGCTCGGCCACCTCCGGCGAGCGTTGCTCGATGCACTGCGCCACTCGCCCGTGGTACTGCTGGCGCGTGCGCCGCAGCAGCGACTCGTAAGCCGCGTCCTGGATCAGCGCATGCTTGAAGGTGTACCTCGCGCGCGGGATGCGCCCGCGCTGGTAGAGCAGCTCGTCGGCGACGAGCATCGACAGGCCTTCGTCGAGCGCCGCATCGCCGACCAGCCCGAGCGCTTGCAGCACGTCGTAGGCGAACTCGCGTCCGAGCACGGCACCGAGCTGCGCGACTTCGCGAATGAACGGCGTGCGGTCCAGCCGTGCCATCAGCGATTCGTGCAAAGTCGCGGGGATCGCGAGCGCGGCCAGCGGCCCGCTCAGCTCGTAGCTCGATTCGCTTTCGTGCAACACGCTGGAGGTGAGGATCGTTCGCGCCAGCTCCTCGACGAACAGCGGCACGCCATCGGTCTTGCGCACGATGTGCTCGAGCACGTCGGCGGGAAGCGCCTTGCCCTTGGCGATGTGGCCCACCAGCGCGACGATCTGCGGCCGCTCGAGCCGGTTCAGAGCGATCGGCGTGACATGCGACTTCGCGCTCCATGGCGCGCTGAATTGCTGGCGTGCGGTCAGCACCAGCAGCAGCGGCGCGGTGGGTAATTGTTCGATCAAGAGCGCCGCGAAATCCAGGCTCGTCGGGTCGGCCCAGTGCAGGTCTTCCCACAAGATGACCGTCGGCGTGCTCTCGGCGGCGGCGAGTTGCCATTCGGCAGCGTCGTCGTGGATGCGGCGCTTCAACTCTTGCGGACTCAGCTTCAATGGCGCGTAGCGGCTCTCGGGTAAGGGCAGTTCGAGCAGTGCCGCCGCGCTGGGCACGAACTGTTCGAGCGGCAGGGCGTGTGCCGCGAGCCACGCTTCGAGCCGCCCGAGATTGGACTCATCGGTCTCGCCTTGGACCCAGCCGATGCTGCGTCGCACATGCTCGATGACCGGGTGCATCGCGCTGCTGGTGTGCAACGCCGAACAGCGCAGGGTCGCGCGCTGCACGCCTTGTTCGCGCAACTGCGCGAACAGGCTCTCAGCCAGGGCCGACTTGCCGATGCCCGGCTCTCCGCTGATGAGCACCACCTGGCCGTGGCCGTTCTGTGCCTGCTGCCAGGCGCGGCGCAACAGTCCGATCTCTTCGTCGCGGCCAACCAGGTGCGGCGGCATGCGCGCGCCAGGCGGTTCGGCGTCGCCAGGCAGGCCGTGCGTGTCCGAATCGACAATCTCGAACGAGTCCACGCGCTCGCCCTGCGCGTCCTGCGTGTGTTGTGCGTCACTCACCGCAAACGCCTGCACCGGCTCGTCGATGCCTTTCAGCGTCTGGGTGCCGAGATCGCGGTAGGTGAATCCGTCGCCAGCCAGTGTTCGCGTGAGTCCGGCGACGACGATGGCGCCCGGCTCGCCCAGCGCCTGCAGCCTTGCGGCGAGGTTGGGGGTTTCGCCGACCGCCGTCTGCGGTTCGTCGCCGCCTTCCGTCCGGCCGACGACGACCACACCGGTGGCCACGCCGATGCGCACCGCCAGTGGCGCATGCGTCTTGACGCCCGCCACCGCAACCAGCAGATCGAGCGCCGCGCGCAGTGCGCGCCGCGCGTCGTCGCCGTGGCTGCGCGGCCAGCCGAAATAGACCAGTACGCCGTCGCCCCGGTATTGCGCGATGTGGCCGTCGTAGCGCGCGATCACCGCGCGGGCCGCGGCCTGGTAGCGGCCCATCAGTTCGCGGAGGTCCTCGGGATCGAGCACGCGCGACAGCGGGGTCGAGCCGACCAGGTCACAGAACAGCACGGTGAGCTGGCGGCGTTGTGCGCTCGCCGCGGTTGGGGTAGGCGGTGGGGCAAGGGCTGACGCGCTGGCTGATGCCGCGCTCGGCTCAGTGGCATTCAACTCGGCGATCGCCCGCAGCAGAATCTTTCGCGGCCCCAGCGGCAGGCCGAGCTCGCGCAGGTCGACCTCGTCGAGCAGGCGCATCGCGTCCAGACCAACTTCGTTGTCGACGAACAGCTCCAGGTGCGGCTGCAGGCCCAGCGCGCCGAGCCAGTCCGCCAGAGCTTGCTGCGCGGCCGAAATCAAGCTGCCGCCGCTTCGACCATCAGCGTGCTGGGGTCCTTTTGGCTGATCTCGAGAGACTTCGACGGGTGCAGACGTTTCATGGCGCGCTTCATATCCAAAATTATCGCGCGCCTTTGGCGGCCGGATTCCTGCGCCTGCGCTGCGGCGTCTCCGTCCAGGACAAGCTGGTGACGTTCAGCTGCAAGCGACGCGGTTTTACCCGTAGTGCGGAGTTCGGCGGATGGCGCAGACCTCGGCGCACCTGGTCGACTACGTCATCCCTCATGTGCCGGTGCGCCAGTGGGCGCTGTCGCCGCCGATTCCCCTGCGCCTGCTGCTGGCCGTACAGCCCAAGCTGGTAACGCCATTGCTGCAGGTGGTGTGGCACAAGATCATCATCCGCAGGATGAAGCTACTCACCCGTCGGGGGGTGTTGATCGAAGAGGAGGGTTCGACCTGCATGGCCGACAGCGACGGCGATTCAGATAAAACCCGCGGGCTCAGGCCACTGCAGGCCGCGGCGTGTACTTACCGCTTTGCCTTCGGGCCACGAGCGGGGCAGAAGGTGTTGATGGTGCAGGGCGTCATGCCCCCGGGATGCGAACTTCAAGCAGCCGCTGTGTGCCGACATCGACGGATAGAGCTTGCACGCTGCCTTGCGCTGCGCGGCCGATGACCGCCAGGCGCTGGAACAGCTGTGCCGCCACATCACTCGCCCGCTACTGTCCAACGAACGCGTGCAAACCAACGCCGCCGGGCAGGTCATGCTCAAGCTCGAGACCGCCTGACGCGAAGGCACCTCGCACTTGGTTATGTTGCCGCTGGAGCTCATGCAGCGCCTCGCTGCGCTGGTGCGAAGGCTGCGGCAGGCACCAAATGAGGCAATGACTGCTCTACAGATACGAATCTCTGCGGTCGCGTGCCTGCTTTGGGTCGTTAGCGGGCTCAGCCCGCCAGCCCCTGTCCGACGGTAATCCGTCTGAAACGGTTGTCTGGCCTGCCCCCGCACTGCTGTAGCTTTCGAGTCATTCGCTCAGGGCATGGGCCAAGGCACCACGCAAGGTGTCTCATCCGTCTCCTTCGGGACTTCGGCTGCCGTTGTTGCCTTACACGGCATCGCGCTCGCTCGCCACGGCGTTTTCGACTGCCTTGCCGTGTTTCAAACTATTTTTGGCCGGACAACGCAGCACCTGCCACCCGCCCGCCCGGCGACTGTGCAGTCTGACAAGCGGGCGTTCACCAAACGCTGGCTATCATCCGCCGCCTTGCCTGTCTTCCCCGCCCCATACCGACTGAAAGCCCCGCCGTGGACCCCATTTTGCTGATCAAGGCCGTTGTGATGGGCTTGGTCGAAGGCCTGACCGAGTTTTTGCCGATCTCGTCTACCGGGCACCTGATCCTGACCGGCTCGCTGATCAACTTCACGGGCGAAGCAGCCAAGGTCTTTGATGTGGCCATTCAAAGCGGCGCGATGCTGGCCGTGATCTGGGAATACCGCCAGCGCCTGCTGGGCACGGTGCGTGGGCTCACCCACGACCCGGTGGCGCAGCGCTTTGTGCGCAACGTGCTGGTGGCCTTCCTCCCCGCGGCGGTGCTGGGCCTGCTTTTTGGCAAGCTGGTCAAGGCGCACCTGTTTCAC
>JANNWL010000501.1:0-4708 GCA_031414735.1 Burkholderiales bacterium | reverse complement strand
CTCGGGCGCTTCGACAGGTTCGATGTCCAGGTTCACGGCCACCGCCTCGCCGTCGCTGCGCACCAGCACGCACTGCAGGGTCTCGGTGGCGCTGGCGTTGATTTCCTGGTGCGGCACGTAGGGCGGCACGTAGATGAAGTCGCCCGGGCCGGCCTCGGCGGTGAACTCGAGCCGCTCGCCCCAGCGCATGCGGGCGCGGCCGCTGACGACGTAGATCACGCTTTCCAGCGCACCGTGGTGGTGGGCGCCAGTCTTGGCGCCAGCGTGGATGTGCACGGTGCCGGCCCACAGCTTCTGCGCCCCCGTGCGCGCGAAGTTGATCGCCGCGGCGCGGTTCATGCCGGGGGTCTGGGCGGTGTTCGGGTCGAGCTGGTCGCTGGTGACGACGCAGACGCCGTCGTGCTTCCAGGCCGGAGATGCGTGGGGGGTGGATGCCATCATTTCAGTGTACGGCGGCGCGGCGCGAACTGCCGATAATGCCGGTCCCGCAGGTTCCACCCGAACCCCAGCGGCCTGAGCCACGCGCCCACCCGGTGCCCCACGGAGTCTGCCCTTGTTCCAGCGTTTCGAGCGCCTCGTGCATCCCTACCCGGATGCCCTGCCACCGCCACCACCCCGCGAGTTCCTCGCCTTCCTGTGGGAGGCCACGCGCGGGACACGCCCGCTGCTGCTGATGGTGATGCTGCTGTGCGCGGCCATCGGCGCCTTCGAGGCCCTTTTGTTCAGCATGATGGCCCATGTGGTCGACGTGCTGGGCCGCGTGCCCCCGGCGCAGTTGTGGCAGCAGGAGGGCGGCACACTGGGCCTGCTGTTTGGCGTGCTGGTGGCCAGCGTGCTGGTGGCGGGGCTCTTTGCGCTGTTCAAGTACCAGGGCCTGCACGTGAACTTCCCCATGCGGCTGCGCTGGAACTTCCACCGCCAGATGCTGGAGCAAAGCCTGGCCTTCTACGGCGACGAGTTCGCCGGGCGCATTGCCACCAAGGTCATGCAGACGGCGCTGGCTGTGCGCGACACCTGGATGATCTTCCTGGACATCCTCGTCTACGTGGCCATCTACTTCATCACCTGCGTGGTCGTGGTGGGTGCGTTCGACCTCAGGCTGATGCTGCCCTACCTGGCCTGGTTCGTGGCCTATGTGTTCACGCTGCGCTACTTCGTGCCCCGCCTGGGGCGCATCGGCAAGGAACAGGCCGACGCGCGGTCGCTGATGACCGGTCGCGTCACCGACGCCTACACCAACATCGCCACGGTGAAGATGTTCTCGCACGCCCAGCGCGAGGCCCACTTCGCCCGCGAGGCGATGCAGGAATTCCAGGCCACGGGTCTCGTGCAGATGCGGCTGGTGACGGCCTTCGAGACCATCAGCCAGGCCATGAGCGTGACCTTGATTGCCAGCACCACGGCCATGTGCCTGTGGCTGTGGACGCAGGGCGCCGTGGGCGTGGGCGCGGTGGCCGCGGCCACGGCCATGGCCTTCCGCCTGAGCGGCATCTCGCACTGGGTGATGTGGGAGATGGCCACCTTGTTCGAGCACGTGGGCACGGTGCAGGACGGCATGGCCACCTTGTCGCGCGCGCGCAGCGTGGTCGACCGGGCCGACGCCAAGCCGCTGGTGGTGAGCCGGGGCGCGCTGCGCTTCGAACACGTGAACTTCGGCTATGGCGGCAAGCGCCGTGTCATCGACGATTTGTGCCTGGAGATTCGCGCGGGCGAGAAGATCGGTCTGGTGGGCCGCTCGGGGGCGGGCAAGAGCACGGTCGTGAACCTGCTGCTGCGGCTGTACGACCTGGAGTCGGGCCGCATCCTCGTCGACGGCCAGGACATCGCGGGCGTGACCCAGGAAAGCCTGCGCCGGCAGATCGGCATGGTCACGCAGGACACGTCGCTGCTGCACCGCTCGGTGCGCGACAACCTGGTCTACGGCCGCCCTGAGGCGACTGACGCCGAGATGCTGCGCGCGGCCGAGCGCGCAGAGGCGCACGACTTCATCGCCGGGCTGGTCGACGCCAAGGGCCGCACGGCCTACGACGCCCACGTGGGTGAGCGTGGCGTGAAGCTGTCAGGCGGCCAGCGCCAGCGCGTGGCCATCGCCCGCGTGATGCTCAAGGACGCCCCCATCCTGCTGCTGGACGAAGCCACCAGCGCGCTGGACAGCGAGGTCGAGCAAGCCATCCAGGCCAGCCTGTACAAGCTGATGGAGGGCAAGACGGTGGTGGCCATCGCGCACCGGCTGTCGACCATCGCCGCCATGGACCGGCTGGTGGTGATGGACCAGGGCCGCGTGGTGGAGGTCGGCGACCACGCCAGCCTGCTCGCCGCCGGCGGCATCTACGCCCGCTTGTGGGCGCACCAGAGCGGCGGCTTCCTGGGCGAAGAAGCCGACGACGAGGCGGTGGCCGCCGTGCCTGCGGCCTGAGCGGCCGGGGGACTGCGGACGCCGGCCCGGGGCTTACTCGACGGCGCTGCGGGTCGTCCGGCTTGGGGTGGGCAGCGCCGGACCGGCCGTCACCTGCGGTTGTGTATCGGCCCAGGCATTGCGCTGGGCCGGCTCGGCCTTGTGGCGGGCCATGCGGCTCAGGGCGGCCGCCAGCACGGCCTGGCGGGCGGCTTGTTCACGCTCGTCGTCGCTCAGGTCCAGCCGGTTGGCGGGCTGGCCGTGGGGCTGGTCCAGACAGAGGTCCACCTCGGCCGCGCCGGCCAGGGCGCCCATGTGGATCTCGGTGTCGAACCACGCCGGATCGTTGGCTCGGGACGCCATCCGCAGGCGGTGTTCCCACCAAGCCACGGTCACGGCGACCAACAACACGGCAGCGCCGGCAACCGCCAGCCACGACAAGACGATGTTCATGCAGAAGGTATCGGCCTGCCGACCCGCGCATTGAGCGACCGTGGGCGGCCCTGGGCGTGCAATCTGCACGGGTCTGTGCATTCGACCCGGCGGCCCGCGGGGTGTCGCCCAGGCCTGACAATCAATGCCTGCGTGTTTGCGCCCTGCCACACCACCCTTCGAACTGCTGCCACCCGTGTCTTCCACCCTGTCCGCGCCGGCCCTGGCCCGCAACCCGTCCGCGCCCGTCGGCCCGAAGCCCATCCAGAGCTGGCGGCCCTACTGGGCCAAGCGCTTCGGCCCGGCGCCCTTCCTGCCCATGAGCCGCGCCGAAATGGACACCCTCGGTTGGGACAGCTGCGACATCGTCATCGTCACCGGCGACGCCTATGTGGACCACCCCAGCTTCGGCATGGCCGTGATCGGCCGCACGCTGGAAGCACAGGGCTTTCGCGTCGGCATCATTGCCCAGCCCGACTGGCAAAGCGCTGAAGCTTTCAAGACGTTAGGCAAACCGAACCTGTTCTGGGGCGTGGCCGCGGGGAACATGGATTCGATGATCAACCGCTACACGGCCGACCGCAAACTGCGCAGCGACGACGCCTACACCGCCGGCGGCGTGGGCGGCTTGCGCCCGGACCGCGCCACGTTGGTCTACACCCAGCGCTGCCAGGAAGCCTGGAACGACGTGCCCATCGTCATTGGGGGCATCGAGGCCAGCCTGCGCCGCATCGCGCATTACGACTACTGGCAAGACAAGGTGCGCCGCTCGGTGCTGATCGACAGCAAGGCCGACCTGCTGGTCTACGGCAACGCCGAACGCGCCATCATCGAGATCGCCCACCGGCTGGCGGCGCGCGAGGACATCCGCGCCATCACCGACGTGCGCGGCACAGCCTTCGTCCGCCGCAGCGACGACCCGACGGCGGCGGGCTGGATGGAGATCGACTCCACCGAGGTCGACCGCCCGGGCCGCATCGACGAGCACATCAACCCCTACCTGACGACTGCTGAAGCCGCGGCCTCGCAAGGCGCAACCTGCGCCAAGGAAGACGGCACGCCGCCGCCACCGCCGACCACGGGCGCGGTGATCGCGATGCCGCTGTCGCGCAAGGCCAGCGGCGCGGTGAAGATGCCGGCCCGCGACAAGACCGTCATCCGCCTGCCCAGCTACGAGCAGGTGCGCAGCGACAGCGTGCTCTACGCCCACGCCAACCGCGTGCTGCACCTTGAAACCAACCCCGGCAACGCGCGCGCCCTGGTGCAGCGCCACGGCACGGGGGCCACGGCGCGCGACCTGTGGGTCACGCCGCCGCCCATCCCGCTAGCCACTGCCGAAATGGACCATGTCTTCGACCTGCCCTATGCGCGCAGCCCGCACCCGGCCTACGCTGACGAACAAGGCGGGCACGACGGCACGACCAAGATCCCGGCCTGGGAGATGATCCGCTTCAGCGTGAACATCATGCGCGGCTGCTTCGGCGGCTGCACCTTCTGCAGCATCACCGAGCACGAAGGCCGCATCATCCAGAGCCGCAGCGAAGACTCGGTGATCCGCGAGATCGAGGACATCCGCGACAAGGTGAAAGGCTTCACCGGCGTCATCAGCGACCTGGGCGGCCCCACCGCCAACATGTGGCGCATCGGCTGCAAGAGCCCGGCCATCGAGGCCGCGTGTCGCAAGCCGAGCTGCGTCTACCCCGGCATCTGCCCGAACCTGAACACCGACCACGGGCCGCTGATCAAGATGTACCGCCGCGCGCGCAGCCTGCGCGGGGTGAAGAAGATCCTCATCAGTTCGGGCCTGCGCTACGACCTGGCGGTGAAGAGCCCTGAATACGTCAAGGAACTGGTGACGCACCACGTCGGCGGCTACCTGAA
>JANNWL010000500.1:0-3495 GCA_031414735.1 Burkholderiales bacterium | reverse complement strand
GCGGTCATGGACGTCAGCGGCCTCAAGCGCAAGCAGGCCGAAGCCGGGGGGGGCTCGGTCCCGGGGGAAGTCTGAGCTGGCCGGCGCTGTACGCCGAGGTGGCGTATGGCACCGGCTGGCCCATCCCCCACATCCGCGACGAGCTGGATCTGCCGATGCTGAACGCCCTGCGCGAGCAGTGGGCCCAGTTTCCGCCGCTGCCGGTGATAGTGGCGCACTACCTTGGCGCCGCCAAGCCGCGCACCGCCGCCAAGAGCGTCGAGCGACTCGACGCACAGCCGTACATCCCGACCCAGGGCCTCCAGTCCGAGGCCTTTGATGCCCTGCTGGCCAGCATGAGCCTGCCCGTGACCAACCCGCCGCCACAGCCCACCACCCCCCCATGAGCGATCAAGCCGTCAACGTCCGCGTCGTTGCCCAAACGGGCGAGCTGAACAAGGGCATGGCCGAGGCGCCGCGCATTGTCGAGCAGGCGGTGCAGCGCATGCGGGGCGCGTTCTCAACGCTGCGCCAGGAGACGGCCAAGACCTTGAGTGACATGCAGGGCGACGTGACCAACAGCGTGCGCGGCATGGCCGGCTCGTTCGGTGGGCTGGTGGACGTGCTGGGCACCACCAAGGGGGGCTTCTTGGCCTTGGCCGCCGTTGTGGCGGCCGTGGGGTTCAGCAAGGTCGTCATCGCCACCGCCGAGGCCACCGAGGGCCTGATGGACACAGCCCGCGCGCTCGGCATCACCACCAACGAAGCGAGCGTCCTGCGGGCTGCGCTTGAGGACCTGGGCGCCGAGCCCGGAGAGTTTCAGGCGGCGGCCAAGGGCCTGAGCCGGCAGCTCAAGGAGAACGAAGAAGACCTGAACAAGCTGGGCCTGACCACGCGCGACGCCGCCGGCAACTTCCGGTCCATGACAGACCTCGTGGTCGACGGCATCGCCGTGCTCGGGACGTACGCCGAGGGGGCAGATCGCAACATCGCATCCCAGGCCATGTTCGGGCGTGGCATCGACGCCAGCAGCAGGCTGCTGCTGCTGAATCGCGATGTCATCGAAGAGAACCGGGCGGCCGTGCAGGAGCTGGGCCTCGAGGTGGGCGAGAACTCGGTCGCCGCGTGGAGGGAGTTCGACGCCGCGGGCGACCGCGCAGCCCTGTCGCTCAAGGGCGTGGGGCGCGCGGTCGGCCAGACGCTTATGCCGGTCATGACCGACCTGGTGCGGCTGTTCAACGCCGTGATGCCGGCCGCGATCGTGGTCGTCAAGGGCGCGCTGGCAGGTCTGACGACCGCCTTCCTGGTGGTCAAGAACGGCGTGGTGGTGTTGTGGGAAACGCTCAAGAGCGTGATCTTCAGCTTGGCCGAGCCGATTCGCGGGCTGGTTGAGGCCATCTTCAAGGCCATGACCGGGGACTTCGCCGGTGCGCGTGAAGCCATCAAGGGCATCGGCACGAACATCGCAGCGCGCTGGACCATGTCCATGGACGAGATGGTCTCCAGCAGCGAAGAGACGGCCCGCAAGGTCAAGTCCCTGTTCATGGACGACACCGAAGCCGGCGACCCCGGCGGCGCAAAGGGAACCAAAGCCGTCCCGAAGCTTGGCAAAGAGCCCAAGGAAAGGGTCGTCAAGGACAAGGCCGAGGTGGACAAGTCCCAGATGGCCGTCTACCTGGCCGAGCTCGAGCAGGAGAAGCTGGTGCAGGCCCAGCGCGACGCCCTGCGCGAGTACGACAAGAGCCAGGAGCTGGCGTTCTGGCAGGCGAAGCTGCAGGGCACGGACGTGGTCGAGAAGGACCGCCTCACCATCCTGACCCGAACCGCCAAGCTCGAGGTCGAGATCCTGCGCGACAAGGCCCGCCAGGGCGTGGCGCTCAATGCCGAGCAGCGCAAGGCGGCCGAGGCGCGCGCGCTGGCCTCTGTCGAGATGGCCAGCATCGAGGCCAAGGGCGCCTACGACGCGCGCGCCATCAGCTACGAGGAGCTCCTCGCCCTTGAACTCAAGTTCGAGGAACAGCGCTTTCAGATTCGCTTGTCGGCCCTACAAGCGCAGAAGCTGTTGATCGACCCGCAGCGCGACCCGGTCGCCTACGCCCAACTCCTTTCGCAGATCGAGGCGCTTGACCAGCAGTACCAGGCGCGGCGCCTGCAGCTGCAGATATCGGCCATGCAGGAGGCCGGCGCGCCGATGCGCGCGATGTTCGAAACGATGGAGCAGTCCTTCGGCAGCGCGCTGGAAGGCATGATCCTGCGCACCCAGACCTGGCGTCAAGCGCTGAGCGGGGTGTTCCGATCAACCTACCAAGCATTCGTGCAGGAGATGGTCACCAAGCCGCTGGCGCAGATGGCCATGCGCTTCCTCCGCGAGACGACGCTCTACAAGGCGTTGATGGGGATGCAGGTCTCAACTCAGGCGACAGGCTCTGCGGCGGTGGCGGGCATCAAGGCGGGCGAGACCACGGCGGTGGTCGCCGGCAACGCGGCGCAGGCCGCGACGGGCGCGGCAGCCTCGCAGGCGCCCATTCCCATCATCGGCCCGGGTCTGGCCATTGCGGCGGCCGCGGCGATGTTCGCCTTTGCTCTGGGATTCGGCGGCAAGCGCAGCGTGCCGAGCGCGCGCGGCGGCTTTGACATTCCGGCGGGCGTCAACCCGATGACCCAGCTTCACGAGCGCGAGATGGTTCTGCCGGCGCAGCAGGCCGACGTGATCCGGGGCATGGCCGATGGCGGCGCTGGCGCGGGTAGCGGTTCCCCCGTGCACATTCACGGCTCGCCAGACGACACCGTCAAGCTGCGCGACCTGGGCCGGGCCCTGAAGCGGCTCAACCGCGACTTCGTGTTCGTGGGCCAGCGATGAGCAACGCCGTTTACCCCACACTGCCGGGCCTGGCCTACGGCGTGCAGCGCTCGGTGCTCGCGCCGCCGGTGATGGTGCGCACAACGCCAAGCCGGCGCGAGTTCAGGGCACGCGACGCCACTGTGCCGCTGTATCAGTACAGCCTGAGCTATGAGCTGCTGCGCTCTCAGGCGGCCTGGGCGGAGCTGCAAGCGCTGGTGGGCTTCTTCAATGCGCACGGCGGCAGCTTCGAATCGTTCCTGTTCACTGACCCAGACGACAGCGCTGTAACGACTCAGCTCTTCGGCACGGGGAACAGTTCTGCGGTGTCCTTCCAACTGGTGCGCAGCTTCGGCGGCTTTGCCGAGGCTGTGACCGAGCTGAACGGTTCGCCCAGCATCTTCAGGGCCGGCGTCCTGCAGAGCAGCGGTGTCACCGTCAGCGCCACCGGCCTGGTGACCTTCAGCGTAGCGCCCACCGCAGGCCAGGCGCTCACCTGGACCGGGGCCTTCTACCGCCGCTGCCGCTTCAAGCAGGACCAGCTCGACACCACCAAGTTCTTGCGAGATCTGTGGGAAGCCAAGAAGGTCGAACTCATGAGCGTCAAGGCCTGAACATGCGAACCGCACTCTGGGAAACAAGCGCCGGCGCGCTGGCGGCGCTGCTGAACAGCAAGC
>JANNWL010000499.1:0-8269 GCA_031414735.1 Burkholderiales bacterium | reverse complement strand
ATGTTGGCGCGCGTCCACTGCGCTGGCGGCACGCCGTTGGCAATCGCCGCGTTCTCGGCCGGCAGGCCAAAGGCGTCCCAGCCCATCGGCATGAGCACGTTGTAGCCCTTCATGCGCATGTGCCGGGCCATCATGTCGTTGATGGTGTAGTTGCGCGCATGCCCCATGTGCAGCTTGCCGCTGGGGTAGGGCAGCATCGAGCAGGCGTAGAACTTGGGCCGCGTCGTGTCCTCGGCGGTGCGGTGGGCGCCGCTGGCTTCCCAATGCGCCTGCGCGGCGGCCTCGACCTCGGCGGGGGTGTACTTTTCGTTCATCGGCCGATTCTACGAAGTGGGTCTGCGCCCAAGGCCGAACTCTGAAGCTCAGGGCGGTGAGGCCGCCTCGGTCACGAACCCGATGCGCGACAACCCCGCCTGCTGCACCCAGCCCATGACCTCGGCCACGCGGCCATAAGGCACGGCGCGGTCGGCGCGCAACTGAACCTCGGTGGCGGGGTCGCGCTGTGCGGCCTGCTTGCAGGCGGCCAGCAGGTCCTCGGGCGTGGCGGCCTGGTCGCCCACGAAGAGCCGGCCCTGGGCATCGATGCTGAGCGCCACCACGCTGGGCGCAACGCTTGGCGTGGCGCCGTCGGCCTTCGGCAGGTCCAGGCGCAGGCTGCTGGTCATGAGCGGCGCGGTGATGATGAAGATCACCAGCAGCACCAGCATGACGTCGATCAGCGGCGTCATGTTGATGTCGCTCATCGGCTGCGAGCCGGGGTTGCGTTCGAGGCGGCCGAAAGCCATGTCAGTTCGGCTCTTGGGCGCGTGGAGACCCCATGATCTCCCGCAGGTCGTGAGCAAAGCCTTCGAGCTCGGCTTCACAAGCAGCAACCCACTTGCCGAAGACGTTGTAGGCCAGCACCGCGGGCACGGCCACGGCGATGCCGGCGGCCGTCATGATCAGCGCCTCGCCGATCGGACCAGCGACGCGGTCGATGCTGATGCTGCCGGCCGCGGCCATGCCGGCCAGCGCGTGGTAGATGCCCCAGACGGTGCCGAACAGGCCGACGAAAGGCGCCGTGCTGCCCACCGAGGCCAGCAGCACCTGGCCGAACTGCAGGTGCGACAGGCCGCGGTGCAGCGCGTCGCGCAGCCGCCGCGTGAGCTGCGATTCGCTGCGGCCGGCGCTTTCCAGCGTACCGCCGGCGGGCCGGCTGGTGGCGGCGTCGAGCAGCGGCAGCAACACCTTCTCGTGGTCCATGGCGAGCAGCCGCGCGCGGCCGTCTTCCAGCGTGCTGGCGTCCCAGAAGGCGGGCACGGCGGCGGCAATGTCGCGCCGGGCGCGGCGCAGCAGCCAGCCCTTCCACAGGATCAACACCCAGGAAGACACCGACATGGCCAGCAAGAGCACCGCCACGAAGCGGCCGACACTGTCGCTGGCTGACCAAACCTGGCTGAGACCATCCATGGGGGGCTGCGGCGTCAGGCGCCGAGTTGCAGAACGTCGTGCATGTCGTACAGCCCCGGCGCACGGCCGACAAGGAAGCGCGCTGCGCGCAGGCTGCCCTCGGCGTAGTTGGCGCGGCTGCTGCTCTTGTGGCTGATTTCGATGCGCTCGCCGGTGCCCGCAAAAAGTACGGTGTGCTCGCCGACGATGTCGCCGCCGCGCAGGGTGGCGAATCCGATGTCGCCAGCCCGGCGCTCGCCGGTGTGGCCGTGGCGGCTGAAGACGGACTGCGCAGCCAGATCGATGCCGCGCCCGCGGGCCAGGGCTTCACCCATCGCCAGTGCGGTGCCGCTGGGCGCGTCGACCTTGTGCCGGTGGTGGGTCTCGATGACTTCGATGTCGTAGTCCGGCCCCAGCGCCCGCGCGGCCTGCTCCAGCAGCCGCAGCATGACGTTCACGCCCACGCTCATGTTGGGCGCCATCACCAGGGCGATGTCGCGGGCATGGTCGGTCACGAGCACGCGCTGCGCGGGCGTGAAGCCGGTGGTGCCGATGACAACGCGCACGCCCAAGGCCCGGCAGGCCGCCAGGTGGGCCAGCGTGCCTTCGGGGCGGGTGAAGTCGATCAGCACGTCGGTACCCGCCAGGCCGGTGGCCAGGTCGGCGGTGATGGCGACACCGCTGTGGCGGCCCAGGAAGGCGCCGGCGTCCAGGCCGATTGCGGCGCTGCCAGGCACATCGAGTGCCCCGGTCAGCGTGCAATCGGGGCTGGCCAGCACGGCCTCGACGAGCATCCGGCCCATGCGGCCGGAACTGCCGGCGACGGCGACGCGGGGCATCAGCGGGGTTCGAGCGGCGGGTAGTCGCGCACCGCGCCCATGGGCTCGGCGGGCGGCTCGGCCACACGGGCCGGCAGCGGCAGGGCGCGGCGCTCGTCCTCGCTGAGTTCGAGCTTGGGCGCGCGCGGGTCCTTGAAGCGGCTGATCGAGGCGACGAATTCGCGTTCGCTGGGCAGGGCCGGTGCGTCGATGGACTTGACCACGTCGCCATCGAACAGCACCACCACGCTGCGCCGCTGCACGTCGGTGCCCGGGCGGCGCAGGCTGAAGTAGTAATCCCAGCGCTCGGCGTGAAAGGGGTCGGCCATCAGCGGCGTGCCCAGGATGTCGCGCACCTGCAGCCGCGTCAGGCCGGGCTTGATGAGCGCGGCCTGTTCGCGCGTCACGGCGTTGCCCTGCACGATGTCGATGCGGTAGGGCGTGATCAGCCCGAACAGGCTGTCGGTGTTCTGCAGAGCGGAACAACCTCCCAGCAAGCCGGTGGAAGCGAGGCACAAGGACAGGAGGGTCAGGCGCATGGGCAGCGAACTCGGGACTGTCAGCGCGGCCAGGCGCAGGATGCGGCGGCGCGGTGGCTGGCTATGATGACCGCATTTTAGCGGCTTGACCGCTGGGGAGCCGGCCGTGAAGCATGCAGACGAACTGAAGAGCAGCGGCTTGAAGGCCACACTGCCGCGGATCAAGATCCTCGAAGTCTTCCAGCGCACGGCGCGCCGCCACATGACGGCCGAAGACGTCTACAAGGCCTTGCTGGCCGAGGGCGCCGACATCGGCCTGGCCACCGTGTACCGGGTGCTGATGCAGTTCGAGCAGGCTGAACTGCTGACGCGCAGCAACTTCGAGTCGGGCAAGTCCGTGTTCGAGCTCAACGAAGGCCAGCACCACGACCACCTGGTGTGCCTGACCTGCGGACGCGTCGAGGAGTTCCTCGACCCTGAAATCGAACATCGCCAGCGGACCATTGCACAAGAGCGCGGCTTCGAGTTGCATGAGCACGCCCTGGCGCTGTACGCGCGCTGCGTGAAGCCGCAGTGCGAGTTTCGTGGGAAATGAGCCGTGGCAAATGAACTGCGGGCAGTGAGCGGCCCCGGCCTGCCTGCCCTGCGCCTGGGCATAGTCGGCAGCGGTTTCATCGCCGGTGCGACGGCGCGCGCAGCGTCGGCCGCCGCGGGCTGCCGCCCGGTGGCGGTGTCAGCCCGCAGGCTTGAGGTGGCCCGGGCCTTTGCCGCCGAGCACGGCATCGCCCACGCCTTCGACGACTGGAATGCGCTGCTCGCCTCGCCCGAGGTCGACGCTGTCTATGTCGCCACGCCGACCGCGCCGCGCGAAGAAATCTGCGTGCGCGCCGCGCAACTCGGCAAGCATGTGCTGGCGGAAAAGCCCTTCGCCAGCCTGGCCTCGCTGCGGCGCATCACGGCGGCTTGTCGGCAGCATGGCGTGGCCTTTCTGGACGCCACGCACTTCGTCCACCACCCGCGCACCGCGCGGCTCAAGGCGCAACTGGCCGAGCGCATCGGCGCCGTGCAGGCGCTGCGCAGCGGTTTCTTCTTCCCGAGCATGGACCGCGCCAACATCCGCTTCAACCCGGCACAGGAACCCACTGGTGCGATTGGCGACATGGCCTGGTATGCCATGCGTGCGGTGGTCGAATTCGGGCCTGCCGACGCCGCCCTGGTGGCCAGCAGCGGCTTTGTGCAGCACGACCCGGCCACGGGCGCGGCCGTGCGCGGCGCCGGCGTGCTGATGCTGGCAGGCGGCTGTACATCCACCTGGGACGCCGGCTACAACACCGGCGCCTTCACCATGGACCTGCAACTGCTGGGCGAGCGCGGCGCCATCAGCCTGGATGACTTCGTGCTCGACTGGGCCCACAGCGCGCCCCCGCCGTTGCCTGGCCACGCCACGGGCTTCAGCCAGCGCTCGGGCGTGATGAATCCTTCGGCGTTTGAATGGGTCGACGCGCCAGCGGCGCCGCCGCAGAACGTCGCCATGGTCGAACACTTCGTGCAGCTGGCACGCGAGCCGCGCGGCGCCCTGGCCGTTGCCAGCGCGCAGGCCAGCGAGCGCACGCAGGGCCTGCTGGACGCGGTCTGGCAAGGCCTGCGGCCGGTCTGAGTCGAGCCGGTTGCCGTGATGTCCCCCGAGGTGCAAGCGCTGGTGGCGCAGCACGGCTTGCGGCCGCTGCCGGTCGAAGGCACGCTGTTTGCGGCCACCTACCGCGGCGCTTCAGGGGAGTCCTCGGCCATGTTGGGCCTGTACTGCGACGGGCCGCGCAGCCTGTCGCTGTTCCACCGCCTGCCGGTCGACGAGGTGTGGCACTTCTACGGCGGCGACCCCCTGCGCCTGGTGCTCCTGCATGCCGACGGGCGCACCGAGGACGTCATCATGGGCAGCCACGCGGCAGTCGGCCAGCGGGTGCAGCTTGTGGTGCCGGCCGGTTGCTGGCAGGCCGGGCACATGGTGGCCGGCGGGCGCTATTCACTGTTCGGCTGCACCCTGGCGCCGGCGTTCCACAGCACCATGTTCGAAGGCGGCGCGCGGGACGAGCTGCTGGTTCGATATCCGCAACGCGCTGCGGATATCCACCTTCTCGGCTGCCAGCCGGGCAAGACTGCCATGCCGGCCTTGCCAGGCGAGCCGCCGGGCTAACGGTCGTCGGTGCCGTTCTCGATGGCCTTCTGGTGGCGCTTGAGGAAGTCCTGGTACGTGTCGATGCCGCGCAGCTGCAGCACCGTGCTGCGCACAGCGGCCTCCACCAGCACGGCCAGGTTGCGCCCGGCATCGACGGCGATCACCACCTTGCGTACCGGCTGGCCCAGGATCTCTTCGTAAAGCGGCTCGAACGGCAGCCGCTCGAAGTCGCGCTCCATGGTTTCCTTGCGCACCAGGTGCACGATCAGCTTCAGGCGCATCTTTCGCCGCACCGCGGTCTCGCCGAAGATGGCCTTGATGTCCAGCAAGCCGATGCCGCGCACTTCGAGCAGGTTCTGCAGCAGTTCCGGGCAGCGGCCTTCCAGCGAGGCCTGGGAGACGCGGAACAGGTCCACCGCGTCGTCGGCCACCAGGCCGTGGCCGCGCGAAATCAGCTCCAGCCCGAGCTCGCTCTTGCCCAGACCGGACTCACCGGTGATGAGCACGCCCAGGCCCAGGATGTCCATGAACACGCCATGCCGGGTGGTTCGTTCGGCAAAGTGCTGGCCGATGTAACCGCGCACCACGTCGATGGCGTAGCCGGCCGATTCCTTGGTCACGAAAAGCGGGATTTCGGCCCGGTCGCACATGGCCACCAGGCGGTCGGGCGGCTGCTGCGCGTCGGCCACGATGAGCACCGGCGGCTCCAGCGTGACGATGCGCGAGATGCGGCGCTCCTGGTCTTCGGGCGGCGCGTCGAGCAGGTAGGCAACCTCTCGGCGGCCGACGATCTGCACGCGGTAGGGATGGATGTAGTTCAGGTAGCCGACCAGGTCGGCGGCCGAACGGGCCTCGCGCACGGCAGCGTCGTCGAAGCGGCGCTCCGGATGGGCGTGGCCGGCCACCCACTCCCATCGCAGCGCTTCGCGGTGGGCCTCGAACAGCGCTTCCGCGCTCATGGATGAGGGCTTCATGTTGCGTACCGGGTGCGGGCTGCAGGCGCCGGGCCCGGCATGGTCAGGCTACCGATTTCAGCGGTTCCCAATCGGCGATCAACTTGTGGACGCCAGCGGCGTCGGGTTCGGACTTCAGGCGCTCGCGCAGTTCGCGGTCGGACAGCATCTCTGCGATCTCGGAGAGGATCTCCAGATGCCGCTGCGTCGCCGCCTCGGGCACCAGCAGGAAGATCAAAAGCGCCACGGGCTCGTCGTCGGGCGCGTCGAAGGGGATCGGCTGCTGCACCCGCAGCACCGCGGCCAGGGGGTTCTTCAGCCCCTTGATGCGGCCGTGCGGGATGGCCACCGCGTGGCCCAGCCCGGTTGAACCCAGGCGTTCGCGGGCGAAGAGGTTGTCGGTGACGATGCCCCGGGCGATGGCATGCTGGTTCTCGAACAGCAACCCGGCGTGTTCGAACACACGCTTCTTGCTGGTCGCATCCACATTCACCAGCACATTAGTGGCCGGCAGGATGGCGGCGAGACGGTTCATCAGACCCACTTCCCGTGCGCATCCGTGCTGACAACATGCAGACAGCGAGATGACGCAACTGTTACAGAGCTACTTATCATAGCAACGCACCTGCCGGCCTTGTACGGCGCCCGGCCCCTGAAACAGGTGGGGTCGGGCGCTTTTGCGGCATTGCAACAACAGCGGCGACCCGGCAAGAGAAAGGGGCCCTGCAGGACCCCCCGGACGACCCATGCGCCGCGCCGAATCAGCTGGCGCCGACGTCCAGCCGCTTGGGTGCGGTGTGGTTGTGGTCCTGCAGACGGTCCTTGTGGCGCAGCACCTGGCGGTCCAGCTTGTCCATCAATTGGTCGATGGCGGCGTACATGTCCTCGTTGGACTGCTCGACAAAGATGTCGCGGCCCTTCACATGCAAGGTGACCTCGGCCTTCTGCCTTCGCTCCTTCTCCTTCAATTTCTCGACACTCAGCAAGACACTGACATCCACCACCTGATCGAAATGCCGCGTGACGCGGTCCAGCTTGGTGAGTACGTACTCTCTCAGGGCTGGTGAAACTTCCACATGATGTCCGCTGATCGTCAAGTTCATCGAAACCTCCTTTGCGAGGGTGGGAGACAGGCCGGTCACGACGTGAGCCGGCGACGGGAAAATTCAGTGTGCTCCTGTTGACACGGGCTGACAAGCGGGTTGGCCGGGGTGGGCCCGGGGGTCGGCGTGAAGTCCTGCCGAGCGCCTGAGAACGCGGGGCCGACGGCCTTATCCTGAGCCGTTGCACCCGCCCATGACAAACCCGCGAAAGGCCAGGACATGCCCGCACCGCTGCTGATTCGCCAGGCCACCCTGCCCGACGGCCGGGTGGGCATGGACCTGCTGGCGCTGGACGGCCGCATCGCTGCGGTCGGCCCGGCCCTGCCGGCGCCGCCCGATGCGCAAACCGTCGACGCCGCCGGCTGGCTGCTCAGCCCGCCTTTCGTCGACGCCCACTTCCACCTCGACGCCACGCTCAGCCACGGTCTGCCGCGGGTGAATGCCAGCGGCACGCTGCTGGAGGGCATCGCTTTGTGGGGTGAGCTCAAACCCCTGCTGACCGAGCAGGCGCTGGTGGGCCGCGCCTTGCAGTACTGCGACTGGGCCGTAGCGCGCGGCCTGCTGGCCATCCGTTCGCATGTCGACATCTGCGACGACAGGCTGCTGGCGGTGCGCGCCATGCTGGAAGTCAAGCGCCAGGTCGCGCCCTGGCTGGACCTGCAGCTGGTGGCCTTCCCGCAGGACGGCGTGCTGCGTTCGCCCGGCGCCTGGGCGAATCTCGTGCGGGCGCTGGACCTGGGGGTCGAGGTGGTGGGCGGCATCCCGCACTTCGAACGCACCCAGGCCGAAGGCGCCGACAGCGTGCGGCAACTCTGCGAACTGGCCGCCGCACGCGGCCTGCGCGTGGACATGCATTGCGACGAGAGCGACGACCCGCTGTCGCGCCACATCGAAACCCTGGCGTTCCAGACCCAGCGCCTGGGTTTGCAGGGCCGGGTGACGGGTTCGCACCTGACTTCCATGCATTCCATGGACAACTATTACGTCAGCAAGCTGCTGCCCTTGATCGCCGAGGCCGGCGTGCAGGTGGTGGCCAACCCGCTGATCAACATCACCCTGCAGGGCCGCCACGACACCTATCCCCGCCGGCGCGGCATGACCCGCGTGCCCGAGTTGCTGGCCGCCGGCGTCAACGTCGCCTTCGGCCACGACTGCGTGCTCGACCCCTGGTATGCGCTGGGCTCGGCCGACATGCTGGAGGTGGCCGCCATGGGCCTGCACGTGGCACAGATGACCTCGCTGCAAGGCCAGCGCCAGTGCTTCGACGCCGTCACCGTGAACGGCGCACGCATCCTGGGACTGCAGGGCTACGGCC
>JANNWL010000498.1:0-1846 GCA_031414735.1 Burkholderiales bacterium | reverse complement strand
GTTGTCAGTCGGACCCGCCCGCAGCCAGTGCCATCGAATGAAGTGGCGCCTCCGGTCTTGGGGGTCGGCTGCAAGGCATCCCGCGCTCAATGGGCAGTCGAACCCGAAAAGCAAAGAAGCCAGCAGACACGAGCCTGCTGGATTCTGTATTTCTTGGCTCCTCGACCTGGGCTCGAACCAGGGACCTACGGATTAACAGTCCGGCGCTCTACCAGCTGAGCTATCGAGGAATTAAGCCTAAAATTATAGCCTGAAGTCGCACCGCCACCGATCTCACAGCGTGAGGTTCAGCGCAAGCCGCCAGGTTCTGGTGGCCAACGGGTACAAGTAGGCGTGACCGAACTGGTAGGGCGATTCTTTCCAGGCGCGCGCGTCGGTCACGTTGTCGATGCCGGCGCGCCAGACCCACTTCACGCCTTGCACGGTGTGGGCGTAGCGCAGGCCCATGTCCAGGCGCGTCCAGCCGTCTGTCGCAACGCTGTTGTCGGGCAGGGCCATGCGCTCGCTCTCGTGGCTCGCAAACCCCAGCAAGGCCAGGCCGGGCACCGACGCGATGTTCCAGGCCGCCTGCAGCTTGAGGCTGCGCTCGGGCACGTTGGTCGGCTTCAGGCCGTTGCTGGCCGGGTCGGCCGCGCCCTCACGCTGCGGGCGCAGTACCAGCGCACTGCCGCGCAGGGCCAGCGCGCCGATGCGCCACTCGGCTTCGGCCTCGATGCCCGTGTGGCGGCTGCTGCCATCGGCTCGGCGGGTGCAGGGGTCGGCGTCGCTGCAGGCGTCCGTCGGCCGGCCGGTTGATGCAAGGATGTCGCTCCACTGCGGCCGCTGCGTGTCGAACACCGCCAGTTGCCAGTGCAGGCTGCTGCCGCGGTGCTTGAGGCCGGCCTCGACCTGGCGGCTCTTCAGCGCTGGCAGTGCCTGGCCGGCGTTGGTGTAGCGCGCGCGGCCCGGCGCCACTTCGGATTCGATGCCCTGGCCCCAGCTGGCATAGGCCAGCAGCGCGTCGTCGACCTGCCAGGCCAGCGCCAGCCAGGGCGTGGTGAACGACTGCGCGTAGGCCGTGCCGCGGCTGCCGTTGGTGCGGATGCTTTCACGCTCGATTCGGGTGTGCCGCGCGCCTGCCCACAGCTGCCACTGCGGCGACAACGTGACGACGTCCTGCAGCCGAAACTCGGTGCTGCGCTCGTCGCGGTTGGTGTTTTCGTCGGTGAGCGTCGGGTCGGCCGGCACCACAGCGCTGCCGTCGATGAAGCCGGTGCCGACGTAGTTGTAGGCCTGCCGATTGAAGCGCGCCTCGAAGCGCGTGGCCAGCACGCCGGCGCTCCAGCGGTGCTGCAGGCCGCCCAGGCGGTGCCGCCCCTGCAGGCTGAGGTCTGCGGCGCGCATGGTGCGGCGCTCGCCTTCGCTGCGGAAGTCATAGAGATCGAAGCTGCCGTCGCTGCAATAGCGCGTGTAGTCATCCACGGCGCTGCAGCCGAAGGGAAAGGCGATACGGTCTTCGGTGCGCAGTTGCTGCTGCAGGGCGTGCGCCACCACCTGCGTGCCGTCCGCCAGCGTGTGGGTGTAGCGGACCGAGCCGGTGTTGCCCTCGAAGACCACCGGCAGGGTCCAGTGCTGGTTGTTGAGGTTCAGCGTGGGGTCGATGCTGTCGGGGTTGGGCAGCCGGCTACCAAGCAGGCTGAAACCGGGCGTGCTGGGCTGGCTTTGCCGGCTGCTTTCGACTTCGACTTCCAGCAAGCCGCTGCGGCCGAGCTGCAGGTCGCTCGCGGCGGCCAGCAGGTGGCTGTTTCCCTTGCTGTTGCGCGTTTGCGGGTCCAGGCGCGTGGCGCCAACGTTGATGCGCCAGCCG
>JANNWL010000497.1:0-3648 GCA_031414735.1 Burkholderiales bacterium | reverse complement strand
ACCGCGGGCGCGCCGGCGCTGCTGCTGCTGCATGGCTTCCCGCAGACGCATGCGATGTGGCAGCGCGTGGCACAGCAACTGGCGCCGCACTTCGCGTTGGTGCTGGCCGACCTGCGCGGCTACGGCGATTCGGCCAAGCCGGTGGGCGAGGCAGACCACGCGAACTACAGCAAGCGCAGCATGGCAGGCGACCTGGCCGGCCTGATGCAGCAACTCGGCCACACCCGCTACGGCGTGTGCGGCCACGACCGTGGTGGCCGCGTCGCGCACCGGCTGGCGCTGGATCATCCGGCGGCGGTCACGCGCCTGGCCGTGATCGACATCGCGCCCACGCTGGACATGTACAGCGCCACCGACATGCGCTTCGCCAGCGCTTACTACCACTGGTTCCACCTCATCCAGCCGTCGCCGTTGCCCGAGTTGATGATCCTGGGCTGCTGGCGCGACTACCTGCACACCAAGCTGGGCCGCTGGGGTGGCACCGGTTTGGGCCACCTGGAACCCCAGGCCCTGGCCGAGTACGAACGCTGCTTCGCGCGCCCCGAGACCATTCACGCCATGTGCGAGGACTACCGCGCCAGTGCCGGCATCGACCTCGAACACGACCGCGCCTCGCGTGCCGCGGGGGAGAAGGTGGCCTGCGACATGCGGGTGCTGTGGGGCCAGCGCGGCGTGGTGAACGCACTGTTCGACCCGCTGGCGCTGTGGCGCACGCAATGTGCGGGCACGGTCCAGGGTGACAGCCTGCCGGCGGGGCACTACATCCCCGAAGAGCTGCCCGACCTGACGGCGCAGCACCTGCACGCCTTCTTCAAGCGCTGAACAGCGCTGCCAACACCGGGCACATCGCCACCTTGCATTGCCAGCCGCTGGCTAGCCTCAGGCGGACCAAGGTCCCCCAAGGAAGGCCCGTCCATGCATGCCTGGTTGAACCGCCTCGACCCGCACTTTCCCGTGCGCTACACCGCCTGGATGGCCAGCGGCATCGGACTGCTGCTTTTCTGCTTCACCTGGTCGGCCTTCGATGTGGGGGCGGTTGGGGCCGTGGTGTGCCTGTTCCTGGTCGGCCTGGGCTGGCGCGACACGCACCAGACGCGCCACGCCGTGCTGCGCAACTACCCGGTCATCGGCCACATGCGCTTCCTGCTGGAGTTGGTGCGCATCGAGGTGCGGCAGTACTTCATCGAGAGCGACACCGAGGCCAACCCGTTCTCGCGCACCCAGCGCTCGCTGGTCTACCAGCGCGCCAAGGGCGATTCGGACAAGCGGCCCTTCGGCACCCAGCTCGACGTGCATGCCAGTGGCTACGAGTGGATCAACCACTCCATGGCGCCCACCGCGCTGCTGACGCACGATTTCCGCGTCTGCATCGGTGGCGGCGGCACGTCCTGCACGCAGCCCTACGAGGCCAGCCTGTTCAACATCTCGGCGATGAGTTTTGGCGCGCTGTCGGCCAACGCCATCCTGGCGCTCAACGGCGGCGCGAAGAAGGGCGGCTTTGCGCATGACACCGGCGAAGGCTCGATCAGCCAGCACCACCGCGTGCACGGCGGCGACCTGATCTGGGAGATCGGCTCGGGCTACTTCGGCTGCCGCCATGACGATGGCAGCTTCAACGAGAGCAAGTTCACCGAGAACGCCTGCGACCCGCAGGTGAAGATGGTCGAGCTGAAGCTCAGCCAGGGCGCCAAGCCCGGCCATGGCGGCGTGCTGCCCGGCCCCAAGGTGACGGCCGAGATCGCCGCTGCACGCGGCGTGCCCGTGGGTGAAGATTGCGTCAGCCCGGCCCGCCACAGCGCCTTCAGCACACCGGTGGAGATGCTGCGTTTCATCGAACGGCTGCGCACGCTGTCAGGCGGCAAGCCCACCGGCTTCAAGTTCTGCGTCGGCCACCCCTGGGAATGGTTTGCGATGGCCAAAGCGATGCTGGAAACCGGCATCGTGCCGGACTTCATCGTCATCGACGGCGCCGAGGGCGGCACGGGTGCGGCGCCGCTGGAATTCACCGACCACGTCGGCGCGCCGCTGCAGGAAGGGCTGCTGCTGGTGCACAACACCCTCACGGGCCTGAACCTGCGCCACCGCGTGAAGATCGGCTGCGCCGGCAAGGTCATCGGCGCCTTCGACATCGCACGCAACATCGCGCTGGGTGCCGACTGGTGCAACTCGGCGCGCGGCTTCATGTTCGCGCTGGGTTGCTTGCAGGCCCAGACCTGCCACACCGGCGCCTGCCCCACGGGCGTGACGACGCAGGACCCGCAGCGCCAGAAAGCGCTGTTCGTGCCCGACAAGACCGAGCGCGTCTACCGCTTCCACCAGAACACGCTGCTGGCGCTGAAGGAGTTGGTGCAGGCCGCCGGGCTGGCGCACCCGGGTGCGATCACAGCCTCGCACATCGTGCGGCGCGGCACGGACCACGAGGTCAAGCTGCTGGCGCACCAGCTGCACTTCATCGCGCCGGGCTCGCTGGTCGCCGCCATCGCCGGCCACGCCGAGTGGCCGCACCGGGTGTTCAGCCTGTACTGGCCGATGGCCCGCAGCGACAGCTTTCAGCCCGCTGGCGTGGGGCGGGGCGCCGGTCAACTGGTGCCCGAGGCACGGGCTGAGACGGCCTGAAGCCGCCTGAAGCGCCGTCTCAGGCGGCCGGTGGCGCCGAGTCGATGAAGCTCTGTCGCGCCGCGAGCTTGTCGTGCAGCTTGTGCAGGTTCGGGTGGCGGGCCCGCCAGTCGATGTGCGGGAAGCGGAAGTCCAGGTAGGCCAGCGCGCAGCCCACCGACACGTCGGCCAGGGTGAAAAGGTTGCCGGCACAGTAAGGCTTGTCAGCCAGGCCCTGGCCCATGGCCTGCAGGGCGGCGTCGACACGGCTCATCTGGCGGTCTATCCAGGCCTGCGAGCGCTGTTCGGCACTGCGGCCGGCCCAGTGCGCTTCCAGCCGCGCCAGGATGCTGGCGTCGAGCAGGCCGTCGGCCAGCGCCTCCCAGGTGCGCACCTCGATGCGCTCACGGCCCATCGGCGGGATCAGCTTGCCCACGGGCGACAAGGTGTCCAGGTACTCGACGATGACGCGCGAATCGAACACCGCCTCGCTGCCTTCCATCACCAGGCAGGGCACCTTGCCCAGCGGGTTGTTCTTGAGCATGGCGTCGGAAGCCCACACGTCCTCGAGCACGAGCTGGAAATCGAGCTTCTTCTCCGCCATCACGACACGCACCTTGCGCACGTACGGGCTGGTCAGTGAACCAATGAGTTTCATGGGGGGTTGTTGACTTCGCGTCCCTGTTTCGAAACGATTCTAGCCAGCGGGGCCCGGCCCGGCCGGATGCGGCTGTCGTGTGAAATCCACGGAAGGCGGCCGCCCCGGCAGGCTCAAGGTCGCCGTGGCCGGTGCCATGCGCGACAACACCTCGCCGCCGCGCACGACCAGCAGGCGCTGGGCACGCAGGCGCAGCGCCTCTTCGGGCGAGCGCGCCTGCAGCAGCACGAAATCGGCGCGGCACCCGGGCGCGAGGCCGTAGCCCTGCAGTCCCAGGATGCGTGCGCCGTTCACGGTGACGGCGTCGAAGCACTGGCGCTGGCCTTGCAGCGAGGTCATCTGTGCCACGTGCAGGCCCATGGCGGCCACCTCCAGCATGTCGGCCGAGCCCAGCG
>JANNWL010000496.1:0-21447 GCA_031414735.1 Burkholderiales bacterium | reverse complement strand
CCGCGAGCCGACCCGGTAGGTGACATTGACCGTGGTCGTGGGCTTGCTGTCATCGGGCACCAAGAGCACCTGCAACCCATTCGCCAGGCGGTACTCGGTGACGCCTTCGACGCTGGTGATCTGCGTCATGCCTGCCGGCAGGGGGTCGCGGACCGGTTGGGCGGTGGCCTGAAATGCCCAGGCAAGGGCCATCAGGGAAAGCAGGAAGGATCGAAACATGGGTGGGCCTGGGGAAGTGAGTTGGACAAGTCTAGGCCGAGTCCACCCCGCGTTCAGGGGGGTCCTCGGCGGCGGGGCTGGGCCGCATGTCACGGACGCTTCACACGGGGTGTCCAGCATCCACGGCGGTTAGCGGTTTGTCCGCTTGTTTGCCCTCTACCCACGGAGTTCCCCCATGAAGCTGAAACTTGCCGTCCTGGCCGTTGTGTCAACCCTGGCTGCGGCCTCCGCCATGGCGCAGAGCGCTGGCGACATCGCCTTCACCACCGTCAACGCCGACGAAGATGGCTGGTCCCTGGTCACCTTCGTGAACCTGGTGCCCAACACGACGATCTTCTTCAGCGACAACGAGTGGAACGGCAGCGCCGTTGGCAGCGGCGGCGCATTCAACACCGGCGAGAGCTACCACCAGTGGAACAGCGGCGCGGCGCCCATCGCCGCGGGCACAGTGATCCGCTTCGCAGCGATCGACCTGACCACGCTGTCCTCGTCCATCGGCACGCTGACACGGGCCGCCGTCACCGGCAGCACGAACTACGGCAGCAGCCAGAGTGAAGAGTCGATCTACGCCTACCTGGGCAGCGACGCCTCCACCCCCACCACGTTCCTGGCGGCTGTCTCGACGACATCGTTTGGCACGGCATCGGCGGGCTCCTTGGCCGGCACCGGGCTGAGCATCGGCAACGGCGCGGTTCAACTGGGCATTGCAACGGGCGGCGACTTCGCCGAGTACGTCGGCCCGCGCGACACACTGACCGCGCTTGCCGACTACAAGCCGCTGGTGTTCAACATCGCCAACTGGAACAACCCGGGCGACGGCACTTTCGCCGCCACGCTGCCCAACCTCAGCCCGCTCGTGGCCGTGCCCGAGCCTGGCACCTACGCCATGATGTTTGCCGGCCTGTTGATGGTTGGCTTCATGGCGTCGCGCCGGGGGCGCTGAAGCGCGGGCGGGCGACCCGCCCAGGTTTTCACTCCCCCTGTTTGCGGGGACGGGCTGACGCGCGCGCCGCCGGCTACGCACGATTCGTGCTTAACTCGGCGATGGTGCGTGCGGCTGCAGCGCCCCAGGCCGCCAAGAAACCTACGGAACATCGCCCCATGACACACCGCCCTGACTCCATTGCCCAACCCGGTCGCCTGTTTTCCTGGCTGGCGCGGGCCCTGCCACTGGCCTTGATGGTTCTGGCAGCACCGGCCCAGGCCGTGGGCAACGTGGTGATCAGTCAGGTCTACGGCGGTGGTGGCAATACCGGCGCCACGATCAAGAACGACTACATCGAGCTCTACAACCGCAGCAACGCCGACGTGAACATCAGCGGCTGGGCGGTGCAGTACACCTCGGCAGCGGGAACGGGCACCTGGACGGTGACGGCGATTCCGGCCAACACGCCGCTGCTGCCGGCGGGCAGCTATTTCCTGATCAAGCAAGCCCTGGGCGCGGGCGGGTCGGTGGACATACTTTTCGATCTCACCGGCACCATCGCCATGTCGGGCACTGCCGGCAAGGTGGCACTGACCTCGACCACCACGGCCCTGACCGGCGCCAGCCCCGTGACGGCCGCCGTTGTCGACCTGATCGGCTACGGCAACACCGCAAGCGTCTTTGAGGGCGCCGGGCCGGCCCCGGGGCTGAGCAACACCACCGCAGCCTTCCGCGCCGGCGGCGGGGCGACAGACACCGACAACAACGCGGCCGACTTCAGCGTCAGCGCGCCCGCACCCCGCTACACCGGCGGCGACGCCGTACCCGGCGGTGGCGGCGGCGGCGGCGGCGGTGGCAGCTGCGCCGGCGTGGCGGGCACCACGTTGACCCCCGTCTACACGATCCAGGGCTCGGGCGCGGTCAGTTCCGTGGCCAATCAGGTCGTGACGACGACTGGCGTCGTCACCAAGCTCATCAGCAGCGGCTTCTTCATCCAGGACCTGAACGGTGACGGCAACGCGCTCACGTCGGACGGCATCTTCGTCTTCGTCAACCCGGCAAGCTGCCCGAACGCGCAGGTCGGCAACCTGGTGAGCGTGACCGGCACCGTCACCGAGTACGCCCCGGGTTCGGGAACCGCCAGCACGCCGCTGACCGAACTCACCACCATCACCAGCGTGGCCCTGCTGGGCACCGGCCAGACCATCACACCCACCTTGGTGACGTTGCCGCTGGCTGAAGGCGACAGCTTCGAGCGCTTCGAGGGCATGCTGGTGAGCATCACCAACACCATGACGGTGCAGCAGAACTTCTTCCAGGCCCAGTACGGCCAGATCACCCTGGGCGTCGGCCGGCACGAGACACCCACCAACGCCTTCAGGCCGACCGATCCGCAACGCAGCGCACTGGCGTCGCTGCAGGCACGCAGCCGTCTGCTGCTGGACGACAGCAGCTCGGTGACCTACACCAACCCGACGCCCTACTTCAACGCCAGCGGGCTGGGCCGCGCGGGCGACCTGGTCGGCAACCTCACGGGCGTCATCGACTTCGGGCTGGCCACCGCCACGGCCTCGGGCGCCGGCCTGTACCGGTTGCAGCCAGTGGCAGCCCCCGTGTTCAGCTCGGCAAACCCGCGCGCTGCCGCACCGCCGGCAGTCGGTGGCAACCTGAGCATCGCGGCAGTGAATGTCTTGAACTTCTTCACCACGTTCACGAACGGTGCCACGGCCTTTGGCGGCACGGGCCAGGGCTGCAGCGTGGGCACGTCGGTGGCGGCCGGCAACTGCCGCGGCGCCGACAGCCTGGCCGAGTACATCCGACAACGCGACAAGACGGCGCGTGAACTGGCGGGCCTGAACGCCGACGCCGTCGGCCTGATGGAAATCCAGAACAACGGCAACACCGCCGTGCAGGCACTGGTCGACGCGCTGAACAATCTGGTGGGGGCCGGCACCTACGCCACCATCGCCTTGCCGGCAGGCGCCAGTGCCACGGGCACCGACGCCATCCGCCTGGCGATGATCTACAAGCCGGCGCGGCTGACCCCGGTGGGCCTGCCCTTGAGCGACACCGACGCCGTCAACAACCGGCCCACGCTGGCGCAGACCTTTGTGGCGCCCAATGGCGAGAAGTTCTCGCTCGTGGCCAACCACCTCAAGAGCAAGAGCTGCTCGGGCGCCAGCGGCGCCAACGCCGACCAGGGCGACGGCCAGGGCTGCTTCAACGCCAACCGGCTCGCCCAGGCACAGCGCCTGCGCACCTTTGTCGCCCAGGTGCAGGCCGCCAGCGGCAGCAACGACGTGATGCTGGTCGGCGACTTCAACGCCTACGCCAAGGAAGACCCCATCTTCGATCTCACCAGCAGCGGCTACGTCGACCAGATCGGGCGCTTCAACGTCTTCGGCTATTCCTACGTCTTCGACGGCACCGCCGGCCGCCTGGACCACGCCATTGCCACCCCCAGCATGTCAGCGCGTGTCACCAGCGCGGTTGAATGGCACATCAACGCAGACGAGGCACTCGCCAACGACTACAACCTGGAAAACAAACAGCCCGCCTGCGCCACCTGCGCACCCGACCCTTACGTCGGCACCAACCCCTACCGCTCGTCGGACCACGACCCGGTGCTGGTCGGCATCAACCTGTACAAGACTTTCACAGGCACGTCAGGCGCGGATGTCATCGTTGGCACGGCGGGTGACGACCGCATCACCGGCGGCCCCGGTGCCGACAGATTGACCGGCGGCGCAGGCGCGAACCTGTTCGTCTACACCAGCGTCCTTGATGGCGGCGACACCATCACCGACTTCAAGCCTGGCGCGGACAAACTCGTGCTCACCGACATCCTGCGCAGCATCAAGCGCGGCGCCTCGTTCGACCCGATTGGCTTGGGCTTCGTGAGTTGCGTGATTGCACGCGGCGGTGCGCTCGTCAGCATCGACACCGACGGCAGCGTCGGCCCGCTGCCCCCGCGGTCACTGGCGCTGCTGCAAGGCCAGAACTGCGCCACCGTGATGAACGCGCAGAACTTCGTGTTCTGAGCCACTCACGCCGTCGATTTTTCAGGAACACACCATGCGCACTACCCTTCTGACCTTGGCCGCCAGTGCGGCCTTGATGCTGGCCCCGGCCCTGTCGCAAGCGGCCAGCTACAGCTTCAGCGGTACGGTCGACGACGGCCCGCTAGTCGGCCAGGCCTTTGCCGGCAGTTTCGAGTTCGACGCCAGCAGCGTCACCTCCGCTTTCACGGGCGATCTGCCCGTCAGCGCGTTCTCCCTGCTGTTATTCAGCCAGACGTACACCCTGGCCAGCGCCGATGCAACGCCCGTGGCGGTGTACTTCGAAGGCAGCTTTCTGGGGCTGTCGTACGTGGACGCCGATGCGGTCAACCCGTTGACGCGGCCCTTTGTGGCGTTGGTGCCGGGCTTCTTGAGCCTGGGCGACGCCTACCTGGCCTACGACCAGAGCGCCGACCCTGGCGCCGGCCTGGCCGGTTACGGCAGCTTCAGCGTGACTGTCGTGCCCGAGCCGGCCGCGCTGCTGCTGATGCTGGCGGGGCTGGGCGTGGTCGGCGGCATGGCGCGCCGCAGCCGGCAGGTGGCTGCTCAGTCCGAGCGATAAGCCCGCAGCCGGTCCAGGTTGAGCACGCGCACGCCGCCGTACTCGATCTGGATCACCCCTGCGGATCGGAGCGCGTTCAGCGCCTCGTTGACGCGCTGGCGTGACAGGCCCACCAGGTAGCCCAGTTCCTGCTGCGTGATGCGCAGCAACTCGCCCACGCCCGGGTACAGCACCGGATGGAACAGCGCGGCCAGGTTGCGCGCCACGCGCTCGTCGGGGTGGGTCAGGCGGTCGATCTCACGTGCTGCGATGAACTGTCCCAGCCGCTCGTTGAGCTGCATCATGACGAAGCGATTGAAGCCGATGCTGCGGTCCAGCAGCCACTGGAAGGTGTCGGCCGTGATGCCGGCCACCACACTCTTGCGCAGGGCCTGGATGTTGTAGCGGTAGGTCTCGTTCTTCAGCACCGTGCCTTCGCCAAACCAGCCGCCCGGGGGCACGCCGGTGAAGGTGATGGGCGTGCCCGCGCCGCTGCGGTTGATTTGGTCGCTGCTCATCTTCAGCAACCCGTCGATGACGCCGAACCAGGACTTCACCGGCCGCCCCACCCGGCACACCAGCTCGCCCGGCGCCACCAACACCACGCGCAGGTCCTGCACCACGCGCTCGCGCTCGGCGGCGTCCAGGCGGTGCAGCCAGGGAATGCGCAGGAGCTCGTCCGGCGTGGCCGGGCGGGCACGCGACGGCTGCACAGCCGCTGCGCGCGAGGCAGATGGGAATGTCGTGCCGGCCACGGGTGCTTGCTCCGGGAAAGGCCCCTCGGTAATGTCCCTAGGATTGTCGTCACAACGACAACCTGGCGTCAAAGTTGCGCCCAGAATGCGTCGAGAAAGTCAAGGTGACACAGATTGCCCCCTGCCCCGCCGCCCCACGGAGACACACGGTGCCGACAACGTTCCCCCGCCTGATGCTGGACCACGCCGCAGCGCGCCCGCAGGCGGCTGCGTTGCGCGAGAAGGTCTACGGCATCTGGCAGACCACCACCTGGGCTGACCTGGCGCTGCTGGTGCGCCGGCTGGCCTGCGGCCTGCACGCCGCCGGCCTGCGCCGCGACGACCATGTGGTGGTGGTGGGCGAGAACCGACCGCGCCTGTACGCGGCCATGCTGGCCGTGCAGTCGCTGGGCGCGGTGCCGGTGCCGCTGTACCAGGACGCCGCAGCCGCCGAGTACGCCTTCCCGATCCAGAACGCCGAGGTCGGGTTCGCCATCGTCGAAGACCAGGAGCAGGTCGACAAGCTGTTGGAACTGCGCGGCCAAGGCGCGCTGCTGCAGCGCATCTGGTACGACGACCCGCGCGGCCTGCGCAGTTATGCCGAGTCCGGGCTGGACTCTCTGGACGCGCTGGTGGCCACGGGCCATTCGCACGACGTCGCCAACGCACGCCTGTTCGACGACGAGGTGGCGCTGTGCCAGCACGGCGATGTGGCCGCGATGTTCTTCACCAGCGGCACCACCGGCAACCCCAAGGGCGTCGTGCACACCCACGCGTCGCTGCTGGATCGCGCCCAGGCCGGCCAGCGCTTTGACAAGCTGACAGCCGACGAGGAAGTTCTGGCCTACATGCCGCTGGCCTGGATCGGCCAGAACATCTTCAGCTACGCGCAGTGGCTGGCCTGCGGCTACGTGGTGAACTGCCCGGAAAGCGCGGCCACGGTGATGATCGACCTGAAGGAGATCGGCCCCACCTACTACTTCGCGCCGCCGCGCGTCTTCGAAGGCCTGCTGACCAGCGTGATGATCCGCATGGAGGACGCGAGTGCGCCCAAGCGCTGGCTGTTCCGCACCTGCATGGACCTGGCCAAGCGCGTCGGCCCCTCGCTGCTGGACGGCCAGGCCGCCGGCCACCCGGCCGTGGGGCTGCTGGACCGCATCGCCTACGGCCTGGGCAACCTGTGCATGTACGGCCCGCTGCGCAACGCGTTGGGGCTGAACCGGGTGCGCGTGGCCTACACGGCCGGCGAGGCCATCGGGCCGGATCTGTTCACTTTCTACCGGTCCATCGGCATCAACCTGAAGCAGTTGTATGGCTCGACGGAGACGGCCGTGTTCGTGTGCCTGCAGCCCGACCACCAGGCGCGCTCGGACACCGTGGGCGTGCCCATCGACGGCGTGGAGTTGCGCGTCTCCGACAGCGGCGAGGTGCTGGTCAAGAGCCCCGGTCTGCTCAAGGAGTACTACAAGAACCCCGCCGCCACGGCCGAGGTGCTGGACAGCGCCGGCTGGTACCACACCGGCGATGCCGGCTTCCTGGACGCCAGCGGCCACCTGAAGATCATCGACCGCGCCAAGGACGTGGGGCGCTTGCACGGTGGCGCGAACGACGGCGCGATGTTCGCGCCCAAATACGTCGAGAACAAGCTGAAGTTCTTCCCCTTCATCAAGGAGGCCGTGGCCTTCGGCGACAAGCGCGAAAAGGTCTGCGCCTTCATCAACATCGACTTCGAAGCCATCGGCAACTGGGCCGAGCGGCGCAACCTGCCCTACGCCGGCTACACCGACCTGGCGGCCAAGCCCGAGGTGCTTGAGCTGGTGCGTGAATGCGTGGAGAAAGTCAACGCCGACCTGGCTGCCGACAGCCTGCTGGCGGGCAGCCAAGTCACCCGCTTCCTGGTGTTGCACAAGGAGCTCGACGCCGACGACGGCGAGCTGACGCGCACACGCAAGGTGCGCCGCGGCGCAATCGCCGACAAGTACCTGGTGCTGGTCGACGCGCTGTACGGCGGCCTGGTCGAACAGTTCATCGAGACGGCGGTGAAGTTCGAGGACGGGCGCAGCGGCAGCGTGAGCGCGACGCTGAAGATCATCGACGCAAAGACCTTCCCTGCCGTGCAGGCTGCCGCATGAGCCGGACCATTGGCGAGGTCATCCTCGAAGTCAAGAACATCAGCCTGCGTTTCGGCGGCGTGAAGGCACTCAGCGACATCAGCTTCGACGTGCGCGAACACGAACTGCGCGCCATCATCGGCCCCAACGGCGCCGGCAAGAGCAGCATGCTCAACTGCATCAACGGCGTGTACACGCCGCAGGAAGGCCGCATCACCTTCCGCGGCCAGACCTTCAGCCACATGAGCAGCCGCCAGGTGGCAGAGATGGGCGTGGCCCGCACCTTCCAGAATCTGGCGCTGTTCAAGGGCATGAGCGTGTTGGACAACATCATGAGCGGGCGCAACCTGCGCATGAAGACCAACCTGTTCCAGCAGGCCATTCGGGGTTTTGGCTGGAGTGCGGCAGAACGCGAGGAAAGCGAACACCGCGCGGTGGTCGAACGCATCATCGACTTCCTGGAAATCCAGGCCTACCGCAAGACGCCCGTCGGCCGTCTGCCCTACGGCTTGCAAAAGCGTGTGGACCTGGGCCGCGCGCTGGCGATGGAGCCCACGGTGCTGCTGCTGGACGAACCGATGGCCGGCATGAACGTCGAAGAGAAGCAGGACATGAGCCGCTTCATCCTGGACGTGAACGACGAGTACGGCACCACCGTGGTCTTGATCGAGCACGACATGAGCGTGGTGATGGACATCAGCGACCGCGTGGTGGTGCTGGACTACGGCAAGAAGATCGGCGACGGCACGCCCGACGAGGTGCGTGCGAATCCGGAAGTCATCAGCGCGTATCTGGGGACGACACACTGATGGGGCCCTTCCTCGAAACCCTCATCGGCGGCCTCATGTCCGGCATGCTGTATTCGCTGGTGGCGCTGGGCTTCGTGCTCATCTTCAAGGCCAGCGGCGTGTTCAATTTCGCCCAGGGCGCCATGGTGTTGTTCGCGGCGCTGGCGATGGCGCGGTTTTCGGAATGGTTCCCCGAGCTGCTGGGCTTTGACAACAAGCTGCTGGCCAACCTGCTGGCCTTTGGCGGCGCCATGCTCGTGATGGTGGCGGTGGCGTGGCTGATCGAGCGGCTGGTGCTGGGCAAGCTCGTCAACCAGGAAGGCATCACGCTGCTGATGGCCACGCTGGGCGTGACCTACTTTCTCGACGGCCTGGGCCAGACGCTGTTCGGCAGCGAGATCTACAAGATCGACATTGGCCTGCCCAAGGACCCGATGTTCCTGCTGGAGAGCACCTTCCAGGGCGGCATCCTGGTGAACAAGGAAGACCTCTACGCCGCCGCCATCGCGGCGGCGCTGGTGGTGGGGCTGAGCCTGTTTTTCCAGAAGACCTCCACCGGCCGCGCCCTGCGCGCCGTGGCCGACGACCACCAGGCGGCGCAGAGCATCGGCATCCCGCTGTCGCGGGTGTGGGTCATCGTCTGGAGCGTGGCCGGCTTCGTGGCGCTGGTGGCCGGCATGATCTGGGGCAGCAAGCTGGGCGTGCAGTTTTCGCTGTCGGTGCTGGCGCTGAAAGCGCTGCCTGTCGTCATCCTGGGTGGCCTCACCAGCGTGCCCGGCGCCATCATCGGCGGGTTGCTGATCGGCATGGGCGAAAAGCTGTCCGAGGTCTACCTGGGGCCGACGCTGGGCGGCGGCATCGAGATCTGGTTCGGTTACGTGCTGGTGCTGTTTGTCTTGCTGATACGGCCGCAAGGTTTGTTCGGCGAAAAGATCATCGACCGAGTTTGAGCAGGAAGAAGACACGACATGCTCTACCGGGAAAACGGCCAGTTCAAGACGTCGTACAAGAACGACCAGCAGGTCTTTGCCGTCACGCAGGACCGCATCGGCATCTGGCTGCTGCTGGCCTTCGCCGTCATCGGCGTGCCGCTGCTGGCCGACGAGTACCTGTTCCGCGCGGTGCTGATCCCCTTCCTCATCCTGGCGCTGGCCGCACTCGGGCTGAACATTCTTGTCGGCTACTGCGGGCAGATCTCGCTGGGCACGGGCGCCTTCATGGCCGTCGGCGCCTACGCGGCCTACAACTTCATGGTGCGCATCGACGGCATGCCGCTGCTGCTGGCGGTGCTGTTGGGCGGTGTGTGTGCCACCGTGGTGGGGGTTTTGTTCGGCATCCCCAGCCTGCGCATCAAGGGCCTGTACCTGGCGGTGGCCACGCTGGCGGCGCAGTTCTTCACCGACTGGGCCTTTCTGCGCATCTCGTGGTTCACCAACAACTCGTCGTCGGGTTCGGTGTCGGTGTCCAACCTCAACGTGTTCGGCATCAGCATCAACACGCCGGCGGAAAAGTACCTGCTGTGCCTGGGCTTCCTGGTGGTGTTTGCGCTGATGGCCAAGAACCTGGTGCGCAGCCACATCGGGCGCGAATGGATGGCCATCCGCGACATGGACGTGGCAGCCGCCGTCATCGGCATCCGGCCCGTGTACGCCAAGCTCACGGCCTTTGCCGTCAGCAGCTTCATCGTCGGCGTGGCCGGCGCGCTGTGGGGCTTTGTGCACCTCGGCTCGTGGGAGCCGGCGGCCTTCAGCATCGACCGCAGCTTCCAGCTGCTGTTCATGGTCATCATCGGCGGCCTGGGCTCCATCATGGGCAGCTTCTTCGGCGCCGCCTTCATCGTTGTGCTGCCGATCTTTCTGAACCAGGCCCTGCCGGCGCTGGGCGCGCTGGTGGGCGTGACCATCAGCACCGCGGCGGTCGCGCACAGCGAGCTCATGATCTTCGGCGCGCTCATCGTCGTGTTTCTGATCGTCGAGCCGCACGGCCTGGCACGTTTGTGGTCCATAGGCAAAGAAAAGATGCGCCTGTGGCCGTTCCCGCATTGAAGTTTTGCAACCGGCCGACGGGCCCCGTGACCTGGCAGGCACTGACGAGTGCAATTGATTCAGCACCCCTCATTTCGGAGACAACACGATGAAGTTCAAAACAATTGCGCTGGCCGCCATGGTTACCAGCTTGGCAGCACCCGCAGCCTGGGCCCAAGACAAGATCCAGTTCTTCCCCAGCCTGACCGGCCGCACCGGCCCCGTGGCGCCCAACGCCACGCCGTTTGCCAACGGCTATGCGGATTACATGAAGCTGGTGAACGCACGCGGCGGCATCAATGGCGTGAAGACACTCGTCGAGGAATGCGAAACCGCCTACGCCACCGACCGCGGCGTGGAGTGCTATGAGCGCCTGAAGGGCAAGCACGGCGGCGCGACGGTGTTCCAGCCGCTGTCCACCGGCATCACCTTCGCGCTGACCGAGAAGATCCCGGCCGACAAGATCCCCATGATCACCTCGGGTTACGGCCGCAGCGACTCGGCCGACGGCGGCGTGTTCAAGTGGAACTTCCCGCTCATCGGCCACTACTGGGTGGCCGGCGACACCGTGCTGCAGCACATCGCCAAGAAGGAAGGCGGCTGGGACAAGCTCAAGGGGAAGAAGATTGCCGTGGTCTACCACGACAGCCCCTTCGGCAAGGAGCTGCTGCCCATCGTGCAGGAACGCGCCGCCACGCACGGCTTCACGCTGCAGTTGCTGCCAGTGCCGGCGCCGGGCGTCGAGCAGAAAGCCATCTGGTTGCAGGTGCGCCAGCAGCGGCCGGACTTCGTGGTCATGCAGACCTGGGGCGTGATGACGGCCACCGCCATCAAGGAAGCCGTGGCCACCGGCTACCCGCGCGAGAAGATGTTCGGCACCTGGTGGAGCGGCGCCGAGCCCGACCTGCGCGATGTGGGCGCCGCAGCCAAGGGCTACAGCGCGGTGATGATGCAGCACGGCGCCGAGCCCGATTCGGCCGTGGTCAAGGAGATCCTGGCCAAGGTGCACGACAAGGGCCAGGGCACCGGCCCGAAGGACGAAGTCGGTCAGGTGCTGTACATGCGCGGCGTGGTCGGCGCGATGTTGTCGGTGGAAGGCGTGCGCGCGGCGCAGGAACGCTTCGGCAAGGGCAAGGTGATGCTGGGCGAGCAGGCGCGCTGGGGCTACGAGAACCTCAACCTCACGCAGCCCAAGCTCGACGCGCTGGGCTTCAAGGGCGTGATGCGGCCGGTGTCCACCAGCTGCTTCGACCACATGGGCTCGGCCTGGGCGCGGGTGCACACCTGGGACGGCGCCAAGTTCACCTGGGCGTCGGACTGGCTGCAGGCCGACGACCAGATCATCAAGCCCATGGTCAAGGCCTCGGCAGAGAAGTACGCGGCCGAGAAGAAGCTTACGCGGCGCGAGCCTTCGGACTGCCAGAGCTGAAGCCCGGCCCGTCCCACCATGGCCAACATCCTGTTGAATGTGAATGGCATCGAAGTCATTTACAACCACGTCATCCTGGTGCTCAAGGGCGTGAGCCTGCAGGTGCCCGAGGGTGGCGTGGTGGCCTTGTTGGGCGGCAACGGGGCGGGCAAGACGACCACCCTGCGCGCGGTGAGCAATCTGCTGGCGGGCGAGCGGGGCGAGGTCACCAAGGGCAGCATCGAGCTGCGTGGTGAACGCATCCAGGGGCTGTCGACATCGGAGATGGTCAACCGCGGCGTGATCCAGGTCATGGAGGGCAGGCACTGCTTTGCCCACCTGACCATCGAGGACAACCTGATGACCGGCGCCTACACACGCAAGGACGGCAAAGCGGCTGTCGCGGCCACGCTGGACAAGGTCTACAACTACTTCCCGCGGCTGAAGACGCGGCGCACCTCGCAAGCGGCGTACACCTCGGGCGGCGAGCAGCAGATGTGCGCCATTGGCCGCGCGCTGATGGCCAACCCGAAGATGGTGCTGCTCGACGAACCCAGCATGGGCCTGGCGCCGCAGATCGTCGAGGAGGTGTTCGAGATCGTGAAAGACCTGAACCAGCGCGAGAAAGTCACCTTCCTGCTCGCCGAGCAGAACACCAACATGGCGCTGCGCTATGCCGACTACGGCTACATCCTGGAAAACGGCCGCATCGTGATGGACGGCCCCGCCACCGCGCTGCGCGAGAACGAGGACGTGAAGGAGTTCTACCTGGGCATGGGCGGCGGCGACCGGAAAAGCTTCAAGGGCGGCAAGAGCTACAAGCGCCGCAAGAGATGGCTGACGTGAGCGATGTCGAAATCGGCTTCGCGCCGCCTCCCTTCAAGCCCGACGAGGCGCTGCTGCAGATCAAACGCAGCCTGCGCGACCTGAAACTGACCGAACGCGGCAACGGCTTCGAACTGCGCGGCAAGCGCGTCGCGGAACTCGTCGTCGACGCGGCGGCCATCAACGCGCGCCTGGCCCGCACCTTGGCGATCACGCCGCAATGGGACGCGGTGACCATCCGCTCCGCCGCCGACCAGCGCAAGTGCATCGACGACATCAAGAAGCGGCTGGCCCGCTGGGCCCAGGACGAGTGATGTCTCGGCGCGCTGTTGCCAGCGGATTCGAACCGCAGCGGGCACTTGCGGCCGCCCTGCCTGCGGCGACCGAGGACATCAAGTGGGGCGCGGACCTGGTCTACAGCGTCGGCGCCAAGATGTTCTGCGTCTTCCTGCTGCGCGACGGCCTGGCCACCAGTTGCAGCTTCAAGGTCGACGACGACCGCTTTCTGGAACTCACCTCCGTGCCTGGCGTGGTGCCGGCGCCCTACTTGGCGCGTGCCAAGTGGGTCCAGGTGACGTCGGACCATGGCTTGGTGGTCGACGATTTGAATGCGCTGATCCAGCGCTCGCATGCCCTCGTCGCCGGGAAACTCACCCGGCGCCTGCAACAAGAACTGGGCCTCAGGCCCTGAAGCCTTCGGGTCGCGCCATGCCTATCGATGCCTTGGAAACCCGCAGCGGTGCAGAACGCCATGCCGCACTGGTCATCGCCCTGCCAACCCTGGTGCATGCCGCCTTGGCCGTGCCGGCGATGGCAGAACGTTTGGTTGGCGTCGTGCCGGCAGAGGTCACGACCCGCACCGCGCTGGCGCGTCTGCCGGTCACGCGCAAGCACGAACTGCTGGAACGGCAGCAAGCCCAGCGCGGCGTCGATGCGTTCGGCGGCTTTTCTGCACTCGGCTGGGCCGCGCAGCGCGCCCTGCGGCCGGCGCGGCGCGTTTACCAGTCGCCCGGGCCGATCTACGAACCCGAAGGCCAGGGCAGCGACTACTGGCGTTGCGCGCGCGCCCTGCGCGCTGCTGGCTTCGTCGCCGGCGACCTCGTCCACAACAGCTTCAGCTACCACCTCACACCCGGCGCCTGGATCATGGAAGGTGGCGCCCACGCCCTGGGCTGCACCGTGTTCCCGGGCGGCGTGGGCAACACCGAATTGCAGCTGCAGGCCATGGAACACCTGCGGCCCGATGCCTACACCGGCACGCCCAGCTTCCTGCGTATCCTGCTCGAAAAGGCCGCAGAGACTGGCCTGGCCCTGCCCAGCCTGAAGAAGGCCCTGGTCAGCGGCGAGGCCTTTCCGCCCAGCCTGCGCGACTGGCTGCAGGGACGCGGCGTGGCCGCCTACCAGGCCTACGCCACCGCCGATGTGGGCGTCATCGCGTTCGAGACCGCAGCCCGCGAAGGCCTGGTCGTCGATGAAGGCGTGCTGGTAGAAATCGTGCGACCCGGCACCGGCGACGTGCTGCCCGACGGCGAGGTCGGCGAGGTGGTGGTTACCGTCTTCAACCCCGACTATCCGCTGTTGCGCTTTGGCACCGGCGACCTCAGCGCCGTGCTGTCCGGCCCCTGTCCCACGGGCCGCACCCACACCCGCATCAAAGGCTGGATGGGCCGGGCCGACCAGACCGCGAAGGTGCGCGGCATGTTCGTGCATCCTGCACAGGTTGCCGAAGTCATCAAGCGCCACTCCGAGGTCATCAAGGCGCGCCTGGTGGTGGCTGGCGAGATGGCAAACGACCGCATGACGCTGCACATCGAAACGCTCAGCACCGACCCGGCTCTGGCCGCGGCCGTGGCCCACAGTGTGCGCGACGTGACCAAGCTGCGTGCCGACATCGTCCTGGCCGCGCCGGGCGAACTCAAGAACGATGGCAAGGTCATCGAGGACGCCCGCAGCTATGCCTGATCGGTCCGTGCGCTCTTTCACGCGCCCCAGGCGGGATGGCTCAAACCTGGCGTGGATAAGTAGTTCCCACGCCCGCGTCTTTGGGCCTGCCTATTAGCATCGCTGGCCCAGTTTTCCGAAGTTCCGCCTACAACAGTCTGGAGACCAACATGAACCGTCTGCTCGTTGCCATCGCTACCGTCACCGCCGTCGGCACCGCCGTGGCCGCGTACCCCGAAAAGCCCATCACCATCATCGTGCCGTTTGCCGCCGGTGGTCCCACTGACAAGGTGGCACGCGACCTGGCCGAGGTGCTGCGCAAGGGCCTGAACAACCAGACCGTGGTCATCGAGAACGTCGGCGGCGCCGGCGGCACGCTGGGCGCGGCCAAGGCGGCCAAGGCGGCGCCGGACGGCTACACCTTCCTGCTGCACCACATCGGCATGGCCACCAGCCCGGCGCTGTACCGCACCTTGCCCTACAAGACGCTCGAAGACTTCGAGTACCTGGGCATGGTCAACGAAGTGCCAATGACGCTGATCGGCAAGCCCGGCCTGCCCGCCAACAACTACGCCGAACTGTTGAAGTGGATGGAAGCCAACAAGGGCCGTATCAACTTGGCCAACGCCGGCCTGGGTGCAGCATCGCACCTGTGCGGCCTGCTCTTCCAGCAAGCCGTCAAGATCGACATGACCACCATCCCCTACAAAGGTACGGCCCCAGCCATGACCGACATCCTGGGCGGCCAGGTCGACCTGATGTGCGACCAGACCACCAACACCACCTCGCAGATCGAAGGCGGCAAGGTCAAGGCCTTTGCCGTGACCACTATGAAGCCGCTGACCACGGCGGCCCTGTCCAAGCTGCCCACGTTGGACAGCCAGGGCTTGAAGGGCTTCAACGTGTCCGTCTGGCACGGCATGTACGCCCCCAAGGGCACGCCCAAGCCGGTGCTGGACATGGTCAACGCCGCGCTGAAGAACGCGCTGAAGGACCCGGAATTCATCAAGCGCCAGGAAGCTCTGGGCGCGGTGGTCGTCACCGACAACCGCACCAACCCGGCCGACCACAAGCGCTTTGTCGAAGCCGAGATCAACAAGTGGGGCCCCGCCATCAAGGCCGCCGGACAGTACGCTGACTGACATCGGCCCGGGATGAGCCCACAAACCCGCTTCGGCGGGTTTGTTCATTTCAGGCCATGCGCAAGGGGATCGTCACCGGCCCGTCGTTGACCAGGTGCACCTGCATGTCGGCGCCAAACACGCCGGCCTGCACGAGCGGGTGGCGTTCACACGCCAGGCGCAGCAGCTCATCGAACAACGAACGCCCCAGTTCAGGCGCTGCAGCCGCGGTGAAACTGGGGCGGTTGCCGCGTGAGGTGTCCGCCGCCAACGTGAACTGCGACACCAGCAGCAGGCCGCCGTTCACGTCCTGCAGACTGAGGTTCATCTTGCCGGCCGCGTCTTCAAAGATGCGCAGCTTCAACAGCTTGTGCAGCAGGCGCGACGCAATTTCGGGCGTGTCCGCCGGTTCGGCGCACACCAAAACCAGCAGGCCGGGGCCGATCGCGCCCACCACCGCGCCGTCCACCTCGACGCGGGCCTGACGCACCCGCTGGGCCAGGGCGATCACGGTCCGGCAGATTCGGGCTACGAGCCCAGCTGCACGCGCATGAACTTGCGCTTGCCCACCTGCACGACAAAGCTTCCGGCGCCGACCTTCAGCGCCTTGTCGCTGACCACCGTGCCGTCGATGCGCACGCCACCTTGTTCGACCAGGCGCAGCGCCTCGCTGGTGGACGGCGCCAGACCCGCCTGTTTGAGCAACGCGCCGATGGCCAGCGGCGCGCCGCTCAGCGTGGTCTCGGCGATCTCGTCGGGCACGCCGCCGGCGGCGCGGCGGTGGAAGTCCTCGTCGGCGGCGCGGGCCGCCGCTGCGCCGTGGAAGCGCGAAGTCAATTCGGTGGCCAGCAGCACCTTGGCGTCCTTGGGGTTGCGCCCAGCCTGCACCTCGGCGCGCAGGGCGGCGATCTCGTCCTCGCTGCGGCGCGACAGCAGCGTCATCCAGCGCCACATCAAGGTGTCGCTCACCGACATCACCTTGGCGAAAATGGTGTTGGCCGGCTCGGTGATGCCGATGTAGTTGTTCTTGCTCTTGGACATCTTGTCCACGCCGTCGAGCCCCTCCAGCAGCGGCATTGTGAGCACGCACTGCGGCTCCTGACCATATTCCTGCTGCAGATGGCGGCCCATCAGCAGGTTGAACTTCTGGTCCGTGCCGCCGAGTTCGAGGTCACTCTTCAGGGCCACTGAGTCGTAGCCCTGCATCAACGGGTACATGAATTCGTGCACCGAGATCGGTGTGTTGCCGGCGAAGCGCTTGGAGAAGTCGTCCCGCTCCATCATGCGCGCCACGGTGTAGCGGGCGGCCAGCTGGATCATGCCGCGCGCGCCCAGCGGGTCGCTCCACTCGCTGTTGTAGCGGACCTCGGCGCGGCCCATGTCCAGCACCAGCCCGATCTGGTCGAAATAGGTCCTGGCATTGGCGTCTATCTGCTCGCGGGTCAGCGCCGGGCGCGTGCTGTTGCGGCCCGACGGGTCGCCAATCATCGACGTGAAATCGCCGATCAGCGGGATGACGACGTGCCCCAGGTCCTGCAGCTGGCGCATCTTGTGGAAGACCACCGTGTGGCCCAGGTGCAGGTCGGGCGCGGTCGGGTCCAACCCGAACTTGATGCGCAGCGGCTGGCCCAGGGCCTCGGACCGCGCCAGCTTGGCCAGCCACTCGGCCTGCGGCAGCAGTTCCTCGCAACCCCGCAGCGACACCGCCAAGGCTTCGCGCACCTCGTCGGTGACCGGGTAAGGCAGCGGTGAAACTGGGGAAATCACGGGCTCGGGCATGGGGTCGACTTCGGAGGGGTTTTGCAAGGGAATCGGGTACGGGCCTTGGCTATACTCGCGGCTTCGCCTTAGGTTGATCCGGGACCCCGTCCTACAGCGCTGCGGGCGCCGGATTCTAGATTGATGCCAGCTTTGAAATTGCAGACCGCCGTTCTCTTCCAGCGCCTCGCAGACGCAGGCCAGCGCCACAAGCGCGGCGTCGTTGTCGCTGCAGTGACTGCGATGGCGGGCTTCGCCATCACTGCGGTGGCCGTGGCGCCGCTGGTTCCCGACGCCTCCCAGCTGCCGCAGACCCTGGTCACGGACGCTGTGCCGCTCGTCGGACTGGAAGTCCAGCTTGAAGCCTTGGCCTCGCACGAACTGTCGCTGACCCGCAACGAGCTGACGCGCAGCACCGACACCCCAGAACGCTTGCTGGCCCGGATGGGCGTGAACGATCCGCAGGCGGCGGAGTTCCTGCGCAGGGACCTGACCGCGCGCAAGCTGCTGTCGGGTCGTGCTGGCAAGATGGTGCAGGCCCTGGCTGGCAGCGACGGCGGGCTGATGACCCTGACCGGCCGTTTCCAGGCCGAGCGCAGCGAACTGGCCGCCAGCCACTTCGCGCGACTGAGCATCGAACGCGTCGACGGTCGCTGGACTTCGCGGCTCGAACACGTGCCGCTGGCCGCCCAGGTCCGCCTGGCCAGCGGCAACATACGCACCACGCTGTATGCCGCCACAGACGAAGCGCGTCTTCCCGACGCCATCGCCGCGCAGCTCTCTGAAATCTTCGCCACAGATGTCGACTTCCACCGTCAACTGCGCAAGGGCGACAGCTTCAACATCGTCTACGAGACCTTCACTGCCGACGGCGAACCCATCGCTTGGAACCAAGGCGCCGGCCGCGTCTTGGCCGCCGAGTTCGTGAGCGGGGGCACGGCGCACCATGCCATCTGGTTCGCGGGGCCGGATGGCCGCAGTGGCTATTTCGGCCTGGACGGCAGCAGCCGCCGCAAGGCCTTCCTGGCCAGCCCGATGGAGTTTTCACGCGTGACCTCGGGTTTTGCCAACCGGCTCCATCCGGTGCTGCAGAACTGGCGCCAGCACAAGGGTGTGGACTACAGCGCTCCCACTGGCACGCCGGTGCGTTCGGTGGGCAACGGCGTGGTCGATTTCGCCGGCCGCCAGAACGGCTACGGCAACGTCGTCGAAATCAGGCACAGCAACCAGCGGGTCACGGTTTACGCGCACCTGAGCCGCATGGACGTGCGTCCCGGCCAGCGTATCGAGCAAGGGCAGCGCATCGGTGCTGTGGGCATGACTGGCTGGGCAACCGGACCGCATCTGCACTTTGAGTTCCGCGTCGCTGGCCAACACCAGGACCCGCTGCTCATCGCCAAGGCCTCGGAAACCGTGGCGCTGGACAGTGGCTCGCGCAGCCGCTTCGCCGCGATCGCGCAGACCGTGCAGGTCAAGCTCGACCTGGCGGAAACGCTGGGCCCCACGCACGGGCGGTTCGAGTAAGGCGGTACAGCCCATGGCTCGATTCATCGGGCTGATGTCGGGCACCTCGCTCGACGGCGTCGATGCGGTGTTGGTCGAAAGTGCAGGCTCCACAGGCGCCCTTCAGGAGCTGGCTTTCGTCCACCTCCCTTTCGCCGCAGAGTTGCACGCTGAGTTGCTTGCGCTCAATACTCCCGGGGCCGACGAACTGCATCGGGCTGCCCTGGTCGGCAGCGGCTTGTCGTGTGTCTACGCGAAGGCTGTGGAGCAACTACTGGCTGCAGCGGGTGTCGCGCCATCGCGGGTGGACGCCTTGGGCGCCCATGGCCAGACCGTTCGCCACCGTCCGCGTGAGTTCGATGGCATGGGCTACACGCTGCAGCTGCTCAACGGGTCGCTGCTGGCGGAGCTGACGGGCATCGCCGTGGTCTGCGATTTGCGCAGTCGCGACCTGGCTGCCGGCGGCATCGGCGCACCGCTGGTCCCGGCCTTCCACGCCGCAGCTTTTTCGCAAGCCGGACGCGACGTGGCCGTGCTGAACCTGGGCGGCATTGCCAACCTCACCCTGTTGCCAAGCGCAGGCGCTGTGGGCGGTTTCGACTGCGGGCCGGGCAACGTGCTGATGGACCTGTGGGTCCAGCGCCAGCGCCGGCAGGCCTACGACGCAGACGGACAGTGGGCGGCCAGCGGCCAGGTCGACGCTGGCCTGCTGGACACGTTGCTGGCCGAACCGTTCCTGGCGCTGTCGCCGCCCAAGAGCACCGGCCGCGACTTGTTCAATGCGCCGTGGCTGGACGCACAGATCGCTGTTTCAGGCGCCGGGCTGTCAAAAGCCGACGTGATGACCACGCTGGCCGAGTTCACATGCCTAGGCGCCACCCAGGCGTTGCATCGAACCCTGCCTTCGGTGCAGACCTTGCTGGTGTGCGGCGGCGGGGCGTTCAACACTCACCTGATGTCCCGGCTGAAGAGCTTGGTGCCCGATGGTGTTGAAGTACTCAGCACCGCCAGCCAAGGCGTGGCACCTGACCGGGTCGAGGCGCTGGCATTTGCCTGGCTCGCCCGTGAGCACTTGGCCGGACGCGCCGGCAACCTGCCGGCCGTCACCGGCGCCCGCGGGCCCCGTGTGCTGGGAACGCTCTATCCCGCCTAGGCGGAAAAGGACGAGCCGCAACCGCAGGTGGTCGTGGCGTTCGGATTCTTGATCACGAACTGCGCACCCTGCAGGTCTTCCTTGTAGTCGATCTCGGCGCCGCCCAGGTACTGCAGGCTCATGGCGTCGATCAACAGCGTGACGCCGTTCTTGCTCATCTGCGTGTCGTCGTCGTTGACGACTTCGTCGAAGGTGAACCCGTACTGAAAGCCCGAGCACCCGCCGCCCTGCACGAAGACGCGCAGCTTGAGTTCGGGGTTGCCCTCTTCGGCGACCAAGTCGGCGACTTTGGCGGCAGCGCTGTCCGTGAAGACCAGCGGAGGCGGCATGTCGTCAAAGGCAGAGGCCAGTGATTCAGCAACAGCGTTCATAGTTAGATCTCCGACAAAGGACAGAGCATAGCGGGAACGCAATGCCCACGACGCCAACGCGAAACTGCGCCAGGGCAAACCACGACCCGACAAACGCCGCGGAACCGGGCTCGCCGGGCCGCTGGCGCTGTCCCCTCGAGGGGGAGCGCCGCAAGGCGCTCCGGGGGTGGGCCCATCTACCGTTTGCTGAACTGCTTCCGACGCCGCGCGCCGTGCAGACCGACCTTCTTGCGCTCGACTTCACGTGCGTCGCGCGTGACGAAGCCGGCACGGCTGAGGTCGGGCTTGAGGGCCGCGTCGTAGTCGATCAGCGCACGCGTGATGCCGTGGCGTACGGCACCGGCCTGGCCGGATTCACCGCCGCCGTGCACGTTGATCTTGATGTCGAAGGCGCCGTCGTTGGCCGTCAGCAGCAGGGGCTGCTTGACGATCATGATCGACGTCTGGCGGCCAAAGTACGCATCGATGGCCTTGCCATTGATGACGATCTGGCCACTGCCCTTCTTCATGAACACCCGGGCGACGCTGGATTTGCGCCGGCCGGTGCCGTAATTCCAATTTCCGATCATCGTCGTGTCCTCAGATCTCGAGCGGCTTGGGCTGCTGGGCGGTGTGCGGGTGGGTTTCACCGGCATAAACCTTCAGCTTCTTGATCATCGCGTAACCGAGCGGGCCCTTGGGCAGCATGCCCTTGACGGCTTTCTCGATGGCGCGGCCGGGGTGCTTGGCCTGCATGTCCTTGAAGGACGTCGCGCGGATGCCGCCCGGGTAACCGGAATGCCGGTAGTAGATCTTGTCCGTGGCCTTGGCCCCGGTGACACGGATCTTGCCCGCATTGACGATGACGATGAAATCGCCGGTGTCGACGTGAGGCGTGTAAATGGCCTTGTGCTTGCCGCGCAAACGGAGTGCCACTTCGCTGGCAACACGTCCGAGCACCTTGTCGGTGGCGTCAATCACAAACCA
>JANNWL010000495.1:0-2559 GCA_031414735.1 Burkholderiales bacterium | reverse complement strand
GCAGCCGACTGGCTGGCATCCGCCGTGTATGCCGACCCCGCGCTGGCCCAACCGCTTCGGTTGATGAGCCTGGCCTTGGTGCCCTTTGCGCTGTTGAACCTGTATGCCGAGCTGCTGAAGGCAGGACAGCACCAGGCGCTTTCCTCATTGATCCAAGGTGCAGCGCTGCCGCTGGTCAACCTGCTGCTGTTGCTGGTGTTTGCAGACCACTTGAAGGATGCCGGCAGCGCCTGCGCGATGTATCTTGCTGCCAGCTTGCTGGTGTGCGCAGCAAGCCATGTCTTGTGGCGTCGCACACTTGCGGCTCGCGACAGGTCGACAAATGGCCCAATCAAGTTCCGCGAACTCTTCAGCACGGCCTTGCCGATGTATGGCGCCGCCGTGGCAGACGTGGTGATGACGTTTGCCGAGATCCTGATACTGGGCATGTTCGTGACAGCTGGCGAGGTAGGCATCTACACCGCAGCTGCCCGCACGGCGTTGCTAACCCGATTCTTGCTGCTGGCCAACAGCGCTGTCGCAGCCCCGCGGTTCGCGGCGCTGCATGCGGCCAAGGACGCGGAGGGTGTGGCCAGGCTGGCGGTGCGTTCGACCCTGCTGACCACCTTCTCCAGCGTGCCGCTGTTGCTGATCTTCATGGTGTTTCCAACCCAGATCCTGTCGCTGTTCGGGCCTGAGTTCGAGGCTGGAGCGCAGGTGCTCATCATCCTGACGATCGGACAGTTCGTGAACGCGGCCACGGGTCCCGTCGGCTACTTGCTGAACATGAGCGGGCACCACCGCATAGAAGGGCACATCGCCATCGCAGGGGCATTGATGGCGGTGGTGCTGTGCTTCGCGCTCATCCCGTTCTGGGGCATCTTGGGCGCGGCAGCGGCCAATGCGATTGCCACAGCCGCGTGCAACCTGCTGCGCGTGTACTTCGCCAAGTCCCGCCTGGGGATCCTGATGCTGCCGCTGCCAAGCCGGCTTCGCACTGGACGCAAGTAGCCGCCCGAAAGACGCTGTTCCCATGGTGCAACCCCTGCGAATCCTGTTCTACGACGATGCCCCGGACTTTGGTGGCCACGAGCTGCAGACCCTGGCCGCCATTCGCCACATCGTTTTGCAGCCGAACATCGAAGTGGGTTTCATGTACTTCCGTGGCAATGCCCGGTTGGGCAAGCAGATCGGCGAGATTGCGGCGCAGCATCCACGCTTCAAGCCCCTTCCTCAAAGCTACGCCTCAGGGCGGTTCCAGGTGTTTCGTACGCTTCTATCGATTCGCGCCATCCGCAAGATCGCCGCTGCGATGGCAGCCTTCGTGCCAGACGTCGTGGTCATGGTGCAAGGCGCGATTGCCTATTGCAGCGCCGGGCTGTTGGCCGCGAAGCGGGCGGGCTTGCCCAGCATCAGCTACATCCCGATGACCCACCCGGAGTCGATGTTTTCCGAGTCACGGCTGAGAGCCGCATTGCGGGAACCGGTGAATCGTCTCTATTACTGGATGCCCGACGAGTACATCACCATCAGTCCGCGGATGGAGGCCTACCTCAGGGCCAGGAAGCTAAGGCAGCCGGTGACTGTCGTGGCGGCTGCCATCGATCTGACCCATTGGCATGAGGTCGACAAGGGCGCGGCGCGCGCGCAACTGGGCCTGGACGCTGGCGATCAGGTCGTCGCGCTTATTGGCCGTGTCCAGTTCTGGCAAAAGAGACAGGACCTGGCTGTCAAGGCCCTGGCCTTGGCCCGCCGACAGGTCGCCAACCTGAAACTCCTCTTGGTCGGGGACGGCCCCGACCTCGCCGCGCTGAAGGCGCTCGTGCGCGCGGAAGGTGTCGAGGACGCTGTCGTGTTCGCAGGCTGGAGCGACAACCTGACGCAGGTGTACTCGGCCATCGATGCGCTCGTCATTCCTTCGCGTTACGAAGGCCTGCCTCTGGTCCTGCTCCAGGCCATGTACCTGCGACGCCCGGTGATTGCATCGGCAGTCGACGGCATGCTGGACACCTTGCCGCTGCACTGGCTGTTTCCCAGTGGTGATGCAAGCGCACTCGCAGCCCGGTTGGTCCAAACCCTGAGCGCGAAAGAACAGCCGCTGCTTGACGAACACCGCGAGTTGGTCGTGCAGCGGTTTTCGATGCCGGTTTTCGAGAGGGACTTCATGGCGGCCATCCTGTCGGCAATGGATCGCATGCGGCACGGACTCGCCAGACCGCGGTGAACATCGCTCTATTGTTGTGTGTGCTGGCCGGCGCACTGTTGGCTTCGTGGTCTACCGCCGCAGAAGCAGCCCCGCTTTCCGTACTGCAGCAACGCATGCAGCACTTCCACGACGGCGCCCTGCGCGGCTTTTCATTGGCCGAGCTGCCAGCGGATGGCCGCGAGATCTACACCGAGTCGGACTTCGAGGACCTGGCCGCCACGGGGGCGAACGTGGTCCGCGTTCCGATCCAGCTCAAGAAGTGCAAGGGCTGTGCGCGCTATGACCCGCCCGAAGCAGACATCCGCTACGCCGAACGTGTGCTGTCACGGGGTGAACGCCACGGCTTTCGCGTCGTCGTGGTCCTGCTCGCCACG
>JANNWL010000494.1:0-1993 GCA_031414735.1 Burkholderiales bacterium | reverse complement strand
GGCTGCGCAATGGCCTCGGCCAGCACAGACGCCGGGCCGCACAGCGTGAGCCGCTGGCGCACCCGCGTGACCGCCGTGTAGAGCAGTTCGCGCGTCAGCACCCTGCTGCCCAGGTCCGGCAGCAACAGCAGCGCGTGGTCGAACTCCGAGCCCTGGGCCTTGTGCACCGTCATGGCGTAGGCCGTCTGGTGGTCAGGCAGGCGCGTCGGGGCCAGGGCCCGCCAGGTGCTGTGGGGGGCGGGGAAGAAGACGCGCAGCGCGCCGTCGGCCGCCGGGTCGGGCAAGGTGAGGCCGATGTCGCCGTTGAAGAGTTTCAGCGCCGGGTCGTTGCGCAGCACCATGACCGGCCGGCCGGGGTACCAGGGCGACTGCGCTGCGGCGTCCACGCTGCCCAGCCGGGCTCGGGCATGGGCTGTCAGCGCCGCGTTGACGGCCACCACGCCTTGGGGTCCTTCGTGCACCGCGCACAGGACGCGAAAGCCGGCCCAGGCGCGGTCGGCGTGGTGAATGTCGCCGGCGGCCACGGTGTCGAGGTAGGGCGCCAGCCCGGCGTGCAGCGCGGGCCAGGGCGAGGCTGCGGCGCCGTCCAGCCAAAGCAGGCTGCCTTGGCCGCCACCGCGCAGGGTGGCCAGGGCGTCGTCCGCGCGACCGGCGCGGATGTGGCCGGCCAGTTGGCCGATGCCGGAATCCGCCGCGAAGCGGAAGTTGTGTTCCAGCCAGACCACGCGCTCGGCCAGGCCGGGGGCAGACCGGGCGCAGATGTCGGCAAACACCGAACCGGATTCGACGGCCGCCAGCTGGTCCTTGTCGCCCAGCAGCACGATGCGGGCCTCGTCGGGCACGGCTTCGAGCAGCCTCGTCGCCAGCGCCAGGTCCAGCATCGAGGCTTCGTCGACCACCAGCGCCGTCAGCGCCAGCCGGTGGCCGGCGTGGTGGGTGAGGCCGCCGTCGGGTGTGGCGCCCAGCAGCCGGTGCACGGTGCTGGCGTCGCTGGGCAGACGGTCGCGCAGCGCGGCGGGCAGGTGGGCGGAGCGTTCGCGTACCGCCTGGCTCATGCGGGCAGCGGCCTTGCCGGTGGGTGCTGCCAGCGCGATTCGGGCGTGCGGGTCCTGCGCCAGCAGGCAGGCCAGCAGGTTGACGACGGTGGTGGTCTTGCCCGTGCCGGGGCCGCCGCTGATGACGGTGAGCCGCCCGTGCAACGCCGTGGCAACGGCGGCGCGCTGCTGCGCGGTGGCGGCATCCGGCCCACCGCCGAACAAGGTCGCCAGCAGCGCGGTGCTGGCGGCGTCATGTGGTTGCAGGGCGCCCGCCGCCGCCGCTTGCAAGCGCCGCGCCAACCTCAGTTCCAGGTCGAAGTAGCGGTGCAGGTACAGGCGGTGTCCGTCGTCCAGCACCAGGGGCATCGCGCCGAGTTTTTGCGGCGTGCCGACCACGCCGCTGGCCAGCAGCAGGGCGCGCACGGCGTCGCAGTCGGCCCGGCCGTCCAGTGCCAGGCAGACATGGCCGGCACTGGTGGCCAGGCTGGTGTCTCGCGCGGCACGTGCCGCGGCCTGCACGGCCGGCTCGGGCGCCTGTTGCGCACGCGCCCAGGTGGCGATGTGGCGCGCAAAGGCCTCGGCCAGTGCGATGGCTTGGGACGCCGGGTCTCGGTTCACGCTGCGCCCCCGTCCAGCAGCGCCGACAGGTGTTGCAGGGTGGCCAGCGCCGGCCGGTGCGCGAACACGCCGCAGCCCGGCCAGTGCGGGCGCACGCCGCGCACGAACAGGTAGAGCACGCCACCGAAGTGGGCCTCAAAGTCGTAGCCGGGCAGGCGTTGCGCCAGGTACCGGTGCACGGCCACGCAGTACAGCAGGTACTGCAGGTGGTAGCCCTGCTGGTCCATGGCACGTGCCAGGCGGGCCGGGGCGTAGTCGGCCGGCGTGTCGCCCAGGTGGTTGGACTTCCAGTCCAGCACGTAGAAGCGCCCGGCGTGTTCGAACACCAGGTCGATGAA
>JANNWL010000493.1:0-1786 GCA_031414735.1 Burkholderiales bacterium | reverse complement strand
CGCCGCGGCGGGGACACGTGAATTGGGCTCGTCGACCCAAGCGGGGTCGATCTGCGCTGCTCGACAGACCGTCTCCGCAGCCAGGCCGCGCCGGCCGAGGAAAGCGAGGAAGTCGATCAGCAGCGACGTCGCAATCGTGGCCTCGCGCATCGGGGCTCCATTCAGGCAAGGAATCTGGCGCGCCGGGTCAAGCGGGTGGCGCGTCCCGTCATTCCTGATCGGACTGTCCCACTCCACACTTCTCCCACGCCGCTCAAAGTGTCCGAAGGAGTTTAGGGTGAGTCGTGAGTCAACCAAGTTTTCGCGTGCAGCGACGGTGATGGGCGGTGGCTCGCTGATCGCAGCGACGCTGCTGTTCTCCGTCGTCTTCGCGGTGCTGGCACGCACCTTCGGCTACCCCGATGTGCTGGACATGCCAGCTGCGCAGGTGTTGCCGCGGCTGCTGGCGCTGGGGCCGGGCGGCCGCGCGGTCTGGGTGCTGTACGGGTTGATCCCGTTGCTGCTATTGCCCACGGCCATCGGCGTCTACGCCGCCGGGCGCCATGCCGCACCGCTGGCGGCCAGGGCGGCCTTGATCTTGGCGGTGCTGAGTGCCGCCGCCATGATGGCGGGCCTGCTGCGCTGGCCCAGCCTGCACTGGCAACTTGCCCTCGCCTACGCTGACGCGACCCCCTCCGCGCGCGAGGCCATCACTGCGGTCTTCGACGCTTCCAACAGCTACCTGGGCAACTTCATCGGCGAGTTTCTGGGCGAGCTGTTCCTGAACGCGTTTTTCCTGTGCGCTGCCATCGTGCTGACCCGGGCGGCGGCACCTGCACGGCGCTGGCTGCTGGTGGCCGGCGCGTCGGCCAGCCTGCTGGGCTGGTTGGCCATGCTGCGCAACGTGACCGGCTGGGTCGAGCCGATCGCAGCGCTCAACAACGTCGTGCTGCCGATCTGGATGCTGGTGCTAGGGGTTGCGCTGGTGCGACACCGGACGAGCCCACCCGAGCTGGGCCTGCCGACGCCAGGATGGGCGACTTGACCATGAACGACTCCCATCGATCCGTGCCACCGGCAGTAACGCTACTTTCAGTTCAAACGGAGCATTCATGAAACCATCTCTCAACTTTCTTTCAGCCAGCCAACTGGCTGCCATGCTTCGCACTGGAGAAGTGAGCTCTCGCCAAACTGCCGAGGCCTATTTCTCGCAAATCAAGAAACACAACCCCGCTTACAACGCCATCGTGACGCTCCACGAGGCGGAAGCGCTTGCTCAGGCAGACCAGGCAGATCGTTCCAGGGCCGCGGGCCAACCATGCGGCCCACTGCATGGGGTTCCGATCACGATCAAGGACACCTATCGCGTGAAGGGCTCGCGCACCACGGCGGGTTACCTGCCGCTCAAGGACCACACCCCCGATACCGATGCGGTGGCGGTCAAGCTCTTGAAAGAGGCGGGCGCGATCGTCATCGGCAGGACCAACACACCCACCCTGGCGATGGACATGCAAACAGACAATCCCATCTTCGGCAAGACCAACAATCCCTGGGACGTCACGCACACACCGGCCGGCTCCAGCGGCGGATGCGCGACTGCACTTGCAACGGGCATGACCTCGTTGTCACTGGGCAGTGACCTGGCGGGCTCGATCCGTCTTCCTGCGGGTTTTTGCGGCGTCTATGGATTGAAGCCGACGCATGGCGTGGTCTCGTTTGAAGGACACATTGTTCCGCTCCCTGGGGAGATCAATGGCTACCGTACGCTGGCCGTCGCCGGGCCACTGGCGCGTTCGATCGATGATCT